>NZ_LZZU01000056.1:0-31083 GCF_014170355.1 Cupriavidus sp. UME77
TTCCTTTGCTGCACAACCCAGGCACTTGCACAAGAGAGTTCTCCGATGCCGCAGGCGGTGCGGGAGGCCACGGTCATGGCTGAGCGCTACAACGACCAGCAGCGGCAGATTGTGCGCGAGATTCTGCTAAGCGCAATGCGCGTCCTCCGAGACGATGTGCCACTGGAGAAAGTCAAATCGGTGTTCGGGGAAAACTGGGCTATTTTCCCGTTGCCCGGAAATTCCTTCGCCAAGGAGTATCGCTTCGAACATCATCAGTTTCCAAACGTTGCGATGCGTCTATATGTGGGGGACGATCCCGGCGACTTCCGCGAGGATCGCAGCAAGGTGGCCCAGGTGCCGACCTATTTTCAGATTCATTTCACGCCGACCCTGGACAAACTTGCGCGAGAGGAACTGGAGACGCTGCTGCCGCTGAAGGTCGGCAGCTACCGGTTTCCGGATGGCGAGGTCGTGCCCTACAACCGCTTCCCCGCCGATCCGTTGACACCGTTTGCAGATCCATACAGCTACCAGGCACTGCCGGTGCACGACAGCAAGTTCCCCGTGAATGTCGAGCTTGACTACATTCGGCCGGGTGCGCAGCCGCCGGAGCAAGGTGGCCTGACCGCCCCGGTGCTGGCGGAAGTGCGCATCAGCCGTGACTACCCGATCCTCACCCGGGAAGAGCGCAAGCAGCGGGCGCGCGAGATGCCGGTGTCGTTGCGCCAGCGCTATGGCCCGCTGCCGATGAGCGGGGACATGTGCCACGAATCAGGCAAATACGTGCCGGTATTTCCGGACGGGCGGCACTACGTGCACCACTTCACGGGCGGCAGTGTGTTCGAGCTTGCCGCCGGCAAAGTATTTCCGCAAGCGCCGGTCTGGAACGAGAAGACTCGGCAGAATGAGGGAGAGGAAGTTTGGTGGTGCCGCGTGAGATGAGAGAGAAATGGCAGACCAATCGATTATAAGAAACTTCCTGACCAGGAGTTGGGCTACCGCTTGCGCCCCTGGGAAGACGATGCGTTTGCTTGCGACTTCGTGGTTGATCAGCAGTGGTTTGGCCGTGCTTTGCCTGAGCCCGACCGCTGCAATCAGTTCTACGACCTCAAGGACGGAGAAAGACCCGATGCCAGGCTGTAACTATAACTCGTCGCCATGGTGCGGCAAGCCGCTTGTCCATGAGCCGAATCTAGAAAACGTGAAGACGTTGACGCCCGAGCAGGCCGCCTTGTACTTGACGATTGCGGAAACGGCCATGCGGTTGTTGCGGGATGATGTGCCATTTGAGGAAGTCAAGGATATCTTCGGAAAGCAGAGGTTTTACGATGATTATGATAATACTTACACATATGCTCGCCCAGATCTTAATGGAGTTTCCTATAAAATCGGTTTTGTAAAATCGAAGGATGGACTATCGGAATCAGTAGATAGCGTGACCATCAGGGGCGGATATAAGCTTGGTATCAGCAAGCAGGATCTTGAGAAAAGACTTGGTTTGCAGCGCGCCTCCAACTACGTCACCTTCAATATCGACCCTGCGACGTTTATCGATTTCCACTATCATGCCGGCATTGATCTTGTCTCTTGCTTTCCGGTCAGTGTGTATCTCTCCTTCTTTAAGGATCAGGAATATTCGAATATCGATCCGCGGGCGGATAGCGAGGCAAAGTACCTGGGCACCGTCACAATGCTCCGGGCGTACATGACGCCGGAGGAGAAAATGCAGCGTGCGCAGCGGGTACCGCAATGTCGCAGCCGGCAACCTGCGCCACGATCCGGCTTGTGGCTGCCCAAGATTCCTCACGATGTGCCGGGCGCGGATTACTTCCTGAGCAAAGACCAGCGCGCCCAGCGGGTTCAGAAGGGCCAGCCGATGCTGAGTGTCGGCATTTCTCCGCCGTCAGAGGAAGCACGGGTACTGTGGACCTGGGTAGGTGAGTGAGAGGCGCGTGCTGGCGCTGCTTCCTTCCTCGCTGGAACCCGCCACTCCTACATGGTTGGCGTTAACTGTTCGGCGAGCGGCACAACACCTTCGTGCAGGACGACACGCCTGGCGAGATCCAGACGCAGATCGGCAGCGACCACCAGGCCTCGATGCTCAGAAGTGACAGACCTTCTCTTACATGTGGGCAGAAATGGCAGACCAATCGATTATAAGAAACTTCCTGGCCAGGGGTTGGGCTACCGCTTGCGCCCCTGGGAAGACGATGCGTTTGCTTGCGATTTCGTGGTTAGTCAGCAGTGGTTTGGCCGTGCTTTGCCTGAGCCCGATCGCTGCAATCAGTTCTACGATCTCAAGGACGGAGAAAGACCCGATGCCAGGCTGTAACTATAACTCGTCGCCATGGTGCGGCAAGCCGCTTATCCATGAGCCGAAAAACGTGAAGACGTTGACGCCCGAGCAGGCCGCCTTGTACTTGACGATTGCGGAAACGGCCATGCGATTGTTGCGGGATGACGTGCCATTTGAAGAAATCAAAGATATCTTCGGAAAGCAAATATTTTACGGAAAGTACTACAACGAATACACATATTCTCGCCAAGATCTTAATGGAGTTTCCTACAAAATTGGTTTTTTAAAATCGAAGGATGGAATATCGGAATCAGTGGATAGCGTGACCATCAGGGGCGGATATAAGCTTGGCGGCCTCAAATCTGAAGTGCAACACCTTGCCATTCAGTAAGGTGTGATGAATGACAAGAACGAAATATCAAGCGGTTTCAAGTCCCAGGTGCAACACCCGCGTCAGTGAATTGAAGTTGGGGGATGAGAAACTTGTCTGAGCATACGAGCGAACACCTCCAGTGGGGAGTGAAACGCGTGCGTAGCGCGAGGTCGCTTGTTCAAGCTGTCGGCAATTGCGTCGAGTTCCTCTTGTGTGTGCACGGACAAGTCGGTGCCCTTGGGCAGGTACTGGCGCAGCAGCCCGTTGGTGTTCTCACAAGTGCCGCGCTGCCAGGGGCAGTGCGGATCGCAGAAGTACACCTTGGCACCAGGGTTGGCGCTGCGCTCACTGTGACGCGTCATTTCCTTTCCCTAGTCGTACGTCAGGCTGCTGGCACAGCGGCGCGCAGATCGAAGGCAAGACCGTCAGCCGGAGTGCGTCCCGGGATGTGAGCCTGGACCGTGCCAGCATGGACAGCTGCAATCCCAGAATCTATGTGGGCCTTGGCATCTGCGGCGGGCAGGATCGATCTAATACTTGTGGCCGTTGGCTAGCGCAGCGGGTGTGACTTTTTGTTGCAGCTGGGTTCGGGTGCATGGCCCCACGCTATACTCCGCTCGTTGCTGCAACCACAGCGGCCGGGTTTGACAGCCCGACGACAAAAAACGCTGTCAAACACGCTCGCAAAGGAGGCACTCCCATGCCCCAGTCTTCATTCGCCCATTCCGGGCAAATCGCATCCCCCAAGCTCCCCGTCATCCAGCAGCGCCTGCCCGCCTCCCACCGGAGGGCGCTCGATGTATAACTACCCGCGCTACAACATCACCGCCCAACGCACAGGCCGCGATACCTTCCTGACCGCGCATGCTCCATCCGAAAGCCCGCTAAGCCTCGCTGCCGAGAAGACCGCGCAGCTCAATGCGTTGTTGTCGGTTGCCGTCGAGAACGCGGCGGGCGGCACCTTCTGTAACCTTGGTGAAGAGACCCAGGCCCATCTGCTTTCGCTGGTGGCCGTGCTTGCGCACGAGACGCTGGTGTTGAGCGAACTGGCCGCCGCGATGGATGAGCCGAAGGGCGAGAGTGGCGATGGATGATGCCAGCGCGCTGCTGTGCTGCCGCTGTGCCGGTGGTCTTCGTGTCGCAGTGGCAGGTCAATACACGCCGCCGAGGCAAATGTCCGAATCCAGCTAGTTTCGCACGTGCAACGGAGTAGCATGCTGGCTATGAAACTCGATCCGGATACCTGCTACAAGGCCGTGGCTTCGCACGACCGCCGCTTCGACGGGCGCTTCTTTGTGGGCGTGTCGTCCACCGGCGTCTACTGCCGGCCGATCTGCGCGGTGCGCACGCCCAAGCGCGAGAACTGCACCTTCTACGACAGTGCCGCCGCGGCCGAGAAGCAGGGTTTCCGGCCCTGCCTGCGCTGCCGGCCCGAGCTGGCGCCGGGACACGGGCTGGCCGACCTGTCGGGGCGCCTGGCGCAGGCCGCGGCCACGCTGATTGACGAGGGCTTCATGGTGGATGCCGGCGTGGCCGGGCTGGCCGCGCGCATCGGCATTACCGAGCGCCACCTGCGCCGGCTGTTCGATGCGCAGTTCGGCGTCTCGGTGCTGGAGTATGCGCAGACGCAGAGGTTGCTGCTGGCCAAGCGTTTGCTGACCGATACGGGGCTGACCGTGACCGACGTGGCGCACGCTGCTGGCTTTGGCAGCGTGCGGCGCTTCAACGATGTGCTCAAGACGCGCTACGGGCTGACGCCCATGGCCATGCGTAAGCGCGCCGCCGACAACGTGGCCGACGAGCTGGTGTTCGAGCTGGGCTACCGCCCGCCGATGGCGTGGGCGGCGTTCCTGCAATTCCTGGGCGTGCGCGCGGTGGATGGCATCGAGCAGCTTGGCGATGGCAGCTACGCGCGCACGCTGGCGATCGACAGCGGCGGCCGCACGCATGTGGGCTGGCTGCGGCTGGAGCATGTCGCGCGCCGCCATGTGATCAAGGTGACGTTGTCCGGTTCGCTGGCGCATGTGATTCCGCAGGCGCTGGGCCGCGTGCGGCGCTTGTGCGATCTGGGTTGCCGGCCCGATGTGGTGGATCAGCATCTGGGCCCGCTGGCTGCCGAAGCGCCCGGGATGCGCTTGCCGGGCGCGGTGGATGGCTTCGAGATCGCCGTGCGCGCGGTGGTGGGCCAGGTGATCTCGGTGAAGCACGCGCGCACGCTGCTGGCGCGGCTGGCCGAGCGCTACGGTTTGCCGCTGGCGCAGCCCACGCCGGTGCTGCGCGTGACGTTTCCCGGCGCGGCTGCGCTGGCTGGCGTGCCGCCCGAGGCCTTGCGTGAGATCGGCATCCCGTTGGGCAAGGGCCGGGCCATCCATGCTATCGCTGCCCGCGTGGCGGCGGGCGAGCTCAAGCTGGAGCCCAATGCCGCGCCGGAAGACACCATGGCGCGCCTGCGCGAGGTGGAAGGCGTGGGCGACTGGACCGCGCAATACGTGGCCATGCGCGCGCTCGGCTGGCCGGATGCTTTTCCGGGCACCGACTATGTCTTGCGCAAGGTGCTCGGCATCGCTACCGTGCGAGGCATGAACCAGCACGTCGCGCAGTGGGCGCCGTGGCGCGCCTACGCCGCCATCCATCTTTGGCGGCGCTACGAGGACCACAAGTTGGACAAGTTGGACAGGTCGGACAAGTCGGTAAGAGACGACAAGACAAGGGACACACCATGATTGCATACCGCATCGTCGCCAGCCCGTTGGGCGAAGTGCTGCTGCGCGTCGACGGCGCGCGCTTGAGCGGGCTGTTCTTCTCCGGACAGAAGTACTACCCGGCGGCGGCCACGCCGGATACCAACGTGCCCGCCGCCGCGAAGCCCATCTTCGAGCAGGCCGCCGATGAGCTGGCCGATTACTTCGCCGAGCGCCTGCAGGCCTTCACGGTCCCTATGGTGCTGGGCGGCAGCCCGTTCCAGCACGCGGTCTGGCAGGCTCTGCGCGAGATCCCGTTCGGCGAGACCACGTCATATGGCGAACTGGGCGCCGGGCTGGGCCTCGCCCCCACCCATGCGCGCGCGATTGGCGGGGCGGTGGGGCGCAACCCTTTGTCGGTGATCGTGCCTTGCCATCGCGTGCTGGGCGCCAGTGGCGACCTCACCGGTTATGCCGGTGGCACCGAGCGCAAGCGCGCGCTGCTTCGGCTCGAAGGCACGGCCGCGGCCATGGCACTGCCCATCCTGCGTCAGTCGGCGTTGGCATTTTGAGCAAGCGGCATCGCGCCGCTGCGCTTGACCACCCGCGCCAGGCCGTCACGGGAGGTGAGACCGATGGCACGTTTGTTCGTGGCGATTGAGGTTCCGCCAGCGCTGGCGGCCGCGTTGCTGGCTCGCGTGCCGCGCGTGGCGGGCATCCGGGCGGCGGCGCCGCACCAGATCCATCTCACGCTGCATTTCCTCGGCGAGCAGGACGACGCCACCGCGGCATGCATCGAGCAGGTGCTTGGGGGCGTCTGCGGCGCGGCCTTTGCGCTCACGGTGAAAGCGGCCGGCTATTTTCGCGGGCGGCGGGCGAGCGTGCTGTGGGCGGGCGTGGCGCCCAATGCGGCGCTAGACGGCCTGCATGCGCTGATGGCGGTGGCGCTTGCCGGATGCGAGGGCACAACGCTACCGGATGCGGGCTTGCAGCAGCGTGCGGGCTTCCATCCCCACATCACGCTGGCGCGCTGCGGGCCTGCCGTGGCGGATACCGCGCTGCAGGCATGGCGCGACGCGCAGGCCATGCTGGTGTGCGAGCCGTTTCCCGTGGAGCGCTTCATCCTGTATCAAAGCCATCTGCGCGCGGGCGGCGCGCAGCATGTATGCCGGCGTGCGTATGGGCTGGATCCGGCGGCGGGCTGATGCCGCCGGCAGCGGCTAGCGTCATGCCAGGTTGCCCAGGCCAAGCGCTACCCCCAGCGCCAGCAACACCGAACCAATCGCCCGATCCAGCCAGCGCTGGCGCCGCAGCATGGCGGCGCGCAACGCGGGCGTGGAAAAGCAGCACGCAATCAGGCCAAACCAGGCCAGGTGCGCCAGCGACATGAACAGGCCATAGCCGAACTGCACGGCCAGCGGCGTTTGCGCATTCACCACCTGCGTGTAGGTGCTGACTACGAACAACGTGGTCTTGGGATTGAGCGCATTGGTGAGAAAGCCCATCTTGAGCGCGCCAAGCGCTGTCAGCGCTGGCGTGCCCGCATCCGCACCGAGCGGCGGCGCATTCGGGTCCGGCGCGCGCTTGCGCAAGGTCTGGATGCCGATCCAGATCAGGTAGGCGGCGCCGAGCAGCCTCACCACCGTCAACAGGTTGTGTGCGTGCTCCATCAACAACGCCACGCCAAACATCGTGTAGAACACGTGCACCTGTACGCCAAGGGCGATGCCGAGCGCGCACAGCAGCCCGGCCTTGCGGCCATGCACGAAGCTGTTGCGCATCACCATGGCGAAGTCGGGGCCCGGGCTGATCACGGCCAGCACGGTGATGGTGGCGACGGCCAGCAGTTCGGTGAGAGGGTGCATTTTGTATGAGGATCCTTGACCGGATAGCAATCGGGTACCAGGCATTTTCTGTCTTGATATGTGGCGCCACAACCGATTTATACTTGTGCAAATCCGTGAGAAAAACTGACACATCAAGGCGAGCATGCACTGGCTGGGCGGGATCCGTTTCTTCGAGGCCGCGGCGCGGCACCAGAGCTTCATGCGGGCTGCGGACGAACTGCACCTGACCCACGGCGCGGTTAGCCGCCAGATTCGCCAGTTGGAGCAGGCGCTTGGCGTGGCGCTGTTCGAGCGCCGCAACCGGGCCGTGTTCCTGACCGAGGCCGGGCACACCTTGTATGCCGCCGCCACGCAGTCGCTGGAAGTGCTGGGCGCGGCCGCGCAGCGCATCCGCGCGCATGGGCAGCCCAGGGCGCTGGTGTTGTCGTGCGAGCCCACCATCGCCATGCGCTGGCTGATTCCCCGCCTGCCGCGCTTTGCCCAGGCGCATCCGGAGGTGACGCTGCACCTGATGGCCGCCGGCGGTCCGGTGGACTTCGCGCGCAGCGGCGTGGACCTGGCGCTGCGCCGAAACGATTTTCATGTGGGGCCGGAGCTGCATGCGCATGAGGTTGCCGAGGAATGGGTGGGCGTGGTCTGCCGCGTCGGGGCCAGCGCCGGGGCGTTGTCCCACCGCTTGCATACGCGCTCGCGCCCGGATGCCTGGCAGCGCTGGGCCAAGGCCGCCGGCGGCGCGCAGCGCTTTGGCGCGGATGCCTGGTACGAGCATTTCTACCTGACCATCCAGGCCGCCGCGGCCGGGCTTGGCTGCGCGATCGCGTCGCGCCTGATGGTGGCCGACGAACTCGCCGACGGCCGCATCGCCGCGCCGCGGGGCTTCGTGCGCGACGGATCTTGCTATCAGTTGCTCTCGCCAGTGGCGTTCGAGCACGATGCGCGGCTTCGCGCGGTAAGGGACTGGCTATGCCAGGAGGCGCAAGCCTCGCTCGGCGCGGACCCGGGCCAGGTGGCCGCATCGCCACATCCAGCACGCGGGGCCAAGGGCGCGGCAAAACGTGCCGGGCGCAAAGACGGCAAGTGAGGCGCAAACCCGCCCCGGCGGGCTACCCCACGGAAGTCTGGCTCAAGTTTTGCCACACTTCGCCGTTGTTCAAACAAGAGCTTGCGCAGCAGCAGGCGTCGCGCTTAACATGCGGCGCTAGCCGCTCGCCCCCGCCTGCATCCGGGTACGCGGGCAGCCCGAATTCCCCCGTCGCAAGCCAGTCTGGCGCGACGCATGCCTCTCTCAGACGTTTGCGTGATTTTCATGAGTCTCCAAGATTCCCCGGAGCAATCCGAGCTTGACGCCAGCGCGTTGCCAGACGACCGCTATCGCCTTACCCATTCCTCGCAGATCGGCACCGTGCTGCGCGACCTCGCCTGGCAGAAGTGCATCCTGAACGTGCGCGCGCGTACCGCCCACGAGATGGTCACGTCCGTGCTGCATGTGGATCCGGCCAGCCGCACCTTTGTTTTCGACTGGTGCTCCACCGAGCCCGAGCGGCAGGCGCTGCTGGCTTCCAACGAGAATGCCTTCTCGGCATCGCTGCGCGGGGTGCCCGTGAACTTCATGATCGGCACGCCCGAGATCACCCAGTACAAGGGTGGCCCGGCATTTTCCGCGCCGTTCCCGGAGAAGCTCTATCACTTCCAGCGCCGCCGTCATTTCCGCGCACGCACGCTGGTCACCAAGGGCTACGTCTGCACCATCAAGATGAGCGACGGCACCGTGCTCAAGCTCGATATTGCCGATCTCTCGCTCTCGGGTGTCGGGTTGCGCTCCAAGACCGTGGACGCCACGCAGCTGCCGGTGGGCACCACCATCTCCGGCGTGCATCTGGATTTTGGTGCGCTGGGCAAGCTGGACCTGAGCCTGCAAGTGGTGGGCCACTGGCTGGCCGGGCGCGATGACAGCGCCATCCACCATTTCGGCTGTGCGTTTTCCAACCTTGACGGCCGCATGGAGAATTTCCTGCAGCGCCTGGTGTTTGCACTGGAGCTTGCCAGCCGCGGCTAAGCGCATCTGGCCGCTGCTTGCGCTCAACCGGCGCTGACGCGGATCCGGTTACGGCCGGCCCGCTTGGCTTCGTAAAGCGCGCGGTCCGTGTGCGCCAGCCATTCGTGGTGGCCCGCCATGCCGGCATCGAAGGCGGCCACGCCAAGGCTGGCGGTGTGGCCGCGCAGCGCGGCAATGCCCGCCCCGGAAGGCGCGCCCGGTTGCAGCGAGCGCGACAGACGCTCGGCCAACTCCACCGCCTGCGTCAGGCTCGCGCCACTGAGCAGCACGCCAAACTCCTCGCCGCCGTATCGGCCCACCAGGCATTGCCGCGCTTCACCGCGGCCAGCCGGGCCGTGCTGCGCGGCGTGCCGTACCACCAGCGCGGCAAAGGCCTTGAGCGCTTCGTCGCCGGCCAGGTGGCCGTGGGTGTCGTTGAGCTGCTTGAAATGGTCGATGTCGAGCAGCACCAGGCTGGCGGTGCCGCGCCGCCCGGTCTTGCAGGCCTGGAACTCCGCGGCCAGCATGGCCTCCCAATAGCCCCGGTTGAGCACGCCGGTGAGGCCGTCCAGGCGGCTGTTGGCCTCGATCTCCTTGCCGTGCGCGGCCAGGCGGCGGGAGATGCTGTAGGTGGTGCGCCCCAGCGCCAGCGGGTAGAGCACCAGCATCGGCAGGCTGGCGACGATGGTGGTGAGATTGGCCTCCGGATGCCAGGCCGCGCCGAAGGCCACGATACCCGCCAGTGTCCCCGCCAGGTGCCACCCCAGGCCATGCAGCAGCAGGCGCGTGCCGCCCGCCGCCACATTGTTCATGCTCATCATCGACAGGATCAGCACGCTCGGCAGCAGGTTGAATTTCATGGCGGCGGCCCAGATGCCACCGAGCACGGCATCGATCATCATGTTGTGGATTTCCGCCCGGAACGGCACCTCGCTGCGCCTTGAGCGCCAGGCAGCGACGTGCGGCCAGACAAAGCCGTGCAGGAAGACCAGTGCCAGCAGCCAGTGCGGCGCGCCCGCTTCCAGCATGGCCGCCGCCACCGCAAAGAACCCGATCGCCAGCCCGATGGCGCGCATGGCGTAGACCCGCCGGACAAAGCGCATGCCCTTGCCTGCCAGCGGGTTAAGGGTGCTTTGCGCCATGAGTCTGCGGTTCCTTGTCGGTTTTGGTTTCAGGCGGCTTAGGTGGCTCAGGCGGCTCAGGCGGCGATCAGCTTGCCGATCGCCACTGCCGCTTCGCGCATCGGCGGCAGCAGGCGCGAGATCATCTCCGCTTCCGATACCTGCGCCGCGCGCACGCTGACGCTGATGCCCGCCATGACGCTGCCCGAGATGCCGCGCACCGGCACCGCGATGGCGCGCAGGCCGGGCTCCAGCTCTTCGTCGATCAGCACATAGTCCAGTTCGCGCGCATGCGCAAAGCTGGCCTCCAGCTCGCGCCGCGAGATCTTGGTCTGCAGCGTGCGCGGGCGCAGGTCGACGTGATCGAAGAAGTCTTCCAGCGCCGGCTCGGCCAGGTGGGCCAGCAGCATGCGGCCGATTGACGTGCAGTACGCCGGCAGCCGGCTGCCCATGCCGAGCGAATAAGTGAGCACCCGCTGTACCTCCGAGCGCACCAGGTAAAGGATGTCGGTGTCATCCAGGATGGCCAGCGCCGAGGTCTGCTGGATGCGCGTGCTCAGCGCGTCGAGGATCGGCTGGGCCAGCGACACCAGCGACGTCGACGAGAAGTAGGCATGGCCCAGGTGCAGCACGCGCGGGCGCAGCGCGAACTGGCCGCCTTGCTGGCTGACGTAGCCAAGCTGCTCCAGCGTGTACAGGCAGCGCCGTACCGATGCGCGCGAGAGCTGGGTGCGCTGCGCCACCTGGGAAATGGTTAGCGGGCGCTTACGCTCGGAGAAGGCTTCGAGCACGCTCAAGCCGCGCGCTAGCGACAGCATGAAATTCGGGTCGCCGGCAAAACTGTTGAGAAGGTCGGCCTGGGGGCGGGCGACGCGGACAGTGGCGGCCGTTGCCTGGCCAGGGCTGCTGGGATTGGGGGCGTCCATGTGGGCGAGTGCGCGCGGGTTGTTCGATAATCGCGCATCTTAAACCGGCTGGGCGCCTCGGGCCAGCGCTTTTGTTGGAGCCGATCCCCGTTTTGGTGCGGGGATCGGGCAGGCCGCTAAAAAAAATCGCCGTCTCAAGGGCACGGCGACAGGAAGGGTGTGTCATCAAGACGGGGGTCCCGGCGACAAGTCCAGCATAGGACGCGGCGGTTAGACATTAAATACAACTTCCGAGGGGATTCATGTCTCGCTATGTCTCAGCCGCCGGGCGCGCGCGGCGCCTGGCGCCCCTAGCCGAGGCGAGGCGGGTAAAATCGCGCCCTTGATGCCGCCGCCGTCCCGGTCCGCCCCCCGCGAAGCATTGCGTGGCGCCCCGGCCAGCGCCCGCAGCCCACCGCGCAGCCCCGAATTGAAGCCAGCCATGACCCATCAGCCCGAACTCTCCCCCGAAGCCGACGACCAGGACGGCGCCGGGGACAACGCAGAAAAGATCCAGGAGCCGCGCCTGTGGCGCGCCGACGGCTGGACCGCCCGCGTGATCAAGAACGAGGACGACGACGGCTGGGCCGTTGCCATGATCAAGGACGGCGAGCCCGAGCCCGCGCTGGTTGGCCCCTGGACCATGGGCCGCGACAAGAAGAACCCCAAGCCGCTGGACACCAACGCCTTCTCGACGCTGGTCAAGACCGCCTCCGAGGTGTTGCGCCGGCACGAGCAGCAACTGCACGCCATGCTGCACAAGAGCGTGATCGTCGACACGGATACGGCGCGCATCAGCGTGACGCTCGACATCGTGCCCGATGAAGACAACCCTTACGCGGTGCTGCGCGCCACCGACGAGCTCGGCGACGAACTGGCCCAGGTGCGCGTGTCGCCGGGCTTCAAGCTGAGCAAGGCCAGCGCCGCGGACTGGATCGAGAACGAGTACCGCAAGCCGCGCTGAGCGGCCAGCAAAACGCTCACACAGCGCGGTTGAACAGCGCCGAGGCCGAGCTTGCCAGCGCCAGTTCCGCGGCGGCGGCAAGCAGCGCCGGGCCCAGCGCTTTCATGCGCTGCTCAGTCAGCCGGCTCAGCGGGCCCGCAATGCTGATCACGCCGATTGCCGGATAGCCCCCACGGCGCTGCACAGGGGCCGCCATCGCCGTCATGGCTGGCGCAAAGACTTCATTGATCGTGGCATAGCCGCGCTCGCGCGCCCGGTGGATGAAGCCCAGCAGGGCCTTGATGGTGGTGGGCGCATTGGGGCCGTACTGATTCGGTTGCCCGAACCCTTGTCGCGACACCAGCTCCAGGGCGCGTTCGTCCGTCATGGTCTGCATCCAGGCGTGTCCCGTCGCGCTGCACGAAAGCACCGTATCCATGCCCATGTCGGGGTCATAGCGCAGTCCCCGCAGCGCGCCCTGCGCCTTGGCCACCCAGGTCAGGCGGTCCCCGTCGACAATGGCCAGGCGCACCAGCTCGCCCGACGTATCCGCCAGCCGGTCCAGCCTGGCCTGCGCGATGTCCACGATGCCGGACGTTGCCAGAAAGCCCAGCCCCATTCCCACCAGCTTGGTTGTCAGGATGTAGTCGCCGTGGTCCCGCAACTGGCGTACATAGCCCGCATTCTTGAGGTCGACCAGCAGGCGGTGGCACGCGCTGCGCGGGATGTCGAGATCATCGGCGATGGCGGCGAGCGGCACGGCCTCGACCTGGGTGCAAAGGTATTCGAGGATGCCTAGTGTGCGTAGTACGCCTGACATGGCGAACTCCCTGCTGACGTCAATATAGTTCATGACTATTCAATACGAATTTCAATACGTCAAGATTGGAATGGTATTCACGAACCCTTGCTAGCATGCTTTCACCGATCCAACCGGCACGAAGGCAAAAGCGTGAGAGCGTTGGACGGCTTCAATGGACATCGGAAGGGCGGCGACGCCTACCCTTCCCAGGAAGAGAATGCCAGGAGACAAAATGACTGCAGAGACACTACGCCCGGCCAATGCAGCGATGCGCACGCGCGCCGTGGCGGCCGCCACCATCGGCACCGCACTGGAGTGGTTCGACTTTACGCTTTACGGGGCATTGGCGGCCACCATCCTGCCCAAGCTGTTTTTCCCGGCCATGGAGCCAACATCCGCGCTGCTGGCATCGTTGGCCACCTTCGGCGTTGGGCTGGCGGCACGGCCCCTCGGTGCCATCATCTGCGGCCACCTTGGCGACAAGCTCGGGCGCCGCAACCTGCTGCTGGGCACGGTCACGATCATGGGGCTGTCCTCCGTGCTGATGGGCTTGCTTCCCACTTACTCGCAGATCGGCGTCTGGGCGCCGGTGCTGCTGGTGTTGTTGCGCATCCTGCAGGGCTTCGCGCTCGGGGGCGAGTCGACCGGCGCGCAACTCATGGCCATCGAGCACGCCAGCCCGGACCGGCGCGGCAAGTACTCCGGCCTGCTGGGGCTTTGCTCTCCGCTGAGCCAGATACTTGCCAATGGCGTGCTGTTGCTGCTTGCCTCCACCATGTCAGCGGAATCGTTCGACGCCTACGGATGGCGGGTGCCTTTCCTGCTGAGCTTCATCCTGGTGATCGTTGGCGTGTATATCCGCCTGAAGGTCAGTGAAACGCCGGCATTCGTCGAGCTGCGCAAGAGCCAGGTGGCGGAGGTGGGCAACCCGCTGCGCGATGCATTGCGCCTGCACGGCAAAACGGTGCTGCGCTGGATGCTGTTCTTTTGCGGCCCGGCGGCGATCTTCTACCTTATCGTGGTGTTCTCGCTGAGCTACATCACCAAGACGCTTGCAGTGCCGAAGCAGACCGGCTTCCTGCTGCTGATGGGCGCCAATGTCTGTGCCATCGTCGGCGCGCTGGCGGGTGGCATGCTCAGCGACAAGATCGGCCGCAAGAAGGCGCTGGCCATTGGTTCCGTCGCAACGCTGCTGATCCTGTTCGTCTACTTCCAGATCCTCGACACCAAGAGCTTCCTGCCGATGCTCGCCATCATGGGCCTGTTCCTGGGCTTCACCCAGTTCCAGAGCGGCATCCAGCCGGTCGCCTTCGCCGAAGCGTTTCCGACCAATGTCCGCTATTCGGGATCGGCACTTGCGTACACCGGCGCAAACCTGATTGCCGGCGGGCCGATGCCGGTGGTCGCGGTGTGGCTGCTGCAGGTCTGCAACGGCTCGCCGTGGGGCGTGGTCGCCGTTTGCGTCGTGTTCAACCTGATCTCGCTGGCCATGATCCTGACAGCGCCCGAGACGCGTGGCATCGACATGAACCGTTCCGATGCACCCGGCGTCATCGCCGAGGGCGCTGGGTTCATGCCGATCGGCACGCGCAAATCTCACTAACCCTGAAAATCCCACTCACTCATTCAGCGCGCGGCGCATTGCCGCGCGCCACAAATCATGACCGAACTCGTCTATGTCCTGAACGGCTCCAACCTCAACATGCTGGGCAAGCGCGAGCCGCATCTGTATGGCACGACCACGCTTGCCGAGGTCCAGCAGCGGGTGGCGGTGCTGGCCGATGAACTGCGGATCGCGTGCGATTTTCGGCAGACCAACAGCGAAGCCACGATGGTGGACTGGCTGCAGGAAGCGTTCGAGAAGAACGCCGGCGTGATCATCAATCCGGCCGGCTTTTCCTTCGCCTCCATCCCCGTGCTGGACGCCGTCAAGCTGATCCAGCGTCCGGTGATCGAGCTGCACATCACCAATATCCATGCGCGCGAGGAGACCCATCGCCATTCGCTGATCTCGCGCGCGGCCACCGGCGTGATCTGCGGGCTTGGCGTTGCCGGCTACACGCTGGCGCTGCGCGCCATGGCCGACGCCCTGCGCAGCTAGTACTACGCCAAGCGTTTTAGCGCCTCAGCGTTGTCGCGCAGGGGCGAGCCGCGCGATCAGCGCGGCATGGCGCGGGTGCGATGCCAGCAGGCGCTCGGCGTCGGCCAGCTCGAACTCGCTGAATTCAAAGCCCGGCGCCACGGTGCAGCCCACCAGCGAGAAGCCATCCGGATCGCTGCGCTCGGCGGCGAACCAGCAGCCAGCCCTGACCACGGCCTGGAACACCGCGTTGTCATCGGCGAGCGCGTTGCCCAGCCGGTGCGTGGTGAGGCTGCCGTCTTGCTCCAGCACATGCACGTTGAGCGGGCAGCCCGCGTAGAAGTGCCACACCTCGTCGGAGCGGATGCGGTGCCAGGCGGAGTAAGCGCTGTCGCACAGCAGGTAGTAGATCGCGGTGGAGGCGGCATGTGTGGCGGGATTGCCGGCGCTTTCACGTGACACACGCACGGCATCGCGATGGGTCTCGCGGTAGTAGCCGCCCTCCGGATGCGGCTGCAGGCCGAAGCGCTGGATCAACTGGTCTTTGTCTTGGTCATGGTCTGGGTCTTGGTGTTGCGAGTCAGGTTGGGCAGGCATGCGCGGCGCTCCGGGATCGGTAGCCGCCATCATGCGCGCTCGCCGGCGCGGTAAGCAAGCAGCGACCGCGCGACAATGACTCCGCAGGCTCAGCGACTCGACAGGCTCAGCGCAACGCGTTATTCGCCTGCGGGCCGATCCATGCGCGCACGGCGCGCACCGCGTCGTCGTCGCGCCGGTGTGCCGGGTAGACGAGGTAATAGCCGTCGCCCTCGATGGCCGGGCCGCAGGGCTGCACCAGCGCGCCGCTGCGCAATTCTTCCGCCACCAGTGTCAGGCTCAGCAAGGCCACGCCCTGGCCGCCAAGCGCGGCGAGGATGGCGTGGGTCTCGTCGGAGAAAACGGGGCCGCTGGCCGCGTCCAGCCGGTCCAGCCCGGCCTCCTGCTGCCACAGGGCCCAGGTTATGGGGCGGCGGGCGTGGCTGCGCCATTGGTGGTGCAGCAAGGTCTGGCGGCGCAGCCCTGCGGCGCTCCTCACGCCTAGCAGCGGGCTGCAGACCGGGGCAAAGCGCTCACGCCATAGCAGCTCGGCGTCCAGCCCGCGCCATTTGCCGCTGCCGTAGCGAATGGCGGCGTCGGCGTGGCCCGCATGCAGGTCCACGGCATCCAGCGAGGCATGCACATGCAGGTCGAACTCCGGCGCCACCGCCCGCAGCCTCGGTGCGCGCGGCAGCAGCCAGCGTGCGGCGAAGGCCGGCGTGGCCGATACCGTGAGCGTCTTGCGCGATGGCGGCGCACGCAGCCTGCCCACGGCCCGCTCCAGCGCATCAAAGCCCTCCCGCGTGCCCGGGTACAGTGCGGCGCCATGCACGCTCAGCACCAGCCGGCGCGGCAGGCGCTCGAACAGTGTCACGCCAAGCACCTGCTCCAGCAGCCGCAGCTGATGGCTCACTGCCGTCGGCGTGACCGATAGCTCTTGTGCGGCGTGCTTGACGCTCAGGTGCCGCGCGGTGGCTTCGAAAGCGCGCAGCGCGGCGAGCGGCGGCAAGCGACGGGGCGTGGTTTCAGATGAGAAATTTTCAGCCATGAGGCAGAGAAAGGATCGGTTGTGAGCGGACTATGGCGAGTCTACATTGCCATCACCCTCAACCGCATGTGCTGACCCATGAGAACGGCTCAGGCATGACCAACCGTAACGAGACCAACATGGCTCACCTCCTGCATATCGACGCCAGCGCCCGCCCGGGACGCTCCGGCACCGACGCCCACGGCTCGCACACGCGCCGTCTCTCGCACCGCTTCGTCAGCCTCTGGCAAGCGGCGCGTCCCGCGGACACGGTGACTTATCGCGACGTGGGCCAGCAACCGCCCGCGCCTGTCAACGCTGACTGGATTCGCAGCGCCTTCACGCCGCCCGCGCGGCGCGAGCGGTGGATGGATGCGGTGCTGGCCGAAAGCGATCGCCTGGTCGCGGAAATCGAGCACGCCGACCTGCTGGTGATCGGCGTGCCCATGTACAACTTTGGCGTGCCTGCGCAACTCAAGGCATATATCGACAATATCGTGCGCGTGGGCAAGACCTTCGGCTTTGATCGAGAGCGCGCGGGCGAGCCTTACTGGCCGATGCTGGGCGGACGCGGCAAGCAACTGGTGCTGCTGACCGCGCGCGGCGACTACGGCTACGGTGATCGCCTGGCCCGGCTCGACCATGTCATCCCGGCGCTGCGTGCAGCGTTCGGCTACATTGGCATCGATGACGCGTTGGAGGTCGCTATCGAGTATGACGAGTTCGGTGGCGAGCGGCTGGCTACCTCGATTGCACAGGCCGAGGTGCAGGTGGATGCCGTAGTCGCCACGGCAATGCGGCGAATGACCTGCGAGGCCGCAGCCATGCAGCCCTGAGCCCGGTGTGGTCTTTGCGCGTGGCTTGCACGCAACCGGTGTCCTTGTGCATCCACGCCGCGCTTCGCAGCGTATCTGGTTTAACCGCGCGATTCACGTGTGGCCGGAACGGCGCAAGGCGCTGTTCCCCTGCAAGCCAGCCGCGATCCGCCGATCGCCCAGAAGGAGATTGCCATGACCCGCCATTTCTTCAAGTTGTTGATGACTTCGGCCGCACTTGCCGGCATTGCCGCCACGGCGGTTCCGGCGCAAGCCGCTGGCCCCAAGGACAGTGCCGTGTCCGGGGACCGCTACGGCTACGTCTTCCATGCGTCGCGTTTCGATGTCTATAGCGATGGCGCGCGCCTGGACCCGGCCGCCGCGCCGGCGGCGGGCGCGGACGCCAGCCGCCGGAGCAAGCCGGATCCGTTCTCGGACGGTGCGCAAAAGCTGGCTGGCATGGATCGCAGCGGCGTTTCCGCTGACCCGGCGCGCACGGTCGATCCGTTCCAGGACGGTGCGCAAAAGCTCGCCGGCATGGATCGCAGCGGCCCTTCCGCGGATCCCGCGCGTCAGTTCGATACCTATCAGGACGGCGCGCATGCCTGACTATCGGTGCAATAGTCGGTGCAATAACCGAGGCAATAACCGAGGCGATAGCCGGCGCGCTGGCCCGCGGCCTCGCAGGCGCCTCGTTCAGGGTTTTTGAAGTTCGCATGCAAGTCAATGCGCTGCACCGCGCCACCTTGGTGGCACACTACTGCCTATGCCCGCCGGCGCGAGCATCCTCGCACGCGCCGGTTACCTTGACGGGGCTAGAACGGCCAGTGTGCGGGAGATCGGTGTGGGTGAATTGCAGTCCTTGCTGGAGAGCCACGGCGTGATGCTCGTGTTTCTCAATGTGCTGGCCGAGCAGGCCGGGCTGCCGGTGCCGGCCGTTCCCATGCTGTTCGTTGCCGGCGCGCTCGGCATGCGCGAGGGCGGCCCGGCGCTGGGTGCCGTGCTGGCGGCCGTTATCCTGGCCTGCCTGATTGCCGATACGGCCTGGTACTTCGCCGGCAAGCGGCTTGGGCAACCCATGCTGCGCACCATCTGCCGCGTTTCCATCTCGCCCGACAGCTGCATCCGCCAGACCCAGTCGCTGTACCTGCGCGTGGGTCCGCGCTCGCTGGTGTTCGCCAAGCTGCTGCCGGGCGCCGGCGCGTTGTCCACCGCCATGGCCGGCATGACCTCCACGCCGTTCGCGGTGTTCCTGTTCTACGACGCCATCGGGGCGCTGGTGTGGGCCGGCGGCGCGCTGCTGGTTGGCGTGGTGTTCACCGATTTCGTCGAAGTCATCCTGAACGCCTTCAGCACCTATGGCCCAGTGGCCGTCATGGTGGTGTTGGGCGCCTTCGCCGCTTTCGTTGCGTGGAAGTTCTGGCGGCGCGTGCGCCTGTTGCGCCGCACCCGGCGTGTGCCCCGCATGTCGGTGGGGGAGCTGGAAGCGCGCCGGCTGGGCGATCGCTTCCCGCTGGTGCTTGACGTGCGCAGCGACGCGGTGGAGCGGATCCCTGGCGCGATGATCATCGACCTGAATGCGCCGCTGGAATTGCTCTCCGAGCATCCGACCAGCATCGACATCGTGGTCTACTGCGCCTGCCCGCATGAGGTATCGGCAGCGGTGCTGGCAGAACGCCTGAAGGCGGCCGGCTACGCCAATACCTGGGCGCTGGCCGGCGGCTTCGACGAATGGAAGCGCCTGCATGGCGAGGCATCGCAGGCCGCTGCCACCGAGGGCGATGCCGCAGCGGCGCTTGCGCCACACACGGGTGGGCCCGGCGTGCTGCGCTAGCGCCGCGCGCAGTCAGCAGCCGACCCAGTAGGCGTAGCCCACCAGCCGGTCGCCGAGGAAGTACAGGCGGTACTGGTCGCCGTCGCCGTCCAGCGTGTAGAGGGTGGTGTAGGCGAGCTGCTCAAGCGGGTCGCCCTCGTCGCGGTCGGATGGGCTGCGTACCTTGCCTGGCGCCTCCGCCAGCTTCCAGCGCGGGTTCTTGCGCAGGGCCGTATTGAGCTGGGTCAGCGTGGAGGCCGCGGTAACTTCCTGGTTTTCCAGCTTGAGCGTCAGCCCGGCCGGGATGCCATGCAGCGCGCGGATCACGGCGTCGCCGCTGCGGCCCACTTCGATCAGCGCATCGGGGTAGTGGTAGTCCATCAGGTGCTCTTCGTCGAGCGCCGCACCGCATTCGTCCTGGTTGGGCGTGATGTCCTGCGGCTTGCCCCACGCCACCTGCACGTCCGCCATGCTGGTCAGCCCGCGCAGGGCGACCAGCGGGCGGGCCAGCGGCGCGGGCGCAAAGCTGGGCCCGTCGTCCGGCTGGGCAGCGTCGTCGGCGCGCGCCGCCTGCGCATCCGATGCGGCTGCGGCGGATGGGGATGTGGCGGCGGTGGCCGGAGCCGGTTCATTGCGTTCGCAGCCAGGCAGCGCGGCTAGCGCGGCGCAGGCGGCGAGGGTGGACAGGCAGCGGGACAGCGCGGGGCTGTCGGTGTCGTTCAGGCGGAGCATGTTGCAAGAATAGCCGCTAAGGCGGCGACTGCGTCAGGAGCGCAACCATACACCGAAGCGCGCCCGCTGAAAATGCCCGCGTGTGGCTTGCCGCACGCCCGGGCACCGCTGTGCCGGGTTTCAGTGCGCGGCGCCGGCGCGCTGGAAACCTGTCATGTCGGGATAGAAGTCGGTGGTGTTTGTGGTGGGTTGGGGCGGGGTGTTGTTGATGGTGACGACGTCTACCGTTATGCCGGCGGCGGTGTAGGCACCGAACAGTTCGCGGACAACTGCGCCGTTGGCGTTGGGGCTGTCCAGGGCTTCGTGGATGACCAGGGTTTGTTGCAGGGTCATGGGGTTCTTCTTGAATGGGTTGAGGTCAACTTCAAAGGCCTAAGGTCAAAGACTTAGAGTCAAAGGCCGTTTCACCACCCCTGCGGGGCGGCGACCTACTTTCTTGTCTTGCCAAGAAAGTAGGCAAAGAAGGCGCGCCGGATGGGGCGACACCCCCTCGGGCTTCGGCGAAAAGAGCGGCCGGGACCCAAACTCGCATCGCCTTAGGGCGATACTCAGACATGGGTCCCTCTTTTCCGCTCTTTTCGCCGAATCCCGAGGCGCCCCATACGGCCTTGGCACACCTTCACGGCTACACCAGTTGGTTGATCTTGCCGCTGGTTGGCTCCCCTCTCCCGCTTGCGGGAGAGGGGGTGGGGGAGAGGGCGGGCGCTCGTTGCGCCTGCGTGCTGGAACAAACCACGGGCTTCGCTTCGCGCGTGGCCTGCCCCAGTTCCAGCCAGCGCACGCCCGGGCCATACCAGGGTAAATACCGAATGCTGCCGCGCAACGGTGCACGCGTGCGTGCTTTGCCACGCCATGACGCCGCCTATACTTGGGCTGGAATGTGCCAAGGAAAGGATCCCGCATGCCAGCTCAAGAGCAGCCTTCGGATGACGAACTGGCCCGCATCGCGCGCCGGCGCCGGCAACTCGGGATTGCCCGGCGCGCGCGCGATGGCGACAGCAACTGGGCGCTGGCACTCTCGGGCGGCGGGATCCGCAGCGCGACGTTCTGCCTGGGCGTGATGCAGGCACTGGCCAAGGCGCCTGCGCCACCGGCGGCCGGTCCTGCGCTGCACGAAGTTGCCAAGGAGGCGCCAGCGGATGCCGTCCAGGAAGGCGACGGACCGGATGCCATCAATCCCGCCCCCGCGCCAGCCACTACCTCCTTGCTCGGCCAGTTCGATTACCTGTCCACCGTCAGCGGCGGCGGCTACATCGGCGCTTTCTTCTGCAGCCTGTTTGTGCCGGGCAGGTTGAAGCCGGGCACCACGCCGCCGGAGGCTGCGGCACTTGCTTACCGCACGTTGCAGCATGAGCCGCCAGAGCGCATCCGCTCGTCGGCGTCCTACGCCCCCGATCCGGGGCGCGCCGCGGTGGCGTGGCTGCGCGAGAACGGCCGTTACCTGACGCCGACCGGCGCTGGCGATTCGCTCTACGCGGCCTCGCTGGTGGTGCGCAACTGGTTCGCCATGCAGTACGTGATCGGCAGCGCGCTGCTGTTGCTGCTGGCGGTGCTGGCGCTGCTGCGCCATCTCGCCATCGGCACCTGGCTCGACCTGGGCCGGCACGAGCTGGACCTGCTGCACGACGCTCGCCAGGTGTTCAACGAGGGTGGCCTGGCGATCTGGTGGAGCGAGCTGCTGTGGCTGCCGCTGGCGGCGCTCCTGCTCTTTGCCGTGCCGCCGGGCGTGGCGTACTGGCTGGTCTATCCGCACGGCGGCAATGGCAAGGCGGCCTTGCGCTTTGACAGCCTCGCCACGCGGCTGGCCGCGCTGGCTGGTGTGGCGATGCTGGTCATGGCGGCGGTCCTGCACCACCTTGGTCCGGGGCTGGTGCTGTCGTGCCTGCTGCTGGCGATGGCGGTGCTGACGCTGTCAGGCGTGGCTTGCTGCTTTGTGTTGTGCCGGGTGCCGCCGGCTACCGTGCAGGACTACCGGGTGCGGGCCACACGCCTGCTGAGCCAGGCCATTGGCATTGCGCTGTGGCTCGCGGCGCTGGGCGTGGCGGACACCGTGGCGCGCACCTTCTATCTCTACACGCAGGCCTCCCATCAGCCCTGGCGCACGCTCGGGCCCGCGGGGATGCTGGGTGCGCTGGTCGGGCTCATCCGCTATGGCGCGGCGCTGATCGATGGCAAGGGCGGTAATGGCGGTAATGGCGGCAATGGCAAGGGCGGTACGTGGCGCGCGCGTCTGCCGGTATCGCTGCTGGCGGGCATTGCCGCCGCCGTGGTGGCGCTGCTGGTCTTTGTGCTGTGGTCGTGGCTGGTGCTGTGGGTGCGCTGGAACGGCGGCGAGCCGCTCGACTGGTTCACCTTCGGCAACGCCTACACCACGCCGGTGCTGTGCACGCTGATCGTGCTGGCGCTCGGGCTGACCATGATCGCCGGGCGTTTCGCCGGTTTCCTGAACCTGTCGACGCTGCAGCCGTTTTACTCTGCCCGCCTGACCCGCGCCTACCTCGGCGGCTCCAACGGCAAGCGCTTCATGCCCGGCAGCGGCGCGGCGCCCGCGCAGCAGCATGGCAGCCAGCGCGCCAGGCTGAGCGTGGCAGAGCCCGCTGACGGCGACGCGCTCAGCCTGAACACCTACTACGATCCCGCCATGCTGGCGCCGCTGCACCTGATCAACGTCACGCTCAACCTCACCGTGGATCCCGCCGAGCAACTGGTGCAGCGCGACCGCAAGGGCAAGCCGCTTTGCGTGGCGCCTGGCCCCTTCGTGCTGCCGGCAACGGCCTCGCGCACCATGCCCGAGGATTCCTTCGTGCGCTTCACCGTGGACGGGCAGCGCTATTTTCCGGAAACGCACAAGGCGGGCGGCAGCGAGCTCTCGCAATCGCGCACGCTGGGCGACTGGATCGCGACCTCGGGCGCGGCGGTCTCCACCGGGCTGGGCCGCTCCACCACGCTGGGCACATCGCTGCTGCTAGGGTTGGCCAACCTGCGCCTGGGCACCTGGTGGCCGTCGTACCCGCTGGATGCCGGCAGCGCGCCGCGCGCCGGCGGCGCAGACCGCAACCGCGTGCAGGCGGACCTGCCCGGGTCGCCCTGGCTGGGCGGGTTGATCACGCTGTTGCGCACGCAGTACTACCTGGCCTGCGAACTGAGCGCGCGCTTTCATGGCACGCGGCGCGGCTGGCAATACCTGTCGGACGGCGGGCATTTCGAGAACACCGCCGTGTATGAGCTGCTGCGGCCCGAGCGCGGGGTGGGGCTGGTCGTGCTGTGCGATTGCGGAGCGGACCCGGACTACCAGTTCGGC
Source organism: Cupriavidus sp. UME77 (assembly GCF_014170355.1). NCBI lineage: Bacteria > Pseudomonadati > Pseudomonadota > Betaproteobacteria > Burkholderiales > Burkholderiaceae > Cupriavidus > Cupriavidus sp. UME77. The sequence continues at coordinate 23,330 of NZ_LZZU01000056.1, forward strand.
GACCTGGCCAACCTGATCCGGCTGGCCCGCATCGACATGGGGCTGGAGATCGTGGTCGATGCCGCGGCCGCCGGCGATGCCGTGCTGGGCAGCGTGTTCGGCACGCCGGAGGATTTTCTGCCGGCGGCTCGCCAGAACCCGGCAACGGCCAACAAGTGCGCGCTGCTGTTGAACGTGTACCGTGCGCCTGAGCCCGCCGCCACGCGCCGTCCCGTATCGCGCATCGTGCTGCTCAAGCCCTGCCTGATTGCTTCGGCGCCGGTTGATGTGCAGCAGTACCGCGCCGGCCATCCGGCGTTTCCGCAGGAACCTACGATCGAGCAGTTCTTCAATGAAGCGCAGTGGGAGAGCTACCGCGAGCTGGGGTTCTCCATCGGCCAGCTTGTGTTCGGTGGTGGCGCCGGTGGCGACGCGGTGGCGCGCGCCTTGTGGGCGCGCTAGCGCCCGAAACCCACCACCTCTTCCAGCCGGCAGCTGGCTTCGCGCAGGGCCTCCAGCAGGCGCGGGACCGACTCCTCATTCAGGCGTTGCTGCGGGCCTGCAATGGCCAGCGAGCTAACCACCTCGGTCTGGTCGCGCGACCATAGCGGCAAGGCCAGCGCGCCGTCGAGAGTCTTGAGAGTCATACCGTTATCCTGCCTTGATCCTGCTTTGCATGGGCAGCATGGTACGGATAAGCGGCGCGCGGCTCAATCTTTGTTGTCGAGAAGGCACGGTGGCGGGGAGCCCTAGCCGGACCTCGTGGTACTTGCCGTTGTCAGGAAGTGCTCTGCGATTGCGGCGAAAGACGCAAAGCAGGTCTCGAAAGCTGGCTTCTCTTTTGCGAACAGGAGAGGGAGCAGGCGCTGCGAGAAATCTCGGCGCAGGCCTTCGTCGCTACGGGCGCGATCCAGCGCGTTGCGCAGGACGGCGTAGGGCTTGGTATCGAACCCGGGATGTTGGCCCTTGAACTCTTCAACGTCTTTCGCCACGAGCGCGGCAAAGACAGCACGAGCCGACTCGATTGCGTCTGGCCGTGCCGCGTGGATACGCCAGACGTCATAGACGTGGCGAACCAGAGCCGGGTCGGAGTCGCCACGCTGGTGCCCATCCCACTTCCAGGCGCAGCGTCGCAAGAGCGAAAGCACCTTCTCCGCGAGGGTCTCCGCGACCGAGATCGCAAGCATCTGGAAACGAACCGGCGTGTCGCGGGGAATGAATCGATCCAGCAGGTAGCCCATATCGAACGCTTCGACCGGGAGCTTGGGCGGACGATGGATGAGTTCGACTTTCAACTCTGGACGCAAGACGCCGGAGACATCCTTGAATTGCGGACCATACTCAACCGCAAGCCTGTAGTAGCGACGGTTGTCGTTGGAGAGCGGGTTGTTCCTGTCTTCGATTTTCGTAAAGACGAAGCCAACCCGGGTCAGGCGCTCCTCCAGTTCGGTCTGGATGTCGCCCAGACGCTTGCGCGTCGAATGACCTTTGGGCAGCGCATAGCCATCCGGAGCGTCTTCCAGCAGAACCTTGATGTCGATGTCTTCCGACATCCGTTCGATGAGGCCGTGGGCTTTCGACAGGCAGGTGCCGCCGGCAAAGACAAGCTGGCTCTTCAGTGCTACCCGAGCCGGGCGCGTATCTCCCGTCCTGCGCTCTTGCCGATGTGCGATGTGCGCGATCCGGATTTTGGAGAGTGCAATCAGCGCATCGGTGATGTGGATGTCTTTTTCCGCTACGGCGGGCGGTAAGTTGTTCAGCAGGCCTGCAGTGGCAGCGTCTTCAATGTCGGACTTGAGCTCAGCGGTGATGGCTTTCATATTGGATGGTCCGATCGCCTACCGTGATTTGCCGGCTGATGCGTCGGCGTCCAGTGTTGACAACGCTTCCCATCGGGATCTGGGTGCTCCTGCCGCTGTTGTAGTCCTGCGCGAGCTGGCTTGGGGAGATCGCGATGCCAAGCTTTTGGAACAGCTCGGCAGCTATGTCCTCGAGCGTGCCGGCGGGCGTCGGTTTTCCGGTGAACTTGTTGACGCGTGTCTTGGCGAACGCCCCTTTGCTAACGCGGACCAGCTTGCCCTCGTCCACAAGACGGGCTAGGACGCGGCCAACCTGTGCGGAGCTTCCCAGCTTGGCAAGCTCCGAGCGCAGGATGACAGTCGCAGCGCGCTGAGTCAGCGAGCGATTGATTCGATCTTCCAGTTTCATGGCTTGCCTGCCGGGTCGGATTTGCATTGATAGTGACTCTATCACAGGAAATACCGGAAACTGGCTCTGGCATTGGGAAATTGGATTTCAGAATCTGCTCATTTACGATCAGTTTTTGCGAGCGAATTCAGTGTAAATATGCGTAAAAATCCACAAAAAAAGCTCCCGATTGCTCGGGAGCCCAGATTGCTGACGACGCTGGATCTGCATTGCCTTGCTCCGGCCCTCCCCTGAGGGGAGAGGGAGAGACAGCCGTCGTCATGGCGCGCGGATTTGGCCCGTTCGGCGGCTCCGGCGCGGGCCCGATCCAGGCTAGCGGTTGACCACCTTGGCCGGCATCGCCAGCACCAGGAAGCAACTCGCCACCAGGCAGCCTGCGAACAGGATCAGGCCAGCGCTCGGGCTGTGGAATGTGTCCTTCAGCCAGCCCAGCAGGTAGGTGGCCGCGAAGCCGCCCAGGTTGGCGACCGAGCAGGCCAGTGCGATGCCGGCGGCGGCCGCGGTGCCGCTCAGGAAGGTGGATGGCAGGCACCAGAACACCGGGAAGGTCGCCACGATGCCCACGTTGGCCACCGTCAGCATCACCAACGTGGCGGAGGTGGAGCCGGTGACGAAGGTGCTGCCGACCAGGCCAGCGGCGCCTGCCAGGGTGGGTAGCACAATGTGCCAGCGGCGCTCGCGGGTCTTGTCGGAGTGGGCGCCGTTGAGCAGCATCCCGATCACCGCCGCGGCGTGCGGGATGGCGGTGAGCAGGCCGATGTGCAGCGGGCTGGCCACGCCGGAGTCGCGGATGATGGTGGGCATCCAGAAGCCGATGGAGTACGTGCCCATCAGCAGGCACATGTCGATCAGGCCCAGCATCCACACGCGGCGATCGGCAAAGGCGGCCATGAGCGAGTGGTTGTTTTCAACCAGCACGTCCGTATCCAGGTTGCGCTGCAACGTGCGCTTTTCGTCAGCCTGCAGCCACTTGGCGTCCTTGATGCCGTTGGGCAGGTAGATGAACACCATCACGCCCAGCAGCACCGAGGGGATGGCCTCCAGGAAGAACAGCCACTGCCAGCCGGCCCAGCCGTGCATGCCGGCAAAAGCGGTCATGATCCAGCCGGACAGCGGGCTGCCGATCATGCTGGCAAGCGGCAGGCCCATCATGAACAGCGCGATGATCTTGCTGCGCTTGTGGGTGGGGAACCAGTAGGTCAGGTACAGCAGCACGCCGGGCAGGAAGCCCGCCTCGGCCGCGCCCAGCAAGAAGCGCAGCACGTAGAACTGCGTTGGCGTGGTGACGAACATGGTCGCCCCGGACAGCAAGCCCCACGTCACCATGATGCGGGCGATCCAGAGGCGTGCGCCCACCTTTTGCAGCACCAGGTTGCTGGGCACCTCGAACAGGATGTAGCCCACGAAGAACAGGCCCGCGCCCAGCCCGTAGATCGTCTCGCTGAAGTGCAGGTCGTCCAGCATCTGCAGCTTGGCCAGCCCGACGTTGATGCGGTCGAGATAGGCGGCGAGATAGCAGGCGCAGAAGAACGGGATCAGGCGCCAGGTCACCTTGCGGTAGATGTCTGGCTCGGTCGCCGCGGGTAGTACGCCCGCCGCGCCGTCTGGATACTGATACGACATGTTCACTCCTTTACTGTTTACCGTTGTCTACCGTGTGTGTGTCTTTGCCACCGCTGCGCTCGGCTGGCTTGTGCTGTTTGCTATGCAAGCAGCGGGCCAGGCCTGTTCAGTGATGGATGGCTGTCTTCTTATGGTTTCCGGCGGGCTGGCCGGGGTGTTACGCGCCGTCCTTGTGCAGGGGCGGCACCGCTTTCCTTCATCCGGCACTCATGTAGTGCCCGCTACATGATCGTTCAGCGTAAGCTACATAAAACAAGCTAGCAAGAGCGTGGTGGTGGTTTTCTCCTCGGGGTTTTCCCCCTGCCGCGCGGCGTATGCACCGGGTAGGCGCGGCAGGGGGCTGCGGCAAGGTGGCTTGCCGGAAAAATGGCGGGCTGATGGCTTCAGGCCGGCCCGGTATTGTTCAGTGCCTGCTTAATGAGTGGGTTGGTGAGTGGGGGCCGCGCGCAGCCGTGCGAGCGTATCGTCCACGTTGTCCCAGGCGGGTTTGTCGGGGGCGAAGCGCTTGCGCAGGTAGTGCACCAGTTGCGTCAGCTGACGGTCGTCCAGGCTCTCGCCAAAGGCTGGCATATAGCCCAGATCGCTTGTCCCCGGCGTGGGAATGCCATCCAGCAGCACGCGGATCAGGTTGTCCGGCTTGTCGCCGTGCAGGTTGGTATTGAGCGCGAGCGACGGCTTGATGCCGAATTGCCTGATGCCCTGGTCGCTCTGGTGGCAGACCGCGCAGGCATTCTGGTACAGGCGCGCGGCGGGGCCGCCAAGCGTGCGCGCGGCGTCGGCGCTGCGTTGCTCAAGCTGCTGCGCCTGTGCGCTGGCCGCCGCCGCATCGGGCTGCGCGCCGCCGAACGATGCCACATAGTGCGCGATGGCGCGCACATCCTCCTCGGGCAGCAGCGCCAGCTCTTCGATTACCGGCGCCATCGGCCCGGCGGCCGCGCCATGATGCGGGGCGTAGCCGGTGCGCAGGTAGGAGAACAGCGATTGCTCCGTCCATGGCACCGGCGCGTGCGACAGCTCGCCCAGCGCGGGCGCTTCCCAGCCTTCGGCCTCGCCGCCGCCAAGATAGCGCCGCCCGCCTTGCTCGGCGCCCAGCGCGTTGCGCGGCGAATGGCAGGCGCTGCAGTGGCCCAGCCCTTCGGCCAGGTACGCGCCGCGGTTCCACTGCGCCGAGCGGGCCGGATCGGCCTCGAAGGGCTTGGGGCTGTGGAACAGCAGGTTCCATCCGGCCATCAGCGGGCGCAGGTTGTAGGGGAAGGCCAGCGCGGTCTCGGGCGCCTTGGCGCGCACCGGCTCGGCGGCCATCAGGTAGGCGTAGAGCGCCTGCAGATCGCCATCGCTGGTCTTGGCAAAGGCGGTGTAGGGGAATGCCGGGTAAAGATGCCGGCCATCTCGATGAATGCCCTGGCGCATGGCGCGCTCGAACGCCGCGTAGGACCAGTTGCCGATGCCGGTCTCGACATCGGGTGTGATGTTGGTGCTGTAAATGGTGCCGAACGGTGTGTCCAGCGCCAGCCCGCCCGCATTGCGCGCGCCGTTGGGCGCCGTATGACAGACCGCGCAATCGCCGGCCGCCGCTACCAGCCGGCCGCGCTCGATGGTGGCGGCCGAGTAGAAGCCGGCCCCCGGCGGGGCCACCGGGGCGATGGGCGCGCGCCATGGCATGGCTGTGACAAACAAGCCGGCCGCGGCGGTGGCGCCGGCCAGCAGCCAGTTGCGCTTGCGGGCGGCACCGCGCTTTGGCGTGCCCTCGGGATTGGCCTGCGCGGCCAGCGCAAGCCGGATGCGTTCGCCGCTGAAGGGTGGCTCGCGCAGGCGCACGCCGGTGGCGTCGAAGATGGCGTTGGCCACGGCCGGCGCAGCGGGCAGGGTGGCGGCGGCGCTCGTGCCGAGCGTGGCGCTGGCGGGGCTCAGCGCGCCGGCAACGCGCACTTCCGGCAATTGCGCGGTGGCAAGCGCCGGCAGGCTGGCATCGTGTACCACGGGCAGGTTGGCGGCGGGCCAGCTATCGAAGCGGCTGCCGTCGACGGTGAGTTGCTGCGCGGCGCGCGCGGCTTCCTGCTGCAAGGCCACGGCATTGGCCCCGCCCTGTTCGCCCGCATCGCTGTCGTGTCCTAGCGTGACGCCGGTGACGCTGACCTCGCCGGTGGTGGCATCCACTTCGACTTCCGCCACCCAGGCCGACCAGCTGTGCACGGGCTGGCCGCTATCGGCCAGCCCGGCTTCGATGGTGTTGGCGTACGCAAAGCCGCGTCCGCGCCGTACGTTCTGTTGCGCTTGCGGGCGTTCGCCGCGTGGCTGCCAGTTGGCCTGCGCCGCGACCCGGCGCACGAGGCCAGCGCCGCGCGCGTCGTCGAGATGGCGCAGCCGCAAGGCCACGGGATCCTGCGCACTAGCTGCCGCCACTTCGTCCAGGTGCGATTCATGCGAGAACACGTGGGCGCGCGCTGCCTGCGCCGGCGTGCTTTCCACGCGCGGCTGTCCCGGCAGGTCGGCCTGCGTCACGCTCAGGCTGTCAAAGCGGTAGGGTGGCACGATGGCATCGTCACCCGTGTCGCGTCCGGCGGATGCTTCCGGCTCTATCTCGCTGACCGGCGCTGTCGTGCGGGTCAGCCACAAGGCCAGCGGCGGCGCATGCATGACCGCGGCGCTGCCGCGCGCATCCACGACTGTGTTGACGGCATAGGCGGCGATCTCGCCATCGCGCGTCCAGGCGCTTTCGATGTGGGTGTTGACCATGGCCTGCGTGGCGCCAAGTTCATGGGCCTCCACACGCACGCGCACCACTCGCCCGGCCGAATGCGCCAGCAGGGCGGCATCGGCGGCGGCATGGTGGGCGTACAGGGGATCTTCGTCGTGGCCCGGAGCCTGCCAGCAGATCAAGGTAATGCGGCTTTCGCCGATGCCGAGCAGGGCGGCGAGTTCAGCCCGCAACGCGCCGGGGCGACGGCTGGGCAGCCACACGCGCAGCGCGCTGTCGCGCCAGTCCGCAAGCGCGGAGCAGCCGGCGGCTTGCAGGCCGGCGAGTGGCCATTGATAGTCCTGCACGCTGCGGCCGGCGGCATCCGCCATGGCCTGCGCGGCGTTGCCGTGTTCGGCAACGATGCGGCGGGCGAGCGGCAAGCCCGAGGCTGCCGCTGTCGGCGGGGCTTGCCAGTGGGCGCGCAGCGCGTGGGCGGCTTGCAGCGCCTGTGGCGCGGTATCGGCAGCGATGCCGAGAAAGTCGCCCCGGCGCAGTACCGTGGCAACACCGGGCACCGCGCGCGCGGCCGTCTCATCGCAATCGATCAGGCGGGCGCTACGCAGCGTGCCTGTTTGCCATGCCAGCACGGGCGGGCGGATGACGTGCCCTGCCAGCCACTCCCGCTCGGGCGGCGGCTGCCATGCGCCGGGGCCGGCCTGCGCCATGACGAGGTCGTCGCGCCCGCTCATGCCGCGCCATCCCGGCCTGCGGCCTGGCGCAGCAGCACGGCAGCGCGTTGCACCGCGCGCAGGATCTCCACGTGCGTGCCGCAGCGGCAAAGGTTGAAGCGCAGCGCCTCACGGATCTGCGCCTCGCTGGGTTCGGGGTTTTCCGCCAGGAGTGCCTTGGCGGTCATGATCATGCCGTTCAGGCAATAGCCGCACTGCGCGGCCTGTTCATCGATAAAGGCTTGCTGCACCGGGTCGGGCTGCCCGCCGGTGGCCAGCCCGTCGAGCGTGGTGATGGCGCGTTGCGCCACCGCTTTCACGGGAATCACGCAGGAGCGCGCCGCCACCCCGTCCACCAGTACCGTGCATGCGCCGCACTGGCCCAGCCCGCAGCCGTACTTTGGGCCGTTGCAGGCGAGGTCATTGCGCAGGACGTAGAGCAGCGGCGTGTCGGGATCGACCTCGGCATCGAGCTGGTACGTGGTCCGGTTGACCCGGAGGCACAGGGGGCGGGGCGTGTTCATCGGGGGGCTTGG
>NZ_LZZU01000057.1:0-11359 GCF_014170355.1 Cupriavidus sp. UME77
ATGGCACCCACCGCGCTCCCCCACCCTGCCTTCACGGCCCTGCCCGCCACCCCGATCGAGCGCCTGCGCCTGCCCGCCGCGCTCTCTGGCGCCAGCGGCGCCGCCGGCAGCAACCGCGCCCGCGGCGGCATCCCGCAGATCGCAGCCGCCGACGATCTGGCTGCCGTCACCGCCTGGCTGGCGCGCTATACCGACACGCCGGCCACGCTGCAGACCTATCGGCGCGAGGTCGAGCGCTTGCTGCTGTGGGCCGTCCTGCAGCACGGCAAGCCGCTGTCCTCGCTCACCCATGAGGACCTGCTGCTGTACGAGCGTTTCCTCGCCGATCCCCAGCCGGCCTGGCGCTGGGTGATGGCATCGCGCAAAAAGCTCGCGCGCGGCGCCCCCGACTGGCGGCCGTTCGCCGGCCCGCTCTCCCCGGCCAGCGCGCGGCACGCGATGGTGATCCTCAATACGCTGTTCGCCTGGCTGGTGGACGCCGGCTACCTCGCCGGCAATCCGCTCTCCCTGGCACGCAGCCGGCGCGGCCAGTCCAAGCCCCGCATCACGCGCTACCTCAGCCACGCCATGTGGCAAACGGTCAAGGACACCATCGAGGCGATGCCGGGTGCGAGCGACACCAACACTGACACTGCCACCGAGCGCGACCGGTTGCACGCGGCGCGCTGCCGCTGGCTCTTCACGGTGCTGTATCTCGGCGGCCTGCGCGCGGCCGAGGTGGCTGAGACCCGCATGGGCGCCTTCTTCTGCCGGCGCGATGTCCACGGGATGGAGCGCTGGTGGCTGGAGGTGACGGGCAAAGGCAACAAGACACGGCTGGTGCCGGCCACGGACGAACTGATCGTGGAACTGGCGCGCTATCGCGCGGCGTACGGCCTGCCGCCGGCACCGCATCCCGGCGAGGCGCGCCCCATCGTGCCGCCGATCATCGGCAAGGAAAAGCCCTTGTCACGCGGTGCGCTGCACCTGGTGCTGAAGGAAGTGTTCGGGATGGCCGCCGCGCGCCTGCGCGCAAGCGGCCCCGAGTGGGAGAGCCGTGCCGCGGTGCTGGCCAGCGCCTCGGCGCACTGGCTGCGCCATACCGCGGGGTCGCACATGACCGACCAGCAGGTGGACCTGCGGTTCGTGCGGGACAATTTCGGGCATGCGTCGATCTCGACCACCAGCGCTTACCTGCATACGGAGGACGATGCCCGGCATGAGGCCACGCAGGCACGGCACCGGATCGGGTGGACGCGCGAAGGGTGAAGGGGGTGCCCGCCCTGGCCAGGACGCCTGCTTTGGCCAAGGCCACGCCACCGCGTCAGCGGCAACGCGAATTGCGGCGGTCTGCTCTACAATCGCATGACGTTTTTAATGGCTGGACGCGATGGGCTTCGAACAACTGGCGGCACTGAAGGAACAACTGGCGCAGCAGGCCAAGACCGCGCCACCAGCCAAGACGCGTCGCGCACCCCTGAAGGCTTCGGCCCGCCCGGCGAAGCCCGTTAATCCAGTTTACCCCGTTAAGCCCGTTAAGCCCGTTAAGCCCGTTAAGCCCGTTAAGCCCGCTAAGCCCGTCGATCCGGTGCTGCAGACCATCGTGAAGCTGCAAAAGCGCTTCCCGGCAACCTTTCCGAAGAGTCCGGCACCCAAGGTACCGCTCAAGATCGGCATCTTCGCCGATCTCGTCCAGCAGGCGCAGGAACTTAGCCTGACGGAGCCGGTATTGCGCGACGCGATTCGGACCTGGTGCCGCGGCACTCGCTACTGGGCCTGCCTGGTGGAAGGCGCGCCGCGCGTGGATCTGGCGGGAAAGGCGGCGGGGGGACACGTGGCCCAGCCCGATGCGAAGCGGGCGCATGGACTGCAAGCCCAACGTGCGGCGCGCGCGTTATCTCGCCCCGAAACCGCGTCGAAACCCAGCTGAACTGGGATAGGCGCCCGCCTTGTCGGCGCGGACATCGTGCGACCACAAATCACAGACCTAGATACGCCAGTGCCGGGGTTCAACGCAGGGCCGTCGCCGACCACAGCGTCGAGGATGGTGACCGGCAGCGGATGGCCGGGACACTGCTGGATCGGCGAGGTGCCAAGCGTCAGCTACCCCAAATTTCTGCCAGGCCCTTATTAATTTGAGCCGGAATCAAAATTCTGGCGATTAATTGCGTTTTAGCCCCGGTCGTCCTCGTCATCCTGGACGCCACGCGCCTGCAAGCTGCCCAGGGATGCAAGTGCGGGATCAGGTCGTGGGCGGCCCTTAGCAAGGAGACTAAGGTATCTACTCAGGTGAAGCCACAAAATCACACCGGCGAAAACGAAAGGCAGTGCAAAATATTTGCTTCCCAAGCCAAGGTCTGAGAGGAGAGCATTACCCTACGTCTTGGCCTTCCTCGGCCAGCGATCGCAAAATTGTACGTCGCGATAGGGGAACGCCTAATATGGACGTATCGGATTCCGCATTATCGCAACAGTTGAGTGGGCGAGATGGTATCTGACTTTTGGAAGGGAATGATCATGAAGAACGATGCCCCCTACGCTTTGGCCGCGGCCGTTGCCCTTGTGGCTGTTGCTGCCTTTTTCGCCACCCCGGCCTTTGCCAAGGCTGGCAAGTTCGAGATTAATAGCGCCGGCGCAAGGGTCGGCAATTACGACCCTTACACGGACGGTGGAAGGATCGGCAGGTTTGACCCCTGCACCGAGGACGCTGTCCTCTGATGAGGTTAGTGCGCTCGCCGTCCAGGATTGCGTCCTTCTGCCGCAGCCCTCTCCGACTATCATCATAAGCCGGATGGCGCTTGGCCAAAAGCTATCCCCCGCCTCCGGGAGCATCCGAACATGACGCAATCGCCGGCCAGGATTGGGCGCAACTCAACACACAGAAAGCCACGTTGTTTCTGGCTATTTATTGGTCAGGCGAAAAGCCTGATTGCTTGATGACAGGTCGCCACATGTCGAGCTCTGCCCGCTGCAGCTTCTTCATGTCTGCCGCAGAACGGAAGAACGGCGTCATAGTCAGCTTGCTTTCCAGCTTCTGTTTGAACTCTGGTTCGGCAAGAATCTTCTGCAAGGCACGCTGCATGCGGTCAATTTCAGCCTGGGGCGCTTTCGCCGAGGTCCACATGCCGATCCACGCGTCGCCCGCGGTCGCCTTGATGCCTTGTTCAGTAAAGGTCGGCACGTCGGGGGCCAACGGAGAGCGACGCTCGCCGAAGATACCGATAATGCGCAAACTCGGGTCGTCCTTGTGCTTCATGAAGTCACTTGCCGCCATAATGGCCGCAGGCAGCTGTCCACCCAGGAGATCGATATTAATCAGCCCGTTGCCTCGGTACGGTACGACCTGTAGGTTGATCTGCGCGGCTTGCGCGAGCTTCATTCCCGCAAAATGCGTGTGGCTGCCTGCCCCGGCCGAGCCGAAGACTGCTTCCTTAGGGTGGGCCTTCGCCCAGGCCACGTATTCACGAGCGTTGTTCACGCCCATGCTGCGTTGGACCACCATGCCCAACGGGTACGTGGTGAGAGCGGCAACCGGTGTCAAGTCCGTCAGCAGGTCATAGCCCAGCACAGACCGTGGGTAAAGGATGTCCAGAAACACTGGCCCCGAATTAGGCGAAATGAGGAACGTCTTCCCATCGGGGGGGCTTGCCTTAAGGGCCTGGTTAGCCAACCGGCTGCCAGCACCTGGCTTGTTCTCGACGATTACCGGTTCGTTGAACTCCACTCGCAGCTTGTCGGCGAATAGCCGCGCCACGATATCAGTGACTCCGCCGGCTGCAAAACCAACCAGAATCTTGATGGGTGCCTCTCCATTGGCATGGGCAAGCAAAGTGTTGAATAAGACACTAAATATCAGTCCTGTCTTAATTATTTTTACCAATTTCATGTTTGTCTCCGTGGGGAAGGGGCATGGTTGGCCCCAGCCTATTTTTTTGGCAGCAAAGCGAATGCCTCCAGGCGTTTAGATCCGAGCTTCCTCGCCTGCCCCGGTTTCCTGACATCCAATGACTTATTCTTGAAATGTGGCGGCGAATTCGGCCATCCACGCCTCGCGCGTCTGGAAGCCGGGTTGGGTCCGGACCATCGCTTCGGTTTTCGTGCGTATGACATCAGCCGGCTCGCTCAGGTCCAGTGGCTTGCCGACGGGCTGCCTTACATACCAAGGTGAATGACAGTAGACCTCAATCATATTATCTTCAGGGTCTTTGACATAGATGCTCCAGGCGTTGCCGTGGTCCTTGACCATCGCGACTGGAACACCGGCTTCCTTGCAGTGAGCGGCGTACGCTCGCAGATCTTCCAGACTCTCCATCAGGAAGGAAATCTGGTTGGTGGTGGGCTTGCTGGTGGAATCGCGTCCGGTCACGAAGACCAATTGGTGATGCTCCGTAGGGTCGGCGCTCAGAAATACGCCTTCAATGCCTGACGTACCGACACCGCGGTCTGTGACCCTGAAACCAAATTCGCGAGTGTAGAAGTCGATCATCTTGTCCATATTCTGGACGTAGATGCCAAGGTGGGTCAGGCGCATGCGGTTGGGATTAGCCATAAGCCTCCTGCTGGATGGTGGTTGAAAGAACGACACCCGGCTCCAAGTGAGAACACAGTCTGTTCTTGATGCGCTTACTCAGGCTGAATTCCGGCGGATTTCGCAACCGCCGCCCAGTCCGTGATGTCCGTCTGAATCTTCTGGCGCAACTGCTCGGGAGTGGAACCGACAGCCTCGAAATAAATATCACTAAAACGCTTAGATACTTCTGGGGTATTAATGACGGCCACTAAATCCGCATTGAGCTTTTTTATCGTGGTAGAAGGCGTTCCGCCTGGCGCAAATATGGCCATCCAATTGTTTCGAATCTTGGGTAGGCCAAGTTCCTTGAAAGTCGGCGCGTCAGGGTAGACGGTGGATCGCTTGTCTCCGGTTACTGCTAGCACCTTGAGCTTGCCGTCTTTGACGAAGGGCAATGGGGTGTACTCTGGTTGCAGACCCAGTTGAACCTCGTTAGCCAGCAGGGCGTTGAGTTGGTTGGCAGCGCCTTTATACTGGATATGTTCCATCTGAACGCGGGCGCTGGACTTTAGGATCTCAAAGTCCAGCAGCACATCACCCGGACCGGTGGTGCTGTAGTTGAGCTTGCCAGGATGGGCTTGAGCGTAGCTGATCAGTTCCGCGAACGTCTTTGCCGGTAGCGCCTGCGGTGCCACCAGCGCTAGCCGGCCCAGGGCTACCAGACTCACAGGCTTGAGTCCGTCGGGGACAGGTACAGCCGGATTCTTGACGAAAATTTTCTGGGCTGGCCATGCTGGGGTATACATGAGCAAGGTATTGCCATCAGCCGGGGAATCTGAGACGGCCTTTGCGCCGATCATCCCGCCCGCGCCAGCCCGGTTTTCCACCACGACGGCTTGGCGAATACGCTTGCCCAACGCCTCCGATAAAATGCGCGCCAACGCATCGGTGCTAGAGCCAGCGGGGTATGGCACAACCAGCTTGACGGGGCGGTCTGGATATCCCTGAGCCATCACATTGCCACCTGCCAGCAGTACGGTGGCGAAGCTGAATATCCCACAAGTTTTTCGGATTTTGACGAAGGTCTGGTTCATCTGTCTTTGGGTACCATGGTGTGATCGGGTCGACGCTCAACTCGTTGCAGTGAGACGGCTTTCAAACATCTCGGAATAACAAGGTCTTCGCTCGCCCATTCTCATAGCGATTGCTCGGGCGAGAACTCGATTCTCGATTGCGTACACGGCGTTGACGCCCCTGCTGATCTGCAACCATCGGATAAAAGCACCTCTATAGCAGAAAGCGAGAGAAAGCTCACTTTTGCTGAAGGTCGAAAAGCACTCGTTTAGCGGTAGCAATATCTGCATCAGCAATGCCACGGAACTTCTCAGCTGTGAACTCGGCCGCACGCGCGGCCAGCGCCTCACTTGTCCGGCGTCCGATTGCTGTCAACTCAAAAGGAGCCTCCTTGTTTCTCACGACATGGCCTTGGGCAATGAGATCGGTCAGGGCATCCTCGATGGCGTCTTGTCCCAGGTACGTCGCCCGTTCAAGTTCGTCAAATTCACAAGGGCTTTCGAACAGGCGATTCAAAATGCGTGCTGATGCGGCAGTCACGCCCAAGGCTTGGCGGTGCTCTTGGAAGAGCGATGACATGTTTTGACTTGCGGCGCTGAGCAATTTCAGGAGCGAGGCCTCTTTTCTCTCTGCGATCGGTTCGGATGGCGATGCCGCGGCCACTTTGAGGCTCGGGTGATTCTGGGCGACGGCGTATTGCCCTTGCGCGAACAACAAGGGGTCTCCTTCGAAACGCGAATAGCGTTCGACATGCCCTACTACTATCAAATGATCCCCGCCCTGGTAAACCATTTCACGCCGGCACTCCAGTTTGGCGATGGCACCATCGAGCAAAGGCGATCCATGTTCGCCTGGACTCCAGGCAATCAGGTTGAAACGCTCCGGATTACTGGAACCAAACAATTGAGAAGCCTCAACCTGATTGGCCGCCAGTACATTGACCGCAAAGTGGCTGGCTTCAAGAAAATCCGCGGCACTTTTGGATTCACGGCGAATAGACCACAGCACGAGTGGAGGGTCCAGCGATACCGCTGAGAACGAGTTAACCGCCATGCCAGCGAGCTTGTCGCCGTTGCGGGTGGTGACCACGGTCACGCCGGTAGGATACTGGCCAAGGCAACGACGAAATGCGCGCCCATCTGCGGCAGGATCCCCTTGTTCGATTAGCCCGATGGCTGTTTGGGTGTTCGCTGTCTTGTTCATGTTAGAACTCCGGACTGGACGCTCTTGCAGATGTCACTGGTTGTGGATGACCATTTGTCGTGTCTGCGGGCGGTCGCCCGGCCGGCAGCGACAGGCCGAAACGATTTCTGGTGCGGGTTTTCATCGCATCTTGCTTGAAACCTGAAGGAGAGCGTTGTCGTTGCGCGTACCCTGGACGTTTGGGTTGCGCGCGAGGTCACAGTGACTAGCTTCGAAACGATCGCGAGTCGCCGCGCATCCGAGTCGCTTCCCTTCCAGGCTGCTATTTGTAGTAAGCAAGCGACCCCATGTCGGTGAACGGCGGCGCCGGCATATCGAACATTGTCTTGATATACATGCCCGCCGCGAGTTCCCGACCAGCGGATCCATGATTCCGTGCTGCCATCAGGTCACGGAACACTTGTTGCAGGTGATTGCTGGTAGCGGATGCCGCGGCGCCGGCAATCGGCCAGATATCGTGGATAGCGTCGAAGCAAGTGGCGTTCGCATCCGCCGATTCGAAACGCACGCGCATTCTTTCCAGCGGCGTAGACTCTTCGCCGCGGCATGCCTGATCAAACAGGTCTCGCCAGTTCGCCAGATGGCGCCTGCGAACATCATTCACTTTAGTCAGCGCATCAGCGAGCTTCAGATGCAGGAACGGGTTGTTAGCGATGGGGGCGCCTGTTCCTTGTCGAGTCAAACGGACTTTTGAATGTTCAATAAAGGAATTGATGCCCTCAGAGGCCGTCCCGATGACGGTATTCGTAGGCGTCGAATTAAAAATCCCCATGAACGACAGCCGATAAAGGGGACGGTCATTCACCGCCCATCCCGGATTGGCATCGTTGTAGGTATCCACAAATTTGTGGGTTCGATACTCCGGAACGAAAACATCATTCAGTGTCACGGCTTTACTGCCAGTTCCCTTCAGACCCTGAACGTCCCAGCTATTGTGATCAATGGTGAGATCGCTTACCGGCACCACGAAGCTGCGATCACCGCCGCCAAGAATGACCCATTGAGCATGATCGACACCGCTGGAGAAGGTCCAAGTTCCAGAGAGAACGTACCCACCTTCCACGGTGCGCACCTTACCAATCGGTGCATAGGAGCTTGAGGCCCGAGTGTCTGGCCCCTCTGCCCAGAATTCATCCTGCATGCGCTCATCCATCAGCGCAATTTCAAAGGAGTGGACGTTTAGTTGGCCGGCAATCCAGGCGGCTGAACTGTCTGCCTCCGCAATCTTCATGACCCCTTCGAAGAAAGACGCCGGATCCAATTCGAGTCCACCATACTGACGCGGAGTGAAGGTACGGAACACACCGGCCTCGACCATTGCCGCCACGGAGCTATCCGGTACCTTTCCAAGCCGCTCGGATTCGGCCCGGCGTGAGCGAATATCCGGAGTAATCTTATCTACCGCTGTCAGAAACTCTCGTCCCGCAGCGTAGGCACGCTCGCGGTAGGCGGCTCTGTCGATGGCTGTGGCTGCCTGCTTCTGTGTGGGTTGGCTATTGACTGCCGATTCCTGCGTGTCATGTGCTAACAACATTTGGTATCTCCATGAGTGTCTTCACGATTCCTTGATCGGGACAGGCTGGGTATCGAAGGCTCGCGGGTACCTCGATGACCGCGGTATGATTGTTCTTCACAGGGCAGCACAGCGACACCCCGTTCACACAGTGAAACAAGCAGATAGGGTGAACCCTAATTTTTGTATGCAAGTTCTTTGAAGACGAGAAATGGTGGTGAACAGTAGGGACGCAGGGCTCGAGAAGCCAGAGGTCAAGGAAGTACGTGGTTTGACGCGAGGGATCATGCTGCTGAAGGCGCTCAACCACATGCCGGGGGGTATGGCCTCCACAAGCGAGTTGGCCCGTGCGTGCGGCATCCACCGCTCGACCGCCAGGCGTCTGTTGGAAACTCTGCGCAGCCAAGGGGTTGTCGATTTGACTGAGCGCGAGGGCCAGTACAAGGTATCGAGGGAAGCCAGACTGCTGAGTGACGGTTGCGGGGAAGAGGACTGGGTGATCCGGGTGGCCGGCCCCGCCTTAAGGGAGGCCGCCAGCAAAATGGTCTGGCCCATCAACCTGGCCACGCCGGAAGGCGGCTCCATGGTGATCAGGGAATCGACACGCCGGTTCAGCCCGTTGTCGCACCAGCATGCGTTGTTGGGTGAGAAATTGCCGATCCTGCTGTCCGCGATGGGGCGGGCCTATCTGGCCGCCTGCGATGAGGATGCCTTGCAGGCCTTGTTGTCCGACCTTGAGAAACGCTCGGCGTCCCTGGGAATCGGGGACGAAGAGCTGCACACAGTGCACGAAGTCATCGCTGAAACGAAGGCGCGCGGCTACGCCGTGAGTACCGAGACTGGCGGGGCTAGATTCAGTTCTGTTGGCGTTCCGGTGCTGAGCGGCAAGCGCCTGCTCGGGGCGTTGAGTCTCGTGTTCACTAAAGGATCGCAAAGCCAGGCGCTTATCGAGGAAAAGTACGTCGTTAGACTGAAAGAGCTGGCTCGACACATCGGTGCATCGAGCAAATCATGGTTGGACTGAGAGGCGAACAAATACTCGGTGAGGGCCCGTGACACCCCAATAAGCGACGTAACGTGCGCCGTAAACTGCCCTCCACACAGGCGCCCAGAGTCATTGCGCTGTAACCATCACCACGGGGAAACTCAAGCCGGCGGGTGCTACTGACGGTTACCCTGCGCGCACCAGGCAAGATGCCAGGGAGGTGACATCGTGGACCTCTTCGAGCCTTTCCAGCATGCCCAGCGCAATTGCAGCGTTTTCCCGGCTGACTGTGGCAGAGAAGTCGATATTGCGCCAGTACTTGTCCCAAACCTGTCCCGCCGTGACGGGGTTGTCCTTCCAACCCAGCGGAGATTCCCGGTATGCCGAAAAGGCTTGGCCGTTTTTCAAGTTCACTGTCAGCTTGCCGGCATGGTTCTTACCCATAGGCAGGTTGGGCACCAGCCGCACCTTGCGCACGAGGTCGAGCAGCGCCGGTACGCGCGTGTATTCGTCAGTATAGTGCTCGATTCGCACTTCCTTACGCATCAGGGCATTCGCCACGCCATAGGGGATACTGAACAGCGAGCGCGGTTGGCAATCGTCTGCCTCGACGTTCTGGTTGAGGAAATGCTTGATCCGGTTGGGGGGCACCTCCAGTGTCACTGACTCCACGTCGGCGAGGTCAAAGGCATGGCTGCGCACGATCTCCAGTGCACTTTCGATCGGGTTGTGGTTGCCGTAACATGAGGGATGCAGCTTGTGCATGCCCTTGACGTAATAGACGCGGCCCAGGTCTACCAGCGCATTTTCGGGCTTCGGGTTGTTGCCGTACAGGGCAAAGTAGCCCTGTTGGCTCGTCAAGGGGTCCCTGGCGCCCGTGAAACCGCGCAGCGACAGCTGCACTGCCAACACGGCGTTGAAGGCGGCCATGGCACCGGGCAACTTGAAGGTGTGCACGCCGTCCCACAGAGACTGGAAGGATCCGGCCATTAGGTTCAGCAGAATCCCGAACGCGTTCACCAACTGTTGGTGGTTCAAGCCCATCAGCCGTCCCACCAGGGCCGTGGCACCAAAGGCATTCGCGGTGCCGCAGACCTCGAAGGACCGGTCGAAGTTGAACTCGTCGGCAACGGCCATGCGAGCGCCAATATCTCCACCCAGGATCACCGCGGCCAGCAACTCCTTGCCCGAAGCCCGCGTGAACTCGGCAACCGAAAGGGCGGTGGGCTCGGTGGTGCTGCACACGTGACCGACCATTTTGCCCGCGTTCACGCCCTCGGGCTCCGGGCCCGCTACCTCGAAGTCGAAGGACCGCGCCATGAGAGAGTTCATCATGGCCGCGTACTGCAGCGGCACGCGGTCCCCATGGGACAGGATCGTGGCCTGAGAGGTGCCGCCCCATGACCGGATGAGGTCCAGGAACGCAAGGTTGCCCGATGCGTTCGCACCGCCAATGGTGCAACCGAGCGTATCAACAAGCCGCATCCTCGCGGCCTCGACCACCTCGTGATCGAATGATTCGAACCGGGTATTCAAGGCATGGTCGACGAGCTGGTCAATGAGCAATGGCAATTCCCGAGGAAGCGACTTTGTCATGTCCGTCGGATCGTTCTGTTGCGATTTCATGTCAGTGTTCTCTTACAGTTAAAGGGGTGCCAGGAAGCGTGGTCCCTGACGCCCTACTCGGGGGGCAAGGGACGTCCCGTGGCGAAAGATTTCCCGTGGGTGAAACGCACGCGAAGAATGCACTGGACGCTACCCAACGGGCAATCGCCAGCCGACTGTCGAGGAGCTGGTGGCCGACTGCCTGGACAACGGGTTTCCCAGAAGGGTTTCGCGCACAGCCCTTAGGGATGGTGTTCAAAACGACGTCAGCAGGTTCGTGCTGACAGTGTGAGCGTGACAAGATGAATTTGATGAGCGCTTCGGCCAGAATTCGGCACCGGCTTCGGCATCATCACCGGCGTTGTCGCCCGCGTTTCGCGTCGGCGAAGGCGCACTCATCCTTTGGCGCCCGGCTGCAGTCGATGGCGCATCATCCACAGATTGCTCAAGGCAAACAGCGTCTGCAGTTGCTGCGTGTTCTTCATCAAGC
>NZ_LZZU01000058.1:0-80272 GCF_014170355.1 Cupriavidus sp. UME77
CTCCGGCCCCGCCCCCTCCGGCTCCCACGGCGCCGCCGTTGCCGTTTGCCTATGTGGGCGCGCTGGGTGCGGACGCATCGAAGGAGCAAATGTTCCTGAGTAGTGGCGACCGTTTGTTGATCGTATCGCTGGGGGATGTGATTGACGGGCAATACCGCCTTGAGGCGATTACGGCAACAGGTGCGACCTTTACCTATCTGCCGCTTAACGTGAAACAGGTCATGTCCACCCAGGGCGAAGGAAAGTAAATGAAATCCCGGTGCAGATCGGACGCTGCCTGCAGAGTAGAGCGCTGCGACGCGTCCCTCAGGTCAATAGCCGCGTCAGGTTGCACGGCCCCTCGCGCGTGTTATGCCAGCTACCACGCGCGTCGATTCAGTGCGGCGCTGATCGCGATGGTCCTCGGTGGCTGCGCGGTGGAGCCAGGCGCGCTGCGTAACGCGAGCGTTCGCCACCCCACCGATGCGGAGATGCAGCTGAACTACATGCACGAACGCAATGGCCAGATGAACGCGATGCTGGATGAGGTGGATCGGCTGCGGGCCAGTTACCAGTTTCATGAAGCGGCGCTGAAGCTCGATGAGGCGAGCAGGATCGATCCCACCAGCGAGCGAGGGCGGAAGCTGGGCGCGGCGCTGCAGATCGATCTACGAGATCTTGTCATCCTGGCGGAGGTCCAGCGGATGCTTGAACGCGGCTCATATGACAGTGCGGCGGAACGTGTGCGCGACGTGCTTGCGGAGAATCCGACCAACGTCCAGGCACAGCAGATGATGAGGCTGATCGAAGACAAGCGGCGGCAGCTGCGGGCCGCGCGCGAGGAAAAGAGCGCGGCCGCGTCGATCATGCGCACGCCGGTGACGCTGCAGTTTCGCGACGCGAACGTGCGGATGGTCTTCGAAGCACTGTCGCGCACGTCGGGCTTGAATGTCATCTTTGACCGTGATGTGCGCACCGACCTCAAGACGACGATCTTCGTGACCAATGCCGCGATCGAGGATGCGGTCAATCTGATCTTGTTGCAAAACCAACTGGACAAGAAGGTCCTGAATGCGAACACGCTCTTCATCTATCCCGCCACGCCAAACAAGCAACTGGAGTACCAGGAGCTGAAGGTCCGAACCTTCCAGTTGTCGAACATCGACGCCAAACAGGTGCAGGCCTTGTTGAAGAGCTTGTTGAAGATCAAGGAGATCGTGATCGACGAACATGCCAACACCCTGTCGATTCGCGGAACGCCCGACACCATCCGGCTCGCGGAACAGCTGATCGCCGCACAGGATCTTCCCGAACCCGAGGTCATGCTGGAGGTTCAGGTCCTGGAGGTCTCGCATGAACGGCTGACGGACCTGGGAATTGCATGGCCCAACAGCTTCACGATGGCCACGCCAAGTACGGCGTCCACGTGGGGCGCCCTGCACACGCTGCCGATCAACCAGCTGGTGGTCAGCGGGCTGTCGGCAACCGCCAACTTCAAGCTGACGGATACCGATGCGAACCTGCTTGCGAGTCCTCGCATCCGCACCCGTAACAAGGAAAAGGCAAAGATCCTGATCGGCGACAAGGTGCCGGTGATATCGAGCTCGAGCACCCCGAGCACCAGTGGTCCTTCCTATGCGCAAAATATCCAGTACCTGGATGTCGGTATCAAGCTCGAGGTTGAACCGCAGGTCTACCGCGACGACGATGTCGGCATCAAGATCAGCCTCGAGGTCAGCAATATCACGAAGACAATATCGAGCAGCAACGCACAGACCGGCCTCAGCTCGCTGGCTTACCAGATCGGCACACGCAGCGCATCGACCAGTCTGCGTCTCAGGGACGGCGAGACACAGGTCCTCGGCGGGCTGATTTCGGATGCCGATCGCACCACGGCGGACAAGGTGCCTGGCTTGGGCCAGTTGCCGGTTCTCGGGCGCTTGTTTTCGGATCACAACGGCGACCACGTCAAGACGGAAATCGTCTTGCAGATTACCCCGCACATCATCCGTCCTCAACGCATCGCGGATGCCGATACGCGTGAAATCTGGTCCGGCACGGACACCAATGTGCGTACCGAGCAGTTGCGTCTCGATGCCACCAGCGCCGAAGCTCCGGTTGCCGCGCCCGGCACGCCTTTCAAGCCGGGCCGGGTTGGGGGCGGGACCGTCGCCCCGGTAGTTCCCGTGGCACCCGTCGCGCCGGCGAGTGTCGACGGGGCCGCCGTTGGAGGCAATGCAAAGGCTGCGGCGGCCGGTAGCGCGGTGCCGCCCGCACCCCTTGCAGTACCTCCGAGAGGCTCGCTGGGCCAGCCACCCGCGGCGCCGCGGACGACCCCGCCGCCCGATCCGTTCGCGGCGCGGTTCCCGGCCATCCAGTCCGCGCCGCCGGCGCCTGCCGCTTCCGCCGCGCCCGACACGGGCGCCGCAGCGCCGGACGCAACCGCCGCGGCTGTCGTGACGCCGGTGCCGGCGCCCTCGGTGGCGCCCGCACAGCCGCCCACGCCCATGGTGACGATGCCGTCGAACGGTATGGCAACCGAGAACCCGCTCTATCCGATCCCGGGAGCGCGCTGAGCTATGACGCCCACGATCAGGACAACGCATTGCCGCGGCCGCTGGAGCCTGTATGGCCGCGGCTTCACCCTGATAGAGCTGGTGGTGACGCTGGCGCTGGTGGGCATTGTTGCGCTGGCGATCGTGCCATTCTCCGAGTTGATGGTGCAGCGCGAAAAGGAGCAGGATCTGAGGCTGGCGCTGCGCCAGATCCGTACCGCCCTGGACGCCTACAAGGATGCCGGTGACTTCGGGTCGATCGAGAAGGAGGCGGGGGCATCGGGCTATCCGCCGTCGCTGACCGTGCTGGTAACCGGTGTCAAGGATGCCAAGGACCCGAAGGCCGGGCTGCTGATGTTCCTGCGTAGTGTGCCGCGCGATCCGTTCTTTACCGGCGACGCCACCACGCCGGCGGAGCAGACGTGGAACCTGCGTGCCTATGGCAGCACGCAGAGCAGTCCGCAAGGCGGTAATGACGTGTTTGACGTGTCTTCCAGGGCGGAACGCCTGGGTCTCAACGGCATTCCCTACAAAGAATGGTGAGGCGCATGAAAAAGCCCGCTCGCGGCCATTGGCTCCATGGGTTTACCTTGATCGAACTGGTGGTCGTGATGGCGATCATCGGTTTGCTGCTGACGATCGCGCTGCCGCGCTACCTGCGCAGCATCGACCACGGCAAGGAGCAGGTGCAGCGGCAGAACCTGGCCGTGATGCGGGACGCGATCGATAAATACTACGGCGACAACGGCCAGTATCCGGAGAGCCTGGACGAACTGGTGCAAAAGCACTATCTGCGTGGTGTTCCCGAAGATCCCGTCATGGGCGGTACCGCATGGACAGTGATTGCCTCGCCGGATGCTGACAAGACGGGGGTCTATGACGTTGCGCCGGCCAGCGAAGCGGCGGCTGTTCCGGTTGCTGCGGCGGCACCCGAAAAATGACCCGCGCCCGCCGGCAGCGTTGTCCGATCCGTCATCGCCAGGGCAATGGCGCCCATGGCTTGGTGTTGCTGGCATTGCTGATCGCCCTGATCCTTGTTTCGGTGGCATTGATGGGTGCGCTCGATGTCTGGTCATTGCAACGGCAGCGGCTGCAGGAAGAGGAGTTGCTGTTCGTCGGCAACCAGTACCGGCTGGCCATTCAGCGCTACTATCAGGCGGGCCGGACGCTGCCGGGATCGATCGATGATCTGTTGGAGGACAAGCGCTTCCCCGTGCCGCTGCACCATCTGCGGCGAGCCTATCCGGACCCGGTGACCGGCAAGAACGACTGGCTGCTCCTTCACGACGGCGACCGCATCTACGGTGTCTATAGCCGCTCCACGGCGCTGGCTATCAAGCACGCGAATTTTCCCAGGCTCTACGCGGATTTCGCCAATGCGAAAACCTACGCCGAGTGGCAATTCTATTATCTGCCTCCGGGTCGCCGAAGCCGCGCCAGCCTCGATCTTCCGACTACGCAAAGCCCGACCGCACCGGCCGACACGCCAGCCCGGCGCGCCGGCGTTGGCAACCTGTCGCCGAACACGTCCCCGAACACGTCCCCGTTCAGTCTCAATGGGCTGTCCAGATGATGCCGCCGGAGCTCGAGCGCTCTCGATGGATTGCCCTACCGCATCAGTAGGGTGTTGACCCATGCAAACCTGCATCGGCGTTCACCACAATACAAGCGTGGAGAGAGACGTGCCGAAGGGGTTCCGGAGCGAAGCGGACGAAGGGGCCATCGGGCTTCCCCGTTCAGCGGGCCGGGACCAGGGCAAGGGAGTTCGCGGGTCTTCGGGTATCCGGTTCTCCCAGCGCCGGTGGCGCGATGGCATGGCAGTGAGATGAGCGGCAGCGACGGGTGTGGCTGGCGCAGGCGTGGAACTTGATGTCCTACGGGTCGCGCTGATAGGCCCGCAGGAAGGAGGTCATATGTTCTGTACTCGCATATATCGCGGCGGCGTGTCTGCGCTGTTGTTGCTTCTCTTCGCGATGCCCGCGCTTGCCCAGTCCTTTCGGGTGCAATGCCCGGACAATACGGCGCTTCATCCGAAGTCGGCCACGGGCGTGGTCAGCGACGGCATCAAGTGCCAGCAGATCTCGGGTGGCGACGGCTACTCGACGATGGCCAACGGCACGCAGACGTATATGTTCTCCTTCGGTCCGCTGTCCGGGCTAGCGGATATCAAGCAAGGCCTTCCCGGCACGCAGCCGGCATCGGTATTCAATACGGTCTGGCCCTATCCGATCAATGACGGGCAACACGACGTCACCACCTTCAATGGCGCGATCGGCCTCGTCCCGGACCCGGAAGCGGGCAACGCGATCACGGGCCACGTCGATCCACGGCCGATCATGGATGTCGGTGTGATGAACGGCAATATACCGGCCCCCACCATGGCAATCGACGAGGATGACGAGTTCTTCCTCACCCTGACCAACGTCGGGATGATCATGCGGCCCGACCTGTTCGAGAAGCACACGGTGCACTTCCATGGCTACCCGAACGCCTCCTCGTTCTACGATGGCGTGCCGGACGCTTCCGTGGCCATCAATATCGGCGGCAGCTTCACCTACTACTACCTGGCGCCGGACGCCGGCACCTACTTCTGGCACTGCCACATCACCCCGCCCGAGCATCTGCAGATGGGCATGGTCGGCCAGATCTACGTGCGGCCGCGCCAGAACCGCGTCCCCAGCGGCGCGTCGCTGTACGCCGCCCTGCAGGCACAGCAGGCCGATCCGCGCACGCGGTGCGGCACCGACATCCTGTGCTCGACGCCGCTGCCGCGCGTGAACAATGGTGTCACCCATCAGCTCAACAAGAGCAACTCGCCGACGCTGTACGCGTACAACGACGGCGATGGCTCGACCGCCTACGACGTCGAGTATCCGATCCAGATCCACGGTTTCGATCCGAACTTCCACTTCGTCGGCATGACCTTCAACCCGGAGCCGTTCACCGACATGAGGGACAAGTACTTTCTGTTAAATGGGCGGAGCTATCCCGACACGGTGACGCAAGGGCCCATGAGTACGCAGGCGTCCGACGGTACCCCGCATTTCTCGCAGCCGCTGCCGACGCTGATCAACATCCCGCTGGGTGGCAAGGCGTTGCTGCGGATTTCGGATCTCGATGTCACCGAGTACCAGACCCTGGCCTCTCTCGGCATCCCGATGCACGTGGTCGGCATCAATGCGCGCTTGTTGCGCGACATGGCGGGCAACGACATGACCTACTACACGAACTCGATCACGCTGGCCGGCGGCGAGTCGATCGATGTGATTCTGGACGCAAGCGACATGAACCGCTACCCGGCGGGATCGACGTATTACCTGTACACGCCGAACCTGGATCACCTTTCGAACGACGCCGAGAACTTCGGTGGCTTGATGACCG
Source organism: Cupriavidus sp. UME77 (assembly GCF_014170355.1). NCBI lineage: Bacteria > Pseudomonadati > Pseudomonadota > Betaproteobacteria > Burkholderiales > Burkholderiaceae > Cupriavidus > Cupriavidus sp. UME77. The sequence goes on from NZ_LZZU01000058.1 coordinate 5,916, forward strand.
AGGTCCACATCTGCAATACGGTGGACCCGATCACCAAGGTTTGCACCAACTAGTGGGAGAAGAGCCGTGGGCCACATCACCAGAAACACGTGGATCGCGAGCCTTGCGTGGCTTGCGGCGGTTGTCCTTGCCGCGTTGCTCTGCATGCCGGCCCGAGCCGCCGCGCCGGGCATTACCGGAACCAGTTTCGATCTGACCGCGGAGGCGGCCCGTATCAGCCAGCCCGATGGATCGAGCGTCTACTCCTGGGGATACGGCTGCCGGACTGGCGGCACCGCGCCGGCCGGCTTTTCGCCCGCGGCCATCCCCGGCGCCGCCTGTCCGAGCATGCAGATACCCGGGCCGACGCTGATCGTCAGGAAGGGCGACACCGTGACAGTAAAGCTCACCAACAATCTGCCCGCGGCCGCTGGCAATACGTCGATTCTCTTCCCCGGATTCCAGGTCGCCACGTCGAACGGCGCGCCGGGCCTGCTTGCCGGGGAAGCCACGCACGGCGGCTCGGTGACGTACACCTTCGTCGCGACGACGGAGGGTACCCATGGCTACTACAGCGGCACGCAGAGCGACCTGCAGATAGAAATGGGGCTGTATGGCGCGATCATTGTCCTGCCGGCCACCGTGCCGGCTGGGTGCCGTGCCGTCGGCAGCACGCTGCCGGACGGCCAGACTGACTTCCGCAATGCCGCGGCGGCATTTAGCAACAGTGCCGCGTGCTACGACCGCGAGTACCTGTTCCAGTTCTCCGAGATGGACCCGCGCATCCATTCCCAGGCGGAACAGCAGGTCGGCACGGCGGCAGGCAAGGCGTGCACACGGCCCACCGGGTGCATGACCGTCGAGACCGAGCCCTACCATCCGGCCTATTTCATGGTCAACGGCCGCTCGATGCCCGACGACATGGATTCGAACTACGCGGTGCAATATCCGCACCAGCCGTACAACGGCAATCCCCACATGCATCCGGGCGAACTCGTGCTGTTGAGAATCATCGGCACCGGCCGCTGGCAGCATCCCTTCCATGAGCACGGCAATCACGTTCGCGTGCTGGCCCGCGATGGCAATCTGCTGCTCAGCCAGACCGACAACACGTCGCCTGCCGGGCCGCTGCTGTTCACCACGACCACAACGCCCGGCGTGGCGATGGATGGCATCTTCTACTGGACGGGCAGGGGACTCAACTGGGACGTGTATGGCCATGTCGAAGGCGGCGTGTACACCGATCCGGCGTTCCCCGCCTACCTCGGCAAGCCGGTGGTCTGTACCCCGGATGCGAACGGCTACTACACGGCCGACCCAAAGGCGCCGAACTACTACGAATGGTGCCAGGACCATAACAAGGGCCTGGAAGCCCATCCGTTCGGTCAAGTCGCCAGCGGTGGCCCGGCAACGCTGCCGGACGCGAACATCCTGACGAAGGGTGTCTGGTACGGAGGCAGTCCTTATCTCGGGCCCGACGCGACCGTTCGTGCAGTCGGCCCCACGGGAACGATCCCGCCCTCGGGCACGGTTGCCAACCCCCCGACCAGCGAGGCAGGTTTTGCCTTCATGTGGCACTCGCACAATGAGCGGGAGATCACCACGAACAATATCTTCCCGGGCGGGATGATGATGATGATGCTTGTCGATCCGCAAGCCTTCACGATTAACGAATCCAATTAGAGGCCAGGGGAAACGCGATGAGATCCAATCAGTTGAGGGCGAGCCTCTTCGACCTGGTCAAGGCGGGCCTCGCGGCATCGATACTCTGCATGGCAAGCGGCGCGTCCTTCGCGCAGAGCGTCAGCCTGACTGCGAGCGCGACCAGCGCCGTGCTTCCCGACGGGCAGGCTGTGCCGATGTGGGGCTACACCTGCACGGGCGCGAGCAACGGCGCCACTTGCAAGGGCCTGAACCCGAATGCCGGAACCGGCTGGTCGCCGGTGGTGATCACCGTCCCGTCTTCCGGCAATCTGACAATCAACCTCAAGAACAATCTGCCGGTGCCTCCGGGTGCCACCTCGGGCATCCCTACGTCGCTGGTGATCGTTGGGCAACTGGGCGGCGGCCTGGGCACCATGCGCAAAACCGTGCCCAGCCCGGCTCATGCGGTCCAGAGCGTTACCTGGCCCGTCGCCGGGAACAGCAATGGCGCTACCTTCAATCCACCCGCGCAGGGGGACCGCGTCCAGTCGTTCGCAACCGAGGTGACGACTGGAAGCGGAAGCTCGACGGCGTTGACCTGGAACAACCTCAGGCCCGGGACCTACCTGATCGAATCGGGAACCCATCCCTCCATCCAGGGGCCAATGGGTCTGTATGGCGTCCTGGTCGTCACGGCCGCGCCGGCAGCGCCCTCGCTGGGCGTCGCCTATGCGGGCGTGACCTACAACGCGGAAGTCCCATTGCTGTTCAGTGAAATCGATGCCGTGCAGAATGCCGCCGTGGCGGCGGCTGTTTCGAGCGCGAACTTCAGCGAAACGTCCTCCCGCGTGCTCAGGGATGCGCTCAGCTCGGTGTCGCCGGCGCTCGACTCCGGCGGCAACGCGCTTGCTGGCACCGGCTATCACGTCAATGACCCTGTGACATTCTCCGGCGGCGGCGCTTCGGTGGCGGCGACCGCGCACGTCGCAAGCGTGGATGGCAACGGCGCAATCACCGCAATCGCGGTCGATAGCGGCGGTACCGGCTATTACTCCGTTCCTGCCGTAGCGGTGACGAGAACGTCGGGCACTGGCACCGACGCGCAGCTCGTGGCGGCATTGACGACCAAGGGCATGCTTTGCAGTGACGGCGCCGCGGCGTGTTATCCGCCGGCCGTCAATTATGATCCACGCTATTACATGATCAATGGCGTCGCCTTCGACAGGAGCAAGGCGGCAAACTCACTGTTCGCCACGACCCCTGCGTCGCCCACGGGCACTGTCCTGGTGCGCCTGGTGAATGCCGGCCTGCGCATGCATGTACCCTCCATCGTGGGAGCGCAGACCACCGACAGCAGCTCAGGGACGCCGAAGGTGACCTCGGGGCTTTCGCTGATCGCCGAAGACGGCAACCTCCTCCCCGGGAACCGGCGCATCCAGAATGAAGTTTTCCTGGCGGCGGGCAAGACCTACGATGTCATGATCAATGCGCCGGCACCCGTGGCGCCGGCGACCGCGCCCGCAGCCCTGGCGGTGTTCGACCGCCAGCTGAGCCTGTCCACCAACAACCAGCGCGATGGCGGCATGCTGGCCTACATCGGTGCCAGTGGCGCCACGCTGCCCGCAAGCGGCGTGACCGTGAAGGCCAACCCCGACTCCTACGCCCTGGTTGCGGGCAGCAACCTGATGGTCACGGACCCCGCCAAGGGCGTGATTGCCAACGATATCGGCGTCTACGGCGTCCAGCTGCTGATCGCGCCGACGGGCGGCACAGTGACCCTGAACGCTGATGGCACGTTTACCTATGCGCCGAATTCCGGCACGACGTCCGACACCTTTACCTATCAGGCGAACGGCAATCCCGCGCTCAAGGCGACGGTGACGTTGACCGCCTGTGGCAAAGGATGCATCGGGAAGGCGCCCACGGCTATCGCTGACAGCTACACCAGCAACGTGGCGTCGCAGTTGCACATTGCGCCTCCCGGCGTGCTCGCGAACGACAGGGACCCTTCCGGGCTTCCATTGACAGCCTCGCTGGTGGGCGGCAGCGTCAAGAACGGCACAGTCACGCTGAACGCGGACGGCTCGTTTACTGTCGTGCCGACGACTCCGCCGGGCGCGGGGGCAAGTGTCAATGTGAGTTTCCAGTATCGGGCGATGAATTCGCAGAAGACACCTAGCAACAGCGCGAGCGCCACGGTGACCTTCCGGGGCGGCAGCGGGCTGGTAGTCAACGTACTCGACGGGCCGAGCACCCTGCCGGGCATGAAGCCGGTGAAGATCACCGACTACCGCTGGATCATCGAGGAGGACCGTACCTTCCAGATCGACCCGGCATGCCAGGTGAACTCCGTCAAGCGGCCGGCCAATTGCCCGCCGCTGCCGGTGCCGAGCCTGGGCACGAGCTTCCATACCAGCTATATGCCGGTGGTTGCCTCGGGCTGTGTCGGCCGTGCCGCTTGCGAGGGCGGGCAGACCGTGTTCGACCCGGTGAGCCAGTCGCACATGCCGGCCGTATGCGATATCGGCAACGGTGTCTGCCGTACGGATGCCGTGCAACAATCTCCAGTCGACCCAAGCCAGGTAGCGCTCGACCCGACCAAGCACTACTACATTTCGATCTTGCCTGGCGATGCCGGCAATACATTCACTTCCGCCGCCGGCGCGCCCAAGCCCGATCCGACCAGCAAGACAGGGGCCAAGAGGCCCTTCAGCATTGCGCTGGATTGCCCGTCCGGCCCCGGCGGCCCGGACTTCGCGCCGGGAACGGGAACCTGCGGCCACACCATGGGCGGCGCACCGATCGCGCCGGCGCAGACGGCGGTCAACGTGCTGCTGCCGCAGACGCCGCTGCCCACGGCGAAGGTCTCCGTGTTCGTGTTCGAGGATGACGCGCCGCTCAATGGCGAGGTAGACGTCAGCGGTGGAACCGACACCTTCGGCACGGCCCGGGAGCCGGGACTGGGCGGATTTGAGATCAAGCTCTGGGACGACGCCGGCGGCACGGGCGATCCGACCGGCCAGATGAGCTACGACATGTTCAACATGCCGCTGTCCAATGCCTTGCAGGGGACGATCGATCCTGTCACGCACCTGAATGCGTGCCCGATTTCGACGACGACGAACGACGGGCTGGTCGGCATGATTCCCACCTGCCCGAAATATGAATCGGACGGCAAGACACCCTCGCCGCTGGTCGGCCAGGCCATCATTGCCAACCTGATGCCCGGCAGGTACGGGGTGGTGGCAACTCCGGCGGCCGACAGGATTGCCAAGGGTGAGGAGTGGCTGCAGACGAATACGCTGGATGGCCAGAAGGCGCATGACGCCTTCGTCAAGGTAGGCGGACCGGCCTACTTCCAGGAATTCGGGCCGGCTGGCTTCCACGTCTCGGTTGGCTTCGCCAATGCGAAGATCATCAATGACCGCAGGACCAATGCCTCGAAGTCGGGGCTGTGCGATCTGCCCGGCTCCTCGTGCCTCAACTCGGTCAGCGGCAGGATTACCAACTTGCACTACAGCCGCCCGCCCAACCAGCATCTCTATGGCAGCGGCTCGCGCGATTCCCTGGCCTTCACGCAGTGCTTCGTGAGCATGGGCGATCCGGACGGCGAGGATATCGCGTTCACCAAGTGCAATGACAAGGGTGAGTTCAGCTTTTCCAAACTTCCCGATGGCACGTTCAGGCTGACGGTCTTCGACCAGTGGAACGACCAGATCGTTGATGGCCTTGCCACGGCGGTAAAGCTTGGACCCAATGCAAGGAGTGTCAATGTCGGGGATCTTGCGGTCCTGCAATGGCACACGAATCTGTATACCCGGACCTTCATGGATCTGAACCGCGACGGTGTCTCGCAACCCGACGAGCCGGGCCTGACACTGGTGCCGACCAATATCCGCTTCCGTGACGGCAGCTATTCCAATTTCAACAACACAGACCTCAACGGCTACGCTCCCTTCAACGAGGTCTTCCCGCTGTTCAACTGGTATGTGGTGGATGCCGATACCACCCGCTTCAAGCAGACGGGCGTGCACGTAGTCTATGACGCAGGCGGCCCCCCGGACGGCACTCCCGGTGGAGGGAGCTCGACCATTGCCAAGAACTTCGCCAACACGACGGAATCGGCGACCGCGCATCTTCCGTCCAACCTGCGGGTACCCGGCGCGGTGTATTGCGACAATGCAGACTGCAAGGGCTTTTCGATCCTGAACGGCCCGGGCAGCAGCGCGTCAAATCCTTCGACCGGCCGGATTGATCCCCCGTCGGTCACCACGCTTGGCTGGCAAGGCTTCTCCGGCCAGAGCTCGTTCATCGAGTTCGGCAAGACGCCGTTTGCCACGAACGAGAATGGCGGCATCAGGGGGGAAGTGATCTATGCCTCCACACGCCCGTTCGACGATCCCGCGCTGCTCATCCACACGAAGTGGACGCCTAACGTGCCGAACGTGACCGTCAACCTGTATCAAGAAGGCACCGCTGCGGACGGAACCGCCAGCCTGACGCTGGTGGACACCACCAAGACCAGCAGCTGGGACGATTGGGCGCAGGGCTTCCGCTCCGACGGCATGCCCAATATGAACTGTCCGGGCCAGGAAACTTCCGATCCGTACTTCTTCACATTGCAGAAGAGCACCCAATGGCTCGATCCGCAACAGCGGGCGCTGCCGGCCAAATCCCAGTTCAAGTGCTACGACGGCATGCACGCGTTCAATCAAGTGCAACCGGCGCCCTATGACGGGATGTACCAGTTCCCCAGCGTAACCGGGACGAATCCGAGGACCGGGAAGCCCACGGGCACCAATTGCACCATCTGTGTGCGAAACCCCGCGACCGGCGGAGGCGAGGAGAGCGGCACTCCCATGCTGCCCCCTGGCAAGTACGTGGTCGAGGTGATCGTGCCGCCGGGCTACGAACTGGTGAAGGAGGAAGACAAGAACATCCTCATCGGCGACAACTACATCGCGCCCGTGACGCAGCAGTTCGGCGGCATCGGCAATATCTTCATCCTGCCCGACCAGGCAGCGGTGAACGCCACGTATAACCCGAACAACCCGCAGAACCCGACCACGGATCTGGGCTCCTCGCCCAGGCACGAGGGAGACACCGGCAGTATCGAATCGTTCTGGCCCTGCGTGGGTGCCTTGCGCATCGTTCCCGACTATATCAGCCTGTTCCCGGGCTCGCAGGAAGTGGCGCCGTTCGCCGGTGCGTCGCGGCACCTGTGCGATCGCAAGGAGGTTACGCTTACCGATCAGATGACGGTGCTGGCGAAATTCTGGGTGTTCAGCTCGACCCATGTCTCGGCGCATTACACCGGCTTCATGCTCGACGATTTCTCTTCGGAGTTCGACCCGTATTCGCCGCAGTTCGGCGAGAAGTTCGCCGTTCCCAACGTGCCGGTGTCGATGAAGGATTTCTCCGGCAACGAGGTCGCCCGCGTGTACACCGACCAGTGGGGCATCTTCAATGGCCTGAACTATTCGACCTGGCAGGTCAACCCGCCAAATCCGACCGGCTATGCGCCGACCATGATGGTCGCCTGCATGAACGACCCGGATATGCCGGATCCCGCGCACCCAGGGCAGACCATCAAGGATCCGCTGTACAACCCAGCGTACAGCCAGTTCTGCTATGAGATTCCCTTCATGCCGGGACAGACCCAGTACATGGACACGCCGGTGGTGCCGGTGCAGGCCTTCGCGGACGGCTACAACCAGCCTGACTGCGCGTATCCGGATGCCACTCCCGCGATCTCGATGGTGGTGGGCGATACCAGCAACGGTGGTGCCGGTCCTTGGGTCAGCGCCGCGGGCCACAGCCTGACCATCAGTGCGCTGGGCGACCAGCAGGTGATCAACCATGCCTACAGCGGGCCAGGGGCGACCAAGGCGCCGTACAACCAGAAGTTCATCCCGCGCCATTACGGTTTCGGTAGCCAGTGCACCACCGTCGGTGGCGCCTGCACCGTGCTGTCGAGCGTGAGCATCGGTGGCGTGCCGGCGCAGATCACGTCCTGGACCGACCAGTCGATCACGGTCACGGTGCCGACGCTGTCGACCGATCACGGCGAACTGGTGATCACGGCAGGCAATGGCAAGAAGTCCGTCGACACGGTCAGCGTCAGCATCGGCGGGAAGGCGCCGGCGTACGTCGCTGGCGAGAACGCCACCAGCAACGCCATCCAGACTGCGATCGACCGCGCTACCCCAGGCGACCTGATCATCGTGGGCCCGGGTGTCTACAAGGAGATGCTGCTGATGTGGAAACCGGTCCGGCTGCAAGGCGTTGGCGCTGCGTCGGTGACGGTCAATGCGAATACGCACCCTTCAGGCAAGATGGATCCGTGGCGTGCGCAGGTCAGCTGCCTGTTCGGCGTGTCCCGCAACGGTGGAGCGATCTCGTCGTCGAATCCCTTCGATCCCACCAACACCTACAGTTGCCCGTCAACCATGCAGCGGAAGATCGACCCCATACCATTGGAGCCGACCGTCGGGTGGGACAACACGCTCAACGGCAACCTGGGAGAGCTACTGATCGAGCCGACGCTGATGGGGGCGTACGAAGGTGCGGCGATTACGGTGCTGGCCAAAGGCGTGCAGGACGTCAACGGGCAGCCCGACCCCAACTGCGTCGCAAACGGCATCTGCACGCCGCTGACGGCAAGCGCCGCGGATTGCGCTAATAATCCCGGCAATTTCCTCTGCAACCCGTCGCGCATCGATGGCATTACCTTCACCAACAGCTCGCAAGGCGGTGGTGGCATCTTCCTGCACGGCTGGAACCACAACATGGAGGTCTCGAACAACCGGGTCTTCGGCAACGCCGGCACGCTCACGGGCGGGATCACGATCGGCCAGGTCGAGGTGCCGGACGGCACCATCGGCGCCGACGGCGTGACCCAGATTCCGTTCGGCTACAACATGAACGTGAATGTGCACCACAACTCGGTGACCGCCAACGCTTCCTACGGCGATGAGATCAATTCGACCACGCCGTCGTCGGCGGGTGGTGTGACCTTCTGTTCGGGGGCCGACAACTACCGTTTCAATTACAACTGGGTGTGCGGCAATATGAGCAGTGGCGACGGCGGCGGTGTTGCCCACTTCGGTTTCAGCTATAACGGCGATATCTCGCACAACGTGGTGCTGTTCAACCAGAGCAACAATCCGACGTTACCTACCTACGGGGGCGGCGTCATCGCCCAGGGGGTACCGCCGGACGGAACGTTCTGCGAGAACCAGACCGTCGACGTCGATTGCGCGCCGCAGCTGTCCGATGGCGTCGGCCCGGGCCTGACGATTGATGGCAACCTGCTTATCGGCAACACGGCGGAAAGCGGTAAAGGCGGTGGGCTGCGCCTGCAGAACGTCAATGGTACCGATGTACAGCGCAGTCCAAAGGACTCGTCGAAGTGGTACCGGGTCTCCGTCACCAACAACATCATCGCGAATAACGTCGCGGGCTGGGCAGGCGGTGGCGTATCCATCCAGGACGCGGTGGGGGTGAACTTCATCAACAACACGGTCGTTTCCAACGATGCGACTGCGTCGGCGGGCGTACTCTTCAATACGCCCGCGGCCACCCAGGCCAATGTGCCGCCGCCGACGAACTGCACCACGGTGGGCGCGGAGACCACCTGCGACCCGATCACGACCTCGGCCTACCAGCCGGCCGGACTGGAGACGGCGCGCCACACGCCGAACTTCATCGCCGCGTTCGGCAACGCCGCGGTGACTTGCCCGGCAGGGACGGACCCGGGTGCGACCCATGTATGTAAGACGTTCTCGAACCCGGTGCTGTCCAACAATCTTTTCTGGCAGAACCGCTCGTTCTACATCACGGTGGGTGGACCCAATGCCAAGATCCCCGGCTTGCAGAACCTGGTGACCCTGAACCCCACGCTGAGCCAGACGGGCAAGACAACAGGCTATTGCGATCCCAAGGCGGTCTACTGGGACGTCGGGGCCTTTGGCGACTCCGCTCCGAACAAGCATGAGTCGGGCCTGACGCTTACCCCTCTGTACTCGATCCTGACCGACGCCGGGGACTACCAGGGGGCAAACAACCAGGGCTCCGACCCAGCCGTGATCAGCCAGTACTGCAATGGCTCGCGCGTGCCGCCGGAAGGTGGCGGGATTGGGTTTGCCGTGCCTCCGGGCATTGCGGACGCGGTGCTCCCCAACCCGCTCTTCGGCCTGATGCCGACGGCGACCCCGGATGAAGGCAACCAGTGGATCAATATGTCCTACGGACCGCTCTCCCTGTTCAATGCCAGCATCTCGTCGGGCAGCCCGGGCTACAACGTGCCGCTTGGCAACTATGCGATCACGTCGGGGTCGCCGGCAATCGACACCGCCACTGACGCGAGTGCCCCGAATCACGACTTCTTCGGTACCGTCCGGCCGCAAGGCGCGAAGTTCGATATCGGCGCGGTCGAGTTCGTGGCAAGCGCCGCATCCGGCGTGACCCTGACGCCGCCAACCCAGGACTTCGGCAGCGTCGAGCGGGGCGAGGCAGGGCCGGTCCATGTCTTTACGCTGAAGAATACGGGAGGCGTACCGTTGACAGGCATTGCGAACCCGGCGATCACGGTGGATGGCGCGAACTTCGTCATCGTTGCACAGCAGACGACTTGCGGCACCGTCAACCCGAACGCGGGTAGCAGGATCACCAGCCTGGCTCCGAACGGCACCTGTGCCATCGCCGTGCGGTTCAGGCCTAGCGGCCGCGACACAGCGAACTCGGCGCAGAAGGGGACGCTCAGCATTTCCGATAGCGCCGGTACGCAGAGCGCGGCCTTGACTGGCGTGGCAACACGTTAGGAGAAGGGGGAGAGCGCGAGGTGGAAAAGGGGGGAGGGGAGCGGCTCTGGGCGCCCCCTCCGGCATCGAGGAGCCAGGAACAGGTGAGCGCCAGGGGTGACATAAGAAGATGTCCAGCCATGCCAGAATTTTGATGACGATCGCGATGTTGCTCGCCGGTGGCGTCTGGGCGGGTAGGGCCCTGGCGGACTCGGCCTTCCCGCAGGAAGCGCCTTCGGCGGCGCTGACACATGCGCCTTCGCCGTCCGCCAGGACCTCACCCTATACGCCGGTGAAGCTGCCAAAGCACGCGAAGGCCTACTACGATCTCTACGGCGGTGTCGAGGATCTGCACGTACGCCAGACCGCATCGGGCAACCTGATCCGCTTTAGCTATCGCGTGACCGACCCCAGGATCGCCCAGATGCTGGGCGACAAGAATGCGACGCCCTACCTGCTCGGGCAAAGGAGTCGGGCACTTCTGCAGATTCCGGTCATGGACAAGATCGGTCAGCTGCGGCAATCGGGCCCGCTGGCGGCTGGCCAGGAATACTGGATGGTGTTTTCCAACAAAGGCAACCTGATTAAAACCGGGGACCGCGTCAACGTGATGATCGGTTCCTTTCATTTCGACGGCCTGGTGGTTGAATGATCGCGCGTGGGCGCGATCTGTGAGGCATGGATTGAGGGGGGGTGTGCTCATGAACCGAATTCTCTTCCTGGCATTGGGGCTGGTGTCCCTGGCGGGGTCTGCCGGCGCGGCGACGGAAAGCGCATCGGGGAGCCGGCTGACGGCCGCTCAGATCGCCGACAGGAACGTGGCGGCTCGCGGCGGGCTTGAAGCCTGGCGGGCGGTAAGCAGTCTGACCATGTCGGGCCAGATCGATGTCGGCGGCAAGAAGGACGTGATGCTGCCGTACGTTGCCACGATGAAGCGGCCGCACAAGAGCCGCTTCGAGCTTCGCTTCCAGGACCAGACGGCCGTGCAGGTGTACGACGGGGCGCAAGGATGGAAGGTCAGGCCCTTCCTGGGGCGCGATGAGGTCGAGCCGTACAGCGCGGCCGAGGCCAAGATTGCCGCGCAAGCCGCGGAGCTGGATGGCCCGTTGGTCGACTACGCCAGGAAAGGCACCAAGGTCGAATTGCTGGGGATGGAGTCCGTGGAGGGGCACCAGGCCTACAAGCTCAAGCTGACGATGAAAGACCGCGTGGAGCGGCACTTGTGGGTGGACGCAACGAGTTTTCTCGAACTGAAGATGGAGGGCGAGCCGCGCAAGCTGGACGGCAGGATGCATGGCGTTGCCATCTACTACCGGGATTACAAGAGCGAGGGTGGCCTGAAGATGCCGCATGTCATGGAGACCGCCGTCGAAGGCGTCAAGAAGGCCCACCGGATGACCGTCGAGCACGTGGCGATGAACAAGCCGGTGGACGATGCAGTGTTTGCGAAACCGCAGTTGGCGTCGGCCAGGTTACCCGGCAAGTAAGGGGGGGCTATGACTACAAGACGGATCGCCCTCGGGGTTCTCGCCGCTTGTGTCTCACTGGCGGTGCTGCCGGCGCTGCCATCGACGTCGCCCGATCTGAGCGTGGCCCAGATTGTGGAGAAGAACGCCGTCGCACGGGGAGGGCTTGAGGCCTGGCGCAAGATCCAGACCGTGGTCTGGGTCGGACACGTGGAGAGCGCGAATGCGCCTGCACGTTTTTTGCTGGCAATGAAGCGTCCCAACAAGACACGCTTCGAGATCACCGCGCTCAATCAGATGGCTGTGCGCGTCTTTGATGGCAGCCATGGCTGGAAGCTTCACCCGACCCAGGGCGGCAAGCCGAATCTGCAGCCCTACTCGATGGAAGAGGTGAAGTTTGCGCATGACGAGCAGGTGATCGACGGGCCGCTCATGGACTACGAGGCCAAGGGTATCACCGTGACGCTCGATGGCGTCGATGAAGTCGAAGGGCACAAGGCATATCGCCTTGGCATCCGGCTACCCTCGGGCGGGAGCCGCCGCCTGTGGATCGACGCGAAGACATTCCTGGAACTCAAATACGACCGCGAATCTCGCAATGTCCTGGGACAGTCGCACACAGTCACGGTCTTCTATCGCGACTACAGGACAATCGACGGGCTCCAGATACCGTGCACGATCGAGAGCGGCGTTGCGACGGCTCAGGCAACGGACAAGCTCGTGATCGACGAAGTCTCGTTCAACCCCGCGCTGGGCGACTGGATGTTCGCCAAGCCCGGCACGCCGCGGCAGGACAAGCCGGTTTCGATCGATGCCCAGGCGCGGCCAGGGTCGGGCGATGTGGTCCGGCCGGCGCCATAGCGATGAGCCGGGGACTATCCGCCCTGCGGGCGCTCGTCGCGTGCTTCGCCGCCGCCGCCATGATGGCGTTCGGCGGCCAGGCCAGTGGCGCCTCGGCCACGGAAGCCGGCGAAGCGATTTTCCAGCGCGGCGAGCTGCCTTCGGGGGCGCCGCTCGATGCGATCCGCGATGGCGGCATGCGGATGCAGGGGGCCGCCGCGGCCTGCGTCAATTGCCATCGGCGCAGCGGCCTCGGCGCCAAGGAGGGCTTTGGCACCGTGCCGCCGATCACCGGGCGCTATCTCTTTCACCCGCGCGCCAAGAGCCTCGAGGACCTCGACCTCCCCTACGTCGAGGGCATGCGGGCGGATCGCGATCCGTATACCGATGACACGATTGCCAGAGCCATCCGCGAAGGCCTGGACTCGGAAGGCAGGCCACTCAATTACCTGATGCCGCAATTCGCGCTGAACGACGCCGACATGGCCGCACTGATCGCATACCTGAAGCGGATGGACCAACGCAGGCCGCCGGGGGTCACGGAGACGGTACTCCATTTCGCTACCATCATCACGCCGGATGCGGATCCCGTGAAGCGCCGCGGCATGCTGGATGTGCTGGACCACTACTTCGCCGACAAGAACACGTTTCCGCTCGGGCCGACCCCTGCGCTGCGTGCATCGCGCAAGATGATGTTCATGGTCAATCGCCGCTGGCAGCTGCATGTCTGGGAACTCACCGGCCCGGAAGCGACCTGGCTGGATCAACTCAAGCGGCATCTGGCGGCGGAGCCTGTCCTTGCCGTGGTGTCGGGGCTCGGTGGCAGGAACTGGGCGCCGGTCCATGCATTCTGCGAGCAGGAATCCGTGCCATGCCTGTTTCCGAATATCGAGGTGCCAGTCAAAAGCGATACCGACTTCTATTCCCTGTATTTCTCCAGCGGCGTGCTGCTGGAAGCGGACCTGGTCGCGAAGAAGATCCTGGATGCGGGCAGTGGCAAGGTGGCGAAGTCGGTGCACCAGATCTATCGTGCCGGCGACAGCGGGGAGCCGGCGGCCAAGGCGCTCGCCGTCAAGCTGAAAGGGCACGGTGTCGTGGTATCCAGCCACGTTCTCGCCAACGGCGAGAGCGTGGCTCAAGCGCTGCGCGGCGCAGCGGGCGCGGATGCGCTCATGCTGTGGCTGCGGCCGGGCGACATCGCCGCGCTTGGCAGCGTGCCGGCGCCGCGCGCTGACGTGTTCATGTCAGGCCTGATGGGCGGGCTCGAGCGCACGCCGTTGCCTGCGGGCTGGCGCGGCGTGACTCGCCTCGCCTATCCCGTCGACCTGCCAGAGCGGCGGCGTGTGCGCGTGGACTATGCGCTGGGCTGGTTTGCAATCCGGCATATCCCGGTCGTCGCCGAGCAGACGCAGGCGGACACGTTTCTTGCCTGTGGCCTGCTGGCTGAGACGCTGAGCCACATGGTCGACGCGTTTGCGCGCGACTATCTGGTGGAGCGCATGGACGACATGATAGAGCGCCGCATCATCACCGGCTACTATCCACGCCTGACCCTTGGGCCGGGTCAGCGTTTCGCTTCCAAAGGGGGGTACATCGTCCGGTTTGCGGAGCCTGAGCGCACACGGCTGGCCGCAGACGGGGAGTGGACGGTGCCGTAGGGAAGCATCCAGGTGAAGGTCCATCCGGAGGGATGGGCGGAATGCCAAGATCCGCTCACGCGGCGTGTCGACAATTGCTGAAGGAGGTTTCCATGAACGCGTTCAAAGTACGATGGGGCAGGGCGCTGGTATCGGCCCTTGTGGCCGGGAGCACGATCGCGGCGGTGATGCCGTATGCGCTGGCGCACGACGGCGCCGATCCGCATGCGCATCACCACATGATGCGGGACACGCGCACATCCACCGCGGCCTACTCACTGCCATCCGTGACGCTGGTACGAGACGATGGCCGTGCCGTCTCCCTGAAGGATGAACTGGACGACGGCCGCCCCGTGGTCCTGACGTTCATCTATACCACTTGCACTTCCGTTTGCCCGGTGATCAGTCAGACGCTCTCGCAATTGCAGGGCGAGCTTGGGCCGAACAGGGACAAGGTGCACATGGTGTCGATCTCGATCGACCCGGAGCAGGACACGCCATCGCGCCTGCGGGAGTACGCGACGAAGTTCGGAGCGGGTCCCGAATGGCAGCACTACACCGGCGCTGTTGCCGCGAGCGTCGCCACGCAGCGCGCGTTCAACGTCTATCACGAGGACAAGATGAACCACAGTCCCGTGGTATTCCTGCGTGCGGCGCCGGGTAATCCATGGCTGCGGATCGATGGCTTTGCTACCGCGGACGAGTTGTTCCTTGCGTATCAGAAGCTGGTCGCAGCTAACTGACTGGAGCATGATCTGGCTTCTGGAGCTTTGCAGGGATCTCCGTCAGGGCCTTGCAACGCTCCGGATGTCGACAGAAGATGCTTCGCTGGTCGGCAAGGCGGATGCCGGACGTCCCGTCTCAGCACTCTGCATGCACCGCCGGGCTAGCCGCCATCACCGCCGGGGCCACCATCTGCGCGAGCAAGCGCAACACGGCCACTTCGCTCTGCGTCCACGCGCTGCGCGCCGCAAGGAAGTTGAACGTCCCCACGCATTGTCCGCGCTCGCATACCGGTACATTGACCACTGCCGAAAGCGCAAGCCCGCGAATCGTCGAGATATCGTCGAACACGGCCTCAAGCGCCGCGTCCCCTTCGCCCACGAAGACCTCGCCCTGATGCAGCACCCTGCGTGTCCACGGCGTGTCAGCCTTGTACTTGCGACCGCCCACGGGGTAGGCGGCGGTGTCGGAGGACCATAGCCGCACCACTTCGGAGCTGGCGCGCAGGTAGGCATTGATGGTGAGCAGCCCCGGGCCCAGCAGCGCGGCAGTGGCGCTGCCGATCGCATCGAAGGCGTTGGCGGGCTTGGCTGCGCGCGCCAGCGTGTCGCATAGCGAGGCTAGCAACGCCACAGGCAAGGTCACGACGGAGGGCGCGGCATCATTCACGATATCGGTCACGGCTTCACTCTCCCTTGATGCCCAGGTCCCGAATCAACTTGCCATAGCGGTCCGCGTCGCGGCGCAGGATGGTGCCGAACTGCTGGGGCGTGGAGGTGGCGGTTTCCACGCCGATGGCGTTCATCTTTTCCCTCACGTCCGGCAGCGACATGATGCGGTTGATCTCCTGGTTCAGGCGTGCCACCAGCGCTGGCTGCATGCCGGCCGGGCCGAAGGCGCCGTACCACACGGACAGCTCGTAGCCGGGCACGGTCTCGGCCACGGTGGGCACGTTGGGCAGCAGCGGCGAGCGCTTGGCTTCGGTCACGGCGAGCAGGCGCAGCTTGTTGGCCTTGACGTGGGGCAGGGTCTGCGTGCCGGCGGAGAACAGCAATTGCGTTTGCCCGGCCACGGTATCGACCACGGCGGGCGCACCGCCCTTGTAGGGCACATGCAGCATCTGCACGCCGGCCATCTTTTCGAACAGCACCGCGCTCAGGTGGTTGGTGGAGCCAGGGCCGGCGCTGGCATAGGCCAGCTTGCCGGGGTTGGCGCGCGCGTAGGCGATCAGCTCCTTGACGTTGTGCGCGGGCACCGATGGGTTGACCACCATGGTGTTGGTGACAAAGGCCAGCAGGCCCAGCGGGGTGAAGTCCTCCACGCCGCGAAAGGGCATGTTGGGCATCAGCGCGGGGTTCATTGCGTGCGTGCTCATGGAGCCGACCAGCAGCGTGTAGCCGTCGGGCTTGGCGCGCGCCACCATGGCAGAGCCGATGTTGCCGGAGGCGCCGGGCTTGTTGTCGACGATCACCGGCTGGCCGAGAGAGCGGGTCAGGTGCTCTGACAGCACGCGGGCAAGGATGTCGGTGGAGCCGCCGGCGGCCCACGGCACGATCAGCGTGATGGGCTTTTGCGGGAAGGGATCGGCGGCGCCGGCGCCCGAGGCGGCGGCAAACAGCGAGAACGTGGCAAGGCCCAGCAGGCAGCGCTTCAAAACGGCTTTCATCTCTTTCCTTCTCCGATGGCTATGCGAACCGCACGGTGCGATCCGGTTTGATTCGATCCTGCAAGTCGGGTCCAGCAGACCAATGCACCAATGCACCGTCAGCGGCCCACGGCATATCCCTGCATGCCACGCGCATTGGCGCCGGCGCGCAGCACCAGCCGCCCCTGCGCATCGCGCTCCCGCGTGCAGGCGGACATCCGCCCCTCCGACCAGGGCTCGCCTACCTTGACCTCATGGCCGCGCGCGCGCAGCGCCGCGATGGTGTCCTCGGGCAGCCGGGACTCCACGCTGAGCCGGTTGAGCACCACCGAGCGCGGCCAGAACGAGCCGGGGAAATGATCGACATGCCAGGCCGGCGCATCGATGGCTTCCTGCAGGTTCATGCCGTGCACGGCGTGGCGCAGGAAGAAAGCGACGGACCATTGGTCCTGCTGGTCGCCGCCGGGGGTGCCGAAGACCATATAAGGCTCGCCGTCGCGCAGCGCGAGCGAGGGCGACAGCGTGGTGCACGGGCGCTTGCCCGGCGCTAGCGTGTTGGGTAGGCCCGGCTCCAGCCAGGTCATCTGCAGGCGGGTATTGAGCGCGAAGCCCAGCTCGGGAATCACCGGGCTGGACGACAGCCAGCCGCCCGATGGCGTGGCCGCGACCATGTTGCCCTCGCGGTCGATCACGTCGATGTGGCAGGTGTCGCCGACGAAGATCTCGCGCTCGGCCCATTCCGCTACCGGCGGCATGGCCGCAAAGGTGGGCTCGCCCACGCCGAAGCGCACATCGGCGTGGCGCAGCGTGCGCTCCGCCGCGCCGAGGTCAGGCAGGCGTGGCGCGCGGCCGCCGACCGTGCCCGGCAGGATGTCGAGCGAGGCGCGTTCGCCGATCTGGCGCGCGCGCGCGGCAAGGTAGCCGGGATCGAGCAGGCCGGCCAGCGGCGCATCGCCAAAACCGGGGTCGCCGTACCACGCCAGGCGGTCGGCCATGGCCAGCTTGGCCGCCTCGGCAATGCGGTGCACGAACTCGGGCGAGGTGGGTGCGTGCGCGGCGAGATCGGCGTGGCGCAGCATGCCGAGTTGCTGCAGGAACGCCGGGCCTTGGCTCCAGATGCCGCACTTGGCCACCGTATAGCGGCCAAAGTCCAGCGTGGCGGGCGCTTCCACGGTGGGCGTCCAGCGCGCCATGTCTTCATGGCGCAGCAGTCCTTTATGCCGCTCGCCGGTGGTGTCGCGCACCGCCTGGGTACGGCAGAAGCTGTCGATTTCCTTGGCGACGAAGCCCCGGTACCAGCCATCCAGCGCGGCGTCGATCTGCTGCTCGCGCGTGCCGCCGGCGGCTTCGGCCGTCTCGACGATGCGGGTATAGGTGCGTGCCACGCCAGGCACCGTATGCAGGCTGCCCGGGCGGGGCACGCGGCCATCAGGCAGCCAGACGGCCGCCGAGCTGTGCCATTCGTTCTGGAACAGTTCGCGCACCGCCACGATCGCTTGCGAGATGCGCGGCACCAGCGGGAAGCCGTCGCGCGCATAGCCGATGGCGGGGGCCAGTACATCCGCCAGCGTCCAGGTGCCATGGTCGCGCAGCATAGTCAGCCACGCGCCGAAGGCGCCGGGCACCGTGGCGGGCAGCAGGCCGATGCCGGGCACCAGGTCCAGTCCCATGGCGCGCATCGCGGCCGGGTCGGCCAACGCGGGCGCGGGGCCTTGCCCGCAGATGGAGCGCACCGCGCGTTCGCGCTCGCTCCACAGCAGGATGGGCACCTCCCCGCCCGGTCCATTCAGGTGCGGCTCCACCACCTGCAGCACAAAGCCGCCGGCAACGGCCGCGTCGAACGCGTTGCCGCCGCGCTCCAGCACGCTCATGGCGGTTTGCGAGGCCAGCCAGTGGGTGGACGAGGCCACGCCAAAGGTACCGACGATTTCCGGGCGGGTGGTGAACATGGAGACTCCGTGGCGGATCGGGCAGGGTGGCGAAACGCGCTGGCGCCCAAGCGCGCAACGCAAGCCGAATTGGGGTTGGTGCCTGGGAGTATAAGGTCACCGGATAACTGTTTTTGGTCAAAAAATTATTGTTGCATAACGAATTGGTTATGCATGGCGCGGGTCATGGCCGCACTCGGACTAGCCCTTCGCCAACGCGAAGAGCAGAAGCAGGACATTCACAACAATTAACGCGTACAACACCAGCATGGGTGCCGGCGTGCTCCGGCACTGCGCAACCACTTTGCGCAAGCGCCCGTCCCGTCCGCGTTTGAGCAGGTAGGCCAGGCTCATGCCGAGCGCGCTAAACCAGGCCAGGTTGCCAAGCGTGCCCTTGGGGCCGGAAGCCGGCTTCTTGGCGAGTGGGGGCGCAGCGGCGACCGCGGGCGAAGTGAGGAACGATACGTCCGTGGTGGTGGCGGTCATGGCTGGTGGCGCGTTGT
Organism: Cupriavidus sp. UME77; assembly: GCF_014170355.1. Classification (NCBI taxonomy): domain Bacteria; kingdom Pseudomonadati; phylum Pseudomonadota; class Betaproteobacteria; order Burkholderiales; family Burkholderiaceae; genus Cupriavidus; species Cupriavidus sp. UME77. Next base: position 25,082 of record NZ_LZZU01000058.1, read on the forward strand.
GCAGAGCGGCCATCGGCTGCGCCGGTGCTGGCGGATTCTGTCTGAGCGGCATTGGCCTTGCTGCTTCGCCGCGTCGTGGGCTGTTATGCGCTTCCAGCTTCTCGTGCTGCTTGCCGGAGCGATTGGCGTCCCGGGCTGACTTCGGCCTGGCATCGTGCTGCGGCCATTGTGCGAAGACACCGTCAAGACAGTGCACGGAGTCGCAAGCATCCCGCTTCTTGCGCCAGGCTATGACGTCTGCTTTGCGAATTGCACCTGCGTGTAGCAGCCGTTGCTGCTCGGCATAGATGCGCTCATAGCCAATCGACAGAAGGGCGTAATCGCAGATGAGCCGCGCCGCGCGTGGGCGATGGTCTGTTTGCCGCGCGCATGCCTCGTGGCTTGCGGCCGGGCCTTGGCAGCCGGCAGGGGCCGTACGGGGCGCTGTTTGACAGACGATGTCGGACGCCTGTGCACCAGGAATGACAAACGGGCTCAATGCGAGGAGGACGGCCAGGTGGCCTGTGACCCTGTTCATCGTGTCTTCTCATAGAAGTGACGATTTCGGCGCTGAGGTCCAGCCGGGATCCGCCAGACATTGTGCTACAACGTCACGACCGCGGTCCGCGCGCTACCGCACGTACGCTGCCGGTGCCTGTCCCGGTGGTTCAAAAGTGCTCTAGTAAAATCAAAGGCTTGCAACGCGCTCAGGCCCAGGACTTTCATTGCCTTCACCAGTCGACAAACTCCAGCACAACCTCATCTCGCGCCTGCGCCTGAAGCACCTCGCGCTGCTCCTGGCGCTGGACCGCCAGCGCTCGGTCTCGCGCGTGGCGGCCGAGATGGACCTGACCCAGCCTGCCGTGACCAAGGCGCTGCGGGAGATCGAGGAGATCTTCATGGTGCCGCTGTTCGTGCGTTCGCGCCGGGGACTGGAGCCCACGGGCACCGGCGCGGCGGTATTAGCGCATGCGCGGCTGGCCATGGCGGATACGGAGGCGCTGGGGCGGGAGCTGGCGGTGATCGGCGCCGGACTGCATGGCCGGCTGCGCATCGGCGTGATTCCCTATGTGGCGCCGGTGGTGCTGGACGCGGCCTGCTCGCACGGCCTGCAGCAGCAGCCGCGCGTGGCGGTGCTGGTGCGCGAGGGCACCACGGATGAACTGGTGGCGGCGCTGCGCGCGCACGAGCTCGATTGCGTCGTCGCGCGGTCCTTCTACGCGCCGGGCGACGACATCGCGCAGACGCCGCTCTACCGCGAGGAACCGGCGCTGGTGGTACCTGTGGACGCCGCTGCGAGGCTAGCGCGCGGCAAGCTGGACTGGCAGCGCCTGGCGGCGCTGGACTGGATCCTGCCGCCCGCGCACACGCCGATCCGGCGCACCATCAACACGTTGTTCGCCACCGCCGGCGCGGTGCCGCCCACGCCAATGGTGGAAACCTATTCGATCAAGACCATCGCCACGCTGATGCGCAACCAGCCACGCGCCATCACCATCGTGCCGCGCGCGGTGGCGGCCGAACTCGCGGCCACCGGCAGCGCGGCTGTGTTGCCGCATACGCTCACGTGGGACTTGCCCGCGGTGGGCGCGATGTGGTTGCGGCGCACGGAGCATAGCGAGCCGCTGCAGGCGCTGGTACGGGCGTTGCTGCAGGCGGTGGCGGTGAAGGCGGGAGGGTGAAGGGGAGGCGGCCAGCACAGGGTCAATGCGCACGCCTAGGGGCTGATCGATCCATGGATCCGTGGCTATCGCACGCCGCCACGGCCTGTCGTGTTGGGCCACCGTCGCGCGGCATGCAATACACGCAATATCTCCACGCTATCGTCCGCAATGCGGTAGGCCATGATGTAGTTCGATCTCACCACGCACTCTCTGGTGCCGCCGACTCTGCCAGCCTTGTACAACTCTGGCCGCTGCCGGACCTGATCCGCGAGGGCTTCAAAAGCTTCATCCAACTCCACCGCGGCAGCAGGATTGTCTTCACCGATGTAATCCATGATTGCCGCTCGATCTTCAAGCGCCGCTGGCTGCCAGCGTAGCCGCATCACCCGGTAGCCTTGGTCCTGCGAAGCAGCGCGTCACGACGCTTCGCGAAAATCCGGCGAGCCTCATCGTCTTCGATGCTTGGACGCGCGTCTTCAAGACTGGCCTGCACCTCCTTGCGGAACCAAGCGTCATGGTCAGCCGCCTCGTCCTGGCTGCGCTTGACATAGTCGCGCATGAAATCACGAAGCAACAATGATGCGGGCCGGTCATGGGCCTTCGCAGCCTCGGTGAAAAGTGCTTTTAGCGTATCGTCAACGCGGAAGGTGAAGGTGGTTTCGGACATGAGCGACGATCTCCATGCAGATACTGGGTATGTATTTTGCACTAACAGTGCACTGCAAACAAACCGAATCGAACAACTATGTCGTGGCCGCATCGGACACAGCGCACTTTTGATGCGCGCTAGTGCGCGCACAATGATGTCCGGTGGGCCATCGTGTGGATGGCCTGCCGCCCTATAGCGCTCGCCTGGCGGTTTGCTGCACCATGTCGCGAAGCACTTTGGCCGTGGGCGAGAGCGGTACGCTGTGCCGGGTGATCAGGCCCAGGGTCCGCGATACCTCGGGCTCGACCAGCGGGATGCCGCGCAATGTGGCATGCGCCTTCACGGGCAGGGCCAGGCGCGGCACCGCGGCGACGCCCAGCCCGGCTTCGACCAGCCCGAGCAGCGTCGACACATGCGCCACCTCGAAAAAGCTTGTCGGCCTGCGTTCGCAGTTTGCCAAGGCAGAGTCAATCAGTACGCGATTGCCGCTGGAGCGATCGACAGTCATGAACCGCTCGTCGGCCAGCTCCGACCACCTTACGCTTTTGCGGCGCGCAAGCGGATGCGTATGGCAAACAGCCAACACAAACTTTTCGCTGAAGATCCCTTCGAAGGCGACGTCCGGCTCCTGCGTTCCGATGAAGTTGATGCCGAAGTCCGCGCGCCCGGTGATGACGGCATTCAGCACGGTGTTGGCGCTCTCATCCAGTACACGGACCCGGATGCGCGGGTAGCGCTGCGCGAATCGCAGGATTACCGATGGCAGGAAGTAGTACGCGGCGGACGGCACGCAGGCCACCGTCACCAGGCCGCTGCGTTGCGCGGCAAGGTCCGTGATGTTCAGCACCCCTCCCTCAAGCTCCTCGAGTGCCGCCCGTGCGTGATCCAGGAACAGGCGTCCGACGTTCGTCAATGCAACGTGACGCGTGCTGCGTTCGAATAGCTTGACCCCCAGGATGCCTTCGAGCTTTTCAATGCGCCGGCTCAGTGCCGGCGGCGAAAGGTGGAGGTCGTCCGCGGCCGCACGGAATGACAGCCGGTCCGCTACGGCCACGAATGCCTGCAGTTCCTGCAAATCGAAATTGATGCGTGCCATGCAACGATGTCTCCCGGGATTGCAATATACAAATTATTACCTGAAGGACATCATAAATGCATGAGCAAAGACATTCCCTGTGTATTGATGCGTGGCGGTACTTCCCGCGGACCCTTGTTCCGTGCGGACTGGCTGCCCGATGACCCGGCCAGGCGGGATCAGGTATTGCTATCGGCGATGGGCTCGCCCCATGCGTTGCAGGTCGATGGGCTTGGTGGTGGCAGTTCGCTGACCAGCAAGGCGGCGATCGTATCGCGCTCGCATCGGCCAGGATGCGACATAGATTATCTGTTTGCGCAGGTTGCGGTCGACAGGAGTCGGGTCGACACCCGTCCCAACTGTGGAAACATGCTAGCCGCCGTGGCGCCATTTGCCATCGAGGAGGGCTTGGTGCAGGCTGGCCAGTGCGCGACCACCATCCGCATCTTCAACGTCAATACCTCGTCAGTCGTCGAAGCCGTGGTCCAGACCCCGGGCGGCCAGGTGACCTATGCCGGCGATACGCGGATTGACGGGGTTGCCGGGACCGCGGCCCCGATCATGCTGAACTTCCTGGATGCATGGGGGCGCGTGACCGGCGCCATGTTCCCGACCGGGAACACGATCGACGTGATCGACGAGGTCATGGTTACCTGCATCGATGCCGCCATGCCTCTCGTTGTCGTTCATGCGGCCTCGCTTGGCGTGCGTGGCGACGAAACAGCCGCGGCGCTCGATGCCAATCAGGCGATGCTCGCGCGGCTGGAGTCGTTGCGCAGGGAGGCGGGTCGCCGGATGGGGCTGGGCGACGTCAGCAACAGCGTCATTCCGAAGCCTGTTCTCGTCAGCCGCCACGGCGGGGCGAATGAGATCACGTCGCGCTATTTCACCCCTTCGCATTGCCACGTGGCACACGCCGTGACAGGTGCCGTCGGCATTGCGGCGGCCTATTGCGTGCCAGGGACCGTAGCCAACGGGCTCGCTTCGACGCCCTCGCCGGAAGGCCGCATCGTGGTGCATCACCCCGCCGGCAGCATCGAAGTCAACGTCGAGCTGGAGCGCGATGGCGGCCCGTCGCCCTTGCGCCGCATCGGGCTCGTGCGCACCGCCAGACGCATCATGAAAGGCATGCTGTCCGTTCCCGACGAAGTGCTGGGCTGACGTCCAGGGTGCTTCGATCTGCTTCGCATCACGACAAAAAACATCAGGAGACCATCATGATTTGTACCTTCAGGCATGCCTGTGCCATCGCGCTGGCCCTCACCGTCGGCGTGGCGCACGCGTTCCCCGACAAGAACATTACGATCGTCGTTCCAACCTCGGCGGGTGGCGCCAACGATGCCATGGCGCGCGTGATCGCCCAGCGCATGAGCGTGTCGCTCGGCAAGCCCGTGGTGGTGGAAAACCGTGCCGGCGCCAACGGCGCGATCGCATCCGAGTATGTTGCGCGGGCCAGGCCGGACGGGCATACCATCCTGTTCGGATACATCGCGACGCATGGGATCAACCCGGCGCTCCAGAAACTGCGCTACGACCCCGTCAAGGACTTCGCGCCGATCGGCATGGTCGCCAATTCCCCCACCCTGGTTGTCGTCAACCCCATGGTGAAAGCCGGCGATATGCGGCAACTGATCGACCTGGCACGCGACAAGAATGCAAACCTGAACTATGCCTCCGCGGGCAACGGCACCGCTCCCCATGCCACGGCGGAACTATTCAGGCTCGCCACGCAGACGCAGATGGTGCACGTGCCTTACAAAGGCTCGGCGCCTGCGCTGGTCGACACGATTGCCGGCAATACGCAGATCATGTTCCCGAGCTTGTTCACCGCCTACCCGCAGATCCGCAACGGCAAGGTTCGCGTTCTCGCCGTGGCCAGCAGCAAGCGCACGCCGTTGCTGAGGGACACACCGACACTGAACGAACTGGGGATCGATGTCTCGGTGGATCAATGGTATGCCATGTTCTCCCCGGCGGGAACGCCCCCGGAAATCGTCGCCAGGCTGAATGCCGAGCTCAATGCAGCGCTGCGCGACCAGGCGGTCGCGGACAAGATCGCGGAGCAGGGCGCCTACGTGCAGACCAGCACGCCACAGGAACTCGGCGCGCTCGTGAGCGCCGATGTCGCCAAATGGAAGCGAGTGGTTCAGGCGTCCGGCATGACCGCCGACTGACTCCGCCAACTCCCGGTGCGCGGCGCCAGCCCCGGCACATCGGTGCATCGCACGATTCGCGCACCTCCTTGCCTCACAGCATGGCCTTGCAACATGGCCTTACAAAACCTGACCACGGGGGACAAATGAACCAATACCGGCTCGCCATGCGCGTCGCAAGACACACGTCGCTCGGTGCGATCTCGACACTGATGGCGTGCGCCGCGCATGCCCAATCCAGCGTGACGCTGTACGGCGTCGTCGACGCCGGCATCCGGTACGCGACCAACGCCAATACGGCCAGGGACGGCAAGCTCGAACTATCGGAGGGCGCGCTGAACGGGTCGCGATTCGGACTGCGGGGCGCAGAGGATCTCGGCGGAGGGACTGCAGTGGTCTACGTGCTGGAAGGGGGCTTTGACCTCGGCACGGGAACTGCCCTGCAGTCATCCGTCGCGGGCTATGGTCAAGCGTCATCTGGTGGCACGGGCCGCTTGTTCGGCCGGCAGGCGTTTGTCGGCATGCAAAGCCGTTACGGCGCGATCACCCTGGGCCGTCAGTATGGCGTGGCCTATCAGGCGATGGCAGGCGCGCAGATCTTCGGCAACCCGAACCTGGACACGCTGGCGATTGCTCGCGTCTATACCGGTAGCCGGCAAGACAATGCGCTCAAATACGAAGGAAAGGCCGGCAGCTGGAAGCTGGCCGCGCACCACGCCTTTGGTGAAATGCCCGGCAACACGCGCGCCAACGCCAGCACCGGGATCAGCCTTGGCTACGATGACAAGAAATTCCAGGCGAGTGCGTTTTACCAGCAGGCCCGAAGTGCCAATGGCGTGCAGGCAAGAAAGACCGTGGGCGCTACGGCCGGATACGCGAGCGGCCGCCTGAAAGCGACTGCCGGATACCTCTCCAACCGCTACAGCGCCACTGGCACGCGAAACGAAGTCATCATCGGGGGCGTCAGCTATCAGTTGTCACCCGCCTGGCTAGTCGGCCTGGGCGCATTCCATGATGAGCAGAAGGATCCGGGCGGCCGGCGCTCGGCCGTCTATCTTTTCGCCGGCTACCGCTTCTCCAAGCGCACGGATGTCTATCTCGAAGCCGACTACAACCGCATGACGCTCGGATACCCGCTGATCAAGTCGCAAGGAAGAGCGGGTGGCAAGGTGGGCGCGATGGTCGGGCTTCGGCATGTCTTCTGACGCATCGTTCGCAACAGCGGCTTGCCGGAGCGCGCAAGCCGTTTGTCCGATGCGATCGGGCGCCGCTCAGACGGCTTCGTCCTCACTCAATAATCTCGAACTCCCCGAAATACTCCTCGTTCAACGTCAGCCCCAACCCCGGCAAGTTATCGTCCAGTTGCAGATACCCCCTGTCCGGCGCCGGCTCGCCCTTGAAGATGTAGTAGAACAGCTCATTGCCCACTTCCACGTCGTGCACCGGGAAGAACTCGGACATCGGCGAAGCGGTCGAGGCCATGGTGAGGTGGTAGTTGTGCATCTGGCCCGCGTGCGGGATGACCGGCACGGACCAGGCCTCGGCCATGGCGTTGATCTTCTGCGCGGCGGTGATGCCGCCAACCCGGTTGGTGTCGTACTGGATCACGTCCACCGCGCGGCGCTCCAGCAGGTCCTTGAAGCCGTAGGAGGTGAACTCGTGCTCGCCGCCGGAGATGGGGAAGGGGCTCATCTTCTTGAGTTCGGCGTAGCCTTCGATGTCGTCGGCAATCACCGGTTCTTCCAGCCAGCGCGGGTTGAATTCGGCCAGGCGCGGAATCATGCGGCGGGCGTACTCCAGCGTCCAGCCCATATAGCACTCCAGCATGATGTCAACGCTGTCGCCCACCAGCTCGCGCAGCAGGCGCACTTGCTCGATGTTCTTCTGCATGCCGGCGGGGCCATCCTTCGGGCCGTAGCCGAAGCGCATCTTCATCGCCGTGAAGCCCTGGTCGAGATAGCTCTGCGCCTCGGCCAGGAAGGCGTCGCGGTCATCGTTGTTGTAGAGCTTGGAGGCGTAGCACCAGATCTTTTCCTTGGTGCGCCCGCCCAGCAGCTTGAACACCGGCTTGCCCACGGCCTTGCCCATCAGGTCCCACAGCGCGATGTCCACTGCCGAGATCGCTGCCATGCCGATGCCCTTGCGGCCCCAGGCGTGGGTGCGGCGATACATCTTCTGCCACAGGTATTCATTGTCAAAGGGGTCCTGGCCGAGCACGATCGGGGCCAGGTACTGGTCGATGATTTCCTTGGCCACGCGCGGCGCCAGCGCGCAGTTGCCGATGCCGACGTGGCCCGTGTCGGTCTCGACCTCCACCACCAGCCAGCCGTGGAAGCGGAAGGAGCCCATGGCGTCGCCGCGCTCGAACAGGATGTCGGTGGCGTTGGTGCAGAAGTGGGCCTGCGGGGGCACGGTCTTGCCCTTCCATTCAAAGACGCGGGCGCGGATGTTGGTGATTTTCAAGAGAGTCTCCGTGGGTTTGGTTGCCAGTGGCGAATGGGCGGCGGACTTAGTGGGCTTGGTGGGCTTAGTCGGCTCTGCGGGCCGCGCGGCTGCTGCCCATCTGGCAGGCGATGCGGAAAGCCTGCAGCGTGGCGCCGAGGTCGGCGCGGCCCTGCTGCGTGATATCGAAGGCGGTGCCGTGGGCCGGCGTCGTGATCGGCACCGGCAGGCCGCCCTGCACGGTGACCCCGCGCGAGAAACCCATCAGCTTGATGCCGATCTGGCCCTGGTCGTGATACATCGTGACGATGGCGTCGAACTGCCGCTGCGCCGGGCCGCCCTGCACCTTGAGGAAGATGGTGTCGGCGGGGAACGGGCCATCGGCCGCCACGCCGCGCGCCTGTGCGTCGGCCACGGCCGGCGCGATGATGTCGATCTCCTCGCGTCCGAAGGCGCCGTTGTCGCCGTTGTGCGGGTTCAGGCCACACACGGCAATGCGCGGGCGGGCCATGCCGGCGCCGCGCAGGGCCTGGTCGATCAGGTCGATGGCGTCGCCCACGCTGGCTCGGTTGATCATGGCGGGCACGTCCTTGAGCGCCACGTGCGACGTCACGCGGGAGGTCCACAGGCCATCGAGCACATTGAACTCGCAGAATGCGCCCTGGTAGCCGAGCTTCTCGGCGAACCAGTGCAGTTCGTCGTTATGCCCCATGCCGGCGGCGTGCAGCGCGCTCTTGTTGAGCGGGCCGAACAGGATGGCATCGGCCTTGCCGGCGTCGGCCAGTTCCAGCGCCAGTGCCAGCGTGCCGAGGCTGTAGCGCCCGCCTTCGGCGCTGGCCATGCCGCGCTGGTAGGCGGGCTTGCCGTCGAGTTGCCAGTGGAACAGGCGCGCCGCGTTGTTGCTGTCATTGCCGGCGAACACCAGCGAATCGGTTTCGCGCAGTGCGATGTCAACACCGGCCACCTGCATGCCGTGACGCCATTCGTCGCGATCGGCAATCAGCAGGATATCGGCGCGTGCCGCGGTATCGGGGTCCGCGAGCAGCTTGGCGATCAGTTCGGGGCCGATGCCGGCGGGGTCGCCGAGCACCATGGCGATTCTAGGTCGTTGGGTCATGGGGTTCTCAGAGTGATCGGGAGATGTTGGTTCAGTCCAGCTTGACGCCGAGCTCGGCGATCATCTTGCCGTAGCGCGCATATTCGGCGCGCGAGAAGGCATCGAACTGGGCAGCATTGAGCGTGCCCGGCAGCGCGCCTACGTCGTTGAGGCGGCGCACGGTGTCGGGATCCTTGAGTACGGTGGCCAGCGCGGCGCCCAGCTTTTGCAGCGTGGCGGGCGGCGTGCCGGCGGGGGCGTAGACGCCGTACCAGGCATTGGTCTGGATGCCCGGCACGCCGGCTTCGGCCAGCGTGGGCACGTTGGGCAACAGCGCCGAGCGCTGCTCCGCGGTGACCGCCAGCGCGCGCAGCTTGCCGGCCTTGATGTGGTTGATGACGGACGGCATGGTCTCGAAGCTCATGTCGACCTGCCCGCCCATCAGGTCCACCAGCGCGCTGCTGCTGCTCTTGTAGGGCACGTGCAGCAACTTGCCATGGATCTGGTGCGCGAACGCCGCGCCGGCCAGGTGCTGGGTGCTGCCGACGCCGGAGGAGCTATAACGGAATTTGTCGGGATTGGCCTGGATCTGCGCCACCAGCGACTTGACGTCGCGCGCCGTCACCTGGTTGTTGACCACCAGCACATTGGGCACCGACGACACCAGCGCCACCGGCACCAGGTCCTTGAGCGGATTGAATTGCAGCTTGAGCAGGTGCGGCGCGATGGCTTGCGAGGTGACCACACCCATCAGCAGCGTGTTGCCATCGGGCGCGGACTTGGCGGTCATGTCGGCGGCAATGGTGTTGGAAGCGCCGGGCCGGTTGTCCACCACCACGGGTTGCTTGAGGATGGCGGCGAGCTTGTCGGAGACGATGCGGGCCATGACGTCGGTGCCGCCGCCGGGCGCGGCACCCACCATCAACCGTACCGGGCGGGTGTCTTGCGCGTAGGCGCCGGTCATGGCGGTGGCAATTCCCAGCAAGCCGGCGAGTGCGCCGGACATCCATCGTTTCATCGTTGTCTCCATCATTGTTATGGGCCTGCGCTGATGTGCTGATGCGCGGATAGCCAGACTATAAGGATGGGAGTGATATCTGACTAATGATGTTTATTGAATGGGTGATTACCTATGGGAATACATGGGGAAGTCCCCTGGTGTGTCTTGCACGCCCTGCGGCCGGCCTGGAACGCCCTTTCAGGCTGGCGAGCACCCGGCACGCAGCAGCTTGATCAGCTGGCCGGCCGCGGCGGACAGCGTGCCCCCGCGCCGGGTCACGATGCCGAAGGTCTGTTGCCGGGACTGCATCCGCACCGGCAGGATCCGCAGCAGCTTTTGCCGGGCAAACAGCTCCGCCACGTTGGTCGGCAGCAGCGATACCAGCCTGGCGCTGCGCTGCAGCATGGCCACCGTGACAAAGGTGGACGAGGTGGAGATCGCATTGGGCGGCATGCCCAGTCCCGCCATGTCCAGCTCCCGCTGCAGCAGGGCATGCATGGGCATCTGGCCGGGATAAACGATCCAGCGGTAGCCGGCAAGGTCGGCAAAGCCCAGCTCCCGGCCGCGCGGCGCCGCGTGGGCATAGCCAACCACCACGGAGATCGGCTCGTCGCCCAGTGGCTCGTAGTGATAACTGGCGGGCTGCTCGCTGACCAGCGCACGACCGATGACAAGGTCCAGCCGACCATCGTCGAGCAGCGTCAGCATGCGCAGGCTGGTGTCCTCGACGATCTCGATGGACAGGTTCGGCTGGTCGGCCTGCATGGCATCGAGCGCCGGTACCAGCACCTGCGGCACCGCGCCCATGATGGTGCCCACGGCCAGGTGCCCGCCACGGCCCGAGCGGATCTCGGCCATGTCCTGGCATAGCGACGTCAGGTCCGTTGCCAGCAGGCGGGCATAGCGGATCACGCAGTGGCCGAACTGGTTCGGCCGCATGCCGGTCCTGGAGCGCTCGAACAGCGGCGCATCGAGCATGCCTTCCAGTTCCTGCAAGGCCTTGCTGGCCGCGGACTGCGTCATGGCCATGGCCGACGCGGCCTGGTGCAGCGATTTGTGGTCGTCCAGCGCGATCAGCAATTGCAGCTGCTTCATGCGCAGGCGGGACATCAGCACGTCCAGCGTGGCTTTCATGTGCGTTCGGGTTCCGGAAGGATGATGGCCATGTGAGTCGTAAAAGCGATCACGAGATGGAAAGGTTTCAATATACAGCGCGGCATGGCGCGCCGTATATTCATTCCCTGCCGCAAGTTGCCGAGCCATAACAAGGAGAGAGACACCATGCCCGATACCCATCCCGCCTACCGTGGCGTATTCCCGGTGGCCCCCACCATCTTCGACGAGCAGGGTGGCCTCGACCTCGACGGCCAGCGCCGCTGCATCGATTTCATGATCGATGCCGGCTCCAACGGCATCTGCATCCTGGCGAACTTCTCCGAGCAGTTCGTCCTCACCGACGATGAGCGCAGCCTGCTGATGACCACGGTGCTTGAGCACGTGGCCGGCCGCGTTCCGGTGATCGTCACCACCACGCATTTCAGCTCGCGCATCTGCGCCGAGCGCAGCCGTGCCGCGCAGGATGCCGGTGCCGCCATGGTGATGGTGATGCCGCCGTACCACGGCGCCACCATCCGCGTGCCCGAGCGCGCCATCTACGACTTCTTCGCGACCGTCTCGGCGGCGATCGATATCCCCATCATGATCCAGGACGCGCCTGTCAGCGGCACCACGCTGTCGGCCCCGTTCCTGGCGCGCATGGCCAAGGAGGTTGCCAACGTCTCGTACTTCAAGATCGAGGTGCCGCAAGCCGCGGTAAAGCTGCGCGAGCTGATCGCGCTTGGCGGCGACGCCATCGTCGGCCCGTGGGATGGCGAGGAAGCCATCACGCTGATGGCCGACCTCGATGCCGGCGCCACCGGCGCGATGACCGGCGCGGGCTTCCCCGATGGCATCCGCAAGATCGTGGATGCCTACCAGGCCGGCGACACGGAGCTGGCCGCGCAGCATTACCAGCAATGGCTGCCGCTGATCAACTATGAGAACCGGCAAGGCTGGCTGGCAACCGCAAAGGCGCTGATGAAGGAGGGCGGCGTGATTGCCTCCGACGCGCTGCGCCATCCCTTGCAGCCCATGCACCCGGCCACGCGTGCCGGCTTGCTGCAGATCGCGCGCCGGCTGGATCCGATGGTGCTGCGCTGGGGCAAGTGAGGCAAGCCGTGGCTGACGCGAGCGGCTAACCCCTAGCCCCTAGCCCCTATCTCCTATCTCCTAACCCATATCGAACGACTGGCGGCGCCGCTGACGCGCCGCTTTTTCATTTCAAGGACCCAAGATGAACCTCACAGGCGAACTGCTCATTGGCCGCCAGTCCGTGCGTGGCACCCATGGCGAGATCCGGGCCGTCGATCCCGCATCCGGCGAGACCCTGGCGCCGGCTTTTGGCGGCGCCACGCGCTCGCAGCTGGACCAGGCTTGCGCGCTGGCCGCGCAGGCGTTCGATGTGTATCGCGAAACGCCGCTCGAGCAACGCGCCGCGTTCCTCGAGAAGATCGCCGCCAATATCCTGGAGCTCGGCGACGCACTGATCGCGCGCTGCGTCAGCGAGAGCGGCCTGCCGCGCGCCCGCATCGAAGGCGAGCGGGGGCGCACCGTGGGCCAGTTGCGGCTGTTTGCCGGCGTGGTGCGGCAGGGCGACTTCCTCGGCCTGCGCATCGATCCCGCGCAGCCGGAGCGCAAGCCGCTGCCGCGCGTGGACCTGCGCCTGCACCACATCGCGCTGGGCCCGGTGGCCGTGTTCGGCGCCAGCAATTTCCCGCTGGCGTTCTCGGTGGCGGGTGGCGACACGGCGTCGGCGCTTGCCGCCGGCTGCCCGGTCGTGGTCAAGGCGCACCCGGCGCATCCCGGTACCTCGGAGCTGGTCGGCCGTGCGATCCAGAAGGCGGTGGAAGAACTTGGCTTGCCCGAGGGCACGTTCTCGCTGCTGTTCGACTCCGGGCTGGAGATCGCGCAGGGGCTGGTCAGCGATCATCGCATCAAGGCGGTCGGCTTCACCGGCTCGCGCGCCGGCGGCACCGCGCTGATGCAGCTCGCCGCGGCCCGCAGCGAGCCGATTCCCGTCTACGCGGAAATGAGCAGCATCAACCCGGTCCTGCTGTTCCCGCACGCGCTGGGCAACCGCGCTGATGCCATCGGCAAGGCATTCGCTGCCTCGCTGACGCTGGGCGCCGGCCAGTTCTGCACCAATCCCGGCTTGATCCTTGCCGTGGACGGCCCGGATCTGGAGCGCTTCCTCGCAGCCGCCGAAGCGGCGATCGCGCAGATCCCGGCTTCAACCATGCTCACGCCCGGCATTCACCGCGCTTACGGCGCGGGGGTGGAAACCATTGGCCGCCATCCGCAGGTGAGCACGGTGGCGCGTGGCCAGGCGGGTGTGCAATACCAGGGGCAGGCCGCATTGTTCTCCACGACCGCGCAAGCGTTCCTTGAACACGAGGCCCTGCGCGCGGAAATCTTCGGCGCGGCGTCGCTGGTGGTGCGTTGCCCGGACCTGGCCAGCATGCAGCGCGTGGTGGAATCCCTCGAAGGGCAATTGACCGCCGCCATCCACATCGATGAAGCCGACTACGATACTGCGCGCAGCTTCCTGCCAGCCTTGGAGCGGCGCGTGGGCCGGATCTTGGTGAACGGTTTCGCCACGGGTGTGGAAGTCAGCCACGCCATGGTGCACGGCGGCCCATATCCGTCCACGTCGGACGGGCGTTCCACCTCCGTTGGCTCGCTGGCAATCGCGCGCTTCCTGCGTCCGGTCTGCTACCAGGACATGCCTGCGGCTTTGCTGCCGCAAGCGCTGGGCGCAGGCAATCCGCTGGGCCTCGCGGTGCGGGTGGACGGCGAAATGCAATCCAGCCGTTAGCCGCTATCCACTAGCCCTTAGCTCACCTGTTCCATCTTGCTTCAAGGCAAAGCGCGCGGCGCGGCTGTCAGCCGGCACCGCGCGCGGTGAAACCTCTTGCTAACGGATGCATCAGGCGTTGGCGCCTTCGGTGAAGACATCGACCTTACCGCTGCGGGCGCCGTCAGTGTAGGCATCGACGCTGCGGGCCGGCGTAGCCGATACGCCGGTGCGATCCAGGCCGGCAACCAGCGCGCCATCGGTGTACGGGTCAAACTTGCCGGCACGTGCACCGTCGGTGTAGGCATCGAAGCTGCGAGCCGGCGAAGCCGAAACCCCCGAGCGATCCAGGCCAGCGATGCGGGCGCCTTCGGTGAAGGTATCCAGCTTGCCGCTGCGTGCGCCGTCGGTGAAGGTGTCGGTTGCGCGGAAGTCGTAGCCGTACTTGTCGGCGGGGACCGAGGTGCGGAACTCATAGCCGTACTTGTCGCCGGCGAGAGTGTCCCTGGCGGAAGCGGCCTGGGCGGCGCCGATGGCGGCGAGTGAGAGCACGAGGGTGGAAGCGAGCTTGAGGGCGAAGGTCTTGGTCATGATGTTCTCCAGTATCTTAAAATTCGTTGAATTTCGTTGATTGTTCGCTGCGACTGCCAGAACGTTGCTTTGTTTGTGCGCGCTGTCCATGTAACGAACTATAGGAGAGTCATCGGTGCGTTAGACCCGTCTTATCCGGATATATTGTTCAGAATTTTTGAATATGCGGGCAGGCGGCACGGCGCGGTGCTGACACCGCTTCGGCGGTGGGGAGCGATTAGGGCGCGGCCATGGACAGCCGCATGTGGCGCGGTCCGATGCTTCAAACAACCCAAAACATGCCGTATCTACGATGTAGATACAGAATTTGACGTCAGAGGCTGGTGTATCTACAATGGATATACGCTAACGGAGCCTGTTATGGAACTGTCGATTCAGAAGTGGGGCAACAGTGCGGCTGTACGTTTGCCCGCTACGTTGCTTGAGCAACTCAAGGTTGCTCTGGGCGACAAGCTCGCCGTCGACGTGCGCCCGGAGGGGATCATGCTCAAGCCGGCGCGGCACAAGTATGCGCTTGATGAGCTGGTCGCGCAGTGCGATGCCAATGCGCCGATGCCCGCAGATCTGACCTCGTGGAACAACCTCGAGCCGGTCGGACGTGAAGCATGGTGAGGCGCGTCAAGTTTGATCGGGGTGACATCGTGCGGGTGAACCTGAACCCGACTGCGGGCCGCGAACAGCAGGGCGATTTCCGCCCTGCGCTTGTGCTGTCACCCGCAGCGTTCAACGCGCTCGGCGTCGCGCTGGTTGCACCGATCACGCAGGGTGGTGACTTCGCCCGTTTCGCCGGCTTCGCCGTGCCGCTGTCCGGTTCCGGTACCGAGACCCAGGGGGCCGCACTGGTGAACATGGTTCGCACGCTGGATCTTGAAGCGCGTGGCGCAAGGAAGGTCGAGCGGGCGCCGGCCGAAGTGGTAGACGACGCGCTGGCCCGTTTGCAAACGATCTTGGACTGATTGGGAGAGGACAGGGAGAGGACAGGGAGAGGACATCGGGGCGAGCGCCAACTTGGTATCAACTTCCCCAAACAAGGACGCATTGAATCCATGAGCTTGCAATCCGTAATGGCCTTCCTGACGCAACTCGCGCCCGAGTGCTAAAGGTCTTTGTCCTCATCCGTGGCGCCAAAGCGTGGCGGATAGAGCGGATAGCGCAGCGCCGCGTACACCAGCGCGACGGTGGCGATGGCGGTGATCCAGTCGATCAGGTCTTTCATGGATTCCCTGTTTCATCCCTGGTTTGCTAGCGCCGGACCAGTCCAAGCAGCGCGTGGCTGCCGTCCTGCGCGGCGGTGGATGTGCGGCCGCTGCCCCAGCCTATTGCCGCGCGGTAGCTGCCGGCGTGGCGGGGCTGCGTGGAGGCTGCGCCGTCCGCCGGCTGGCAGGCGTCGGCCAGCGGCGCCACGAAGAGCGCGTCTTCGGGGCAGTACAGCTCGCACATGAAGCAGGTCTGGCAGTCATGCTGGCGCGCGATCGCCGGCGGCTGGCCGGGCACGATGGCGAAGACATTGGTGGGGCATACGCGCACGCAAATATTGCAGCCGGTGCCGGTCCCGATGGATGTCATTCGGCGATTCCTCCCGGCAGTGGCGATTGGCATATCGAATGATCGAATGACAGTAGCCAACTGGCGCGGGCCGCGCAACGAAGCTTTGGTGCAATCCATATACGCTCGCCGCAGCGGGCCCCTGTCTTGCCGCTGCGTCTGCGCCAGGCTCGCGCTATCGCCTGGACTTATCGGAGCCGTGCCGCCCGTGAGGGAGTGTTTGAATGATCACAGCCTGCGCTTTACGCATCGGCACGAAACCCAGTCTGGTCCGGCATTGCCATGCGGTGCGGGCGGCAATGGACAAGGGCGCTGGCTTGCGGCCGTGATGAGATTTACGCGGACATAGCCTGCCGCAGTGCCAGGAAGGTGCCATCCGGCTGGTAGAAGATGACTGCGTCCGCGATGTCTGGCGAGGGACGGCGAAACGCGACCCGATACCCCTGGAGGCCTTCCAGGTCAAAGGTCCGCCCGTCAAATGGCCGCAGTGGCCAACTCTGCTGCCCGCTGATGCGCAGCGATAGCTGGCCTGCCGCGTCGAGCGTGACGCTGATCTCCTGCGCGCCGTGCAGGAAGCTGCCAGCGCAGAGTGCGCGGAACGCCGGGTCGAGCACGTCGCCGCCCGCCGCGCGGCGAAATACGATATCCGCCACCATCGGTTCCAAAGGCGTGCAGATCCGGTCGATGTTGCCTTCCCGGTCATAGCCGAAGCTCAGTGCAAGGTTATCGGGATGGATCTCAGCCGGCTTGTCGGGGGTAGTGAACACATCGTAGTGGCGGTGTTCGAGCTGGCCCGACATGCCGCGCCAGCGCCATGCCAGAGCGTTGTTTTCTTTGGTGATGCCGATCCGCCCGTAAGCCGGGTGTTCGTACTCGCCCGCATAGTCGTCGAGCGGATGGCTCGGCGTTGTGCCGGTCCGGCGCAATTCGCTGCGCGCCTGTTGGTCGACCTTCTGCTGAGCAAGCGCCTGGCGGCGCATGGTGAGGAACCGGTCGAACCAGTCGATCGGCTTGTGGCCGCAAAGCTGATCGAGCGCGGTGTAGGTCAGCAGTTCGGTGACGGCACTTGGGGCGCGATTGGTCAGCACCGCGACGCCGATCCGGCGTTCCGGCAGCATCGCCATTGAGTTGGCCCAGCCGACCCAGCTGCCGGTGTGGGAGATCTTCCGTTCGCCGCGATAGTGTTCCAGCGACAGGCCGAGCCCGTAGTGGAACTCACCCACCTCTTTGAACACGGAGCGGCCCACGTGCACGCGCGGAGTCATCATTTGCCGGACGATGGCTGCCGACAGCAGCGGCTTGCCGTCCACGGAGCCTTCATCGATTAGCAAGCGCATCCACTTCGCCAGGTCCGACACGCAGGCATTGAGCCCGCCGGCGGGCAGAGCACGGATAGGCGTCAGCATCGCACGCTGGCTTTCGTCGCCTTGCATGATGTGCGGATGCGCATGGTTCAGCGCGGCGGCGAGCGCTTCGATGGATAGCCCGAAGTGCGCGAAGCCCAGCGGACGGAGCAGGCGCTCGGTGGTGAAATCCTCCCAGCGCTGCCCGCTGATGCGCTCCGCGATATGCCCAGCCACGAGATACCCCAGGTTCTGGTACTGGTAGGCCTCGCGCACGTCCCGGCTCGGCTCCAGATGGCGCAAGGCCGCCAGGATCTGCGCCATGGACAGGTCGCCCGGCGAGTGGATCCAGTCGTGGCGCGGCACGCCGCTGTGATGGCAAAGCAAGTCCCGCACGGTCACGCGCTCGGTCGCAACTGCATCGTGCAGCCGAAACTCCGGTATGTAGTCGCGCACGGGCCGGGTCCAGTCGAGCTTGCGCTCGTCCACCAGCAGGCCAAGCCCGGCGGCGGTGAAAGACTTGGTGAGCGAGCACAGCAGGAACTGGGTGTCCGCCGTCACGGGCGCCGGCGCTTCGGTGTCGCGCACGCCATAGCCTTTTACCAGCAC
Organism: Cupriavidus sp. UME77; assembly: GCF_014170355.1. Lineage (NCBI taxonomy): Bacteria > Pseudomonadati > Pseudomonadota > Betaproteobacteria > Burkholderiales > Burkholderiaceae > Cupriavidus > Cupriavidus sp. UME77. The sequence continues at coordinate 43,120 of NZ_LZZU01000058.1, forward strand.
CGTTTCGCCATCCCGGATCACGGCGAGCGCAAGGCCCGGCACCTTCCATTCTTGCATCGACGCCTGAACGAGATCATCGAAATCACTAAGCATGGTGCGGGGTCCTTGTCTGTGCAACGGCATGGCTTATTGGAAGTCGGCGCGGTTTGCGTTGTGCGTTGCGCGCCGGATTGCCCGCGGGAATCGCAGCGTGCGCCAGACGTTAGCACCGCCCCGGCAATCTGCTATCGCCACCAAGGAGGGTGTGTTGTGGCGGCGCGACGGGCAGGAAGCGGCGCGATCCTGCGAGGCTCCCGGCCGGATTGATTTACCGACAGGATCGCGCTACGATATTATTGAACGTCGTTCAATAATATTCGTCGTTTACTTATATGGATAAGATGGTCGCCCCCGACATGCCGGGCCGCCGCGCCCGAAAGCGCGCGCAAACGCTGGATCTCCTTGCCCGGACCGCCATGGGCCTGTTCGAGGCGCAAGGGTATGACGCCGTGACGATGGAGCAGATCGCGGCCGGGGCCGACGTTGCCAAGGGAACGCTCTACAACCATTTTCCAACCAAGGAATCCGTGCTGGCGCACTGGGTCCACATGCAATTGGCCGCCGATCTGGCGCATCTGCAGCCCGAGGTCGAACAGCAGTCAAGCTTCCGGCCGGCGATCTCGCTGCTGCTCGATGCCTCGGCCGCCTGGTGCGAGGCGCATCGCGCCTACCTTTCGCCCTATCTTCGCTTTCGTTTCCTGAGCCTGGAAGCTGCGCCACCGCCGGAAGAGGCCGTGCAGGCCAGCGACATGACCGATGTGTTCGGGCTGCTGATCGCCCTGGGCCAGCGCTCGGGCGAACTGCGGGACGATCTCGACGCGGCGCATCTGGCGTCGCTCTTCCACCACCTTTATCTCGGCGCGCTGATGCGCTGGCTGACCTTGCCGGGGCGCACGCTGCGCGAGGAGTTCGGGGTGGTGGTGACACTGTTCGTGGAGGGAAGCGCCCGCCCGCTGGCGCCGCACGCAAGGAGCCGCAAGACGCCATGAAATTCATCGTCGCAACCTATGGCACGGAGGGAGACGCCCGCCCGTTGGCCGCACTGTGCCGCGCATTGATGGATGCCGGCCACCAGGCCCGGCTACTTGCCGATGGAGCAACGTTTGGCACGGCCAGAGCCCTTGGTGTTCCGACAACCGCGCTGGCGGGGGACATCAGGGGCGCGTTGCAGCCAGAGTTTGCGATCTCCGGCGTGGTGGCGCGCAATAGCGGCTTCACCAGCACGGCGAACGCGCTGGCGCGCATTGCCAATGCCAATGCCGAAGCATGGCTGAGGGAGATCGTGGCGGCGGCGGGCGAAGGCTGCGATGCCATCATCGTCTCCGGCCTGGCGGCCTTCGCCGGCCTGTCGGCTGCCGAGCATCTGGGCGTGAAGGCGATCGGCACCGGGCTGATCCCGATCACGCCGACGGCGGACTTTGCCTCGCCGTTCCTGGCGCAGGCGCGGCTGCCGGGCTGGCTGAATCGCACGAGCCACCACTTCGTCAACGGGATGCTGTGGCGGGCGTTTCGCAAGCAGACCAATGCCGCGCGCGCGGCCGTATGCGGGCTGCCGCCGCGGCGGCAGCTGTGGACCCGGCATCCGATGCTATACGGGGTTTCGCCCAGCCTGTTGCCGCGGCCGGCGGACTGGCCGGGCAATGCGCGTGTCTGCGGCCAATGGATCGCGCCGTCACCGGACTGGACCGCGCCGCAGCCGCTAGCGGATTTCCTCGACGCGGGGGAGCCGCCGATGTACTTCGGCTTCGGGAGCATGGCGGGGTTCGACCGGCAGAAGATGCTGGACGCGGTGATCACGGCGTGCGCAGGACGGCGGGCGCTGTTCTATCCCGGGTGGAGCGGGGTGGACACCGCCGGGCTGCCGGCGAATGTGCATGTGGTTGGCGACACGCCGCACGACTGGCTGTTTCCCCGGACATCGCTTGTTGTCCATCACGGCGGCTCCGGCACGACCCATTGCGCCGCGCGGGCGGGCGTGCCATCGGTGGTGGTGCCGTTCGCGGGTGACCAGTTCTTCTGGGCGGACCGGCTCAGGCAGGCCGGCGTGGCCGGCGCTGCCGTGAGCGGAAGGCACCCGCAAGCTTCGGCTCTAGCGCGTGCCATCGCGTTCGCCCAGGGCGCCGAGGCCCGTTCCCGGGCGCGCGCGCTCGGCGCCAGGATGGCGGGCGAAAACGGACTGGCCGATGCGGTATCGGCCATCGAGGCCATGATGCGGGATGGCACCTGATGTTACCGGGGGCCGCGGGCGGCCAGGTATCGGGGTTTTTCCGTGTCTGCCAATTTCCGGATCGCTGGCGGGCACGACTAGAATGGATTGTCCGGAGCGAGGCGCTTCGCACTGAAGTGCCCGCCACGTCCCACGTCCCAAGTCCCACGTCGCTCGCGTTGCTCACACCGTTCACACCAGAGGAGCCGCCCATGTCCCTGCCTCATCTAGCTTCCGGCCAGGTGGCCAGCGTGCTGCCGCTAGGCGAGCGTCTCACGAAGACACCCACTACCGCCTTCTTCAAGGAAAGCCGCCTGGAGGTCATGCGCCTGGTGCTGACCGCCGGCAAGCATATGCCGGCCCATGCGGTAGCCGGGCCAATCACGGTGCAGTGCCTGGAAGGGGAGGTCGATATCGGCGTGGAGGGCGCGCACCGGCTGTTGCGCCAGGGCGACCTGGTCTATCTGGAATCCAACGTGATGCATGATGTGACGGCGATCAGCAATGCATCGCTGCTGGTGACGCTGGTGCTGCTGTAGCCGGTGCTGCCAGCAAAGGCTCAATGCTTTGCCGGGCGCGCGTGCAATAGCCAGAGGACTTCAAATTCCTCCGGTGTCATCGCCGTGCCGTCGAACTCCGGATCCGCGTTGATCTCGGCAAGGCCGGGAACCGGCACCAGCCCGAGATTGGTGCTGCCCGTTGCCGCGCCGGTGCTTGCGAAGCCTACGGTTCCATCCCGGAAGAATTCCAGCTTCCTGGTCTCGAAGCGTGCGCCGTCAAGCTCCGACACGAGCCGAACCGGCTCCGAGGGAAGCTCGTGCCGCCAGATGACGTCGATGTATTCCATCGGGGTCTCCCTTCAAGCCGCGTGTCGCCAAACAAAAACCTAGTCCTTGGATAGCTCGCAGAACCGCAGGCGGTTGCCAAACGGATCCGCGACTTGCAACTGCCGTCCCCAGCCCACCACGTCGATGCCCGGTTTTGCATAGCGATACTGCCTGGCATCCAGTTCGCGATGCAGGGCATCGATATCCTCCACGGGGACGAACACCGTCGAACCCGGCGTGGCGTCGCCATGGTGCTCGCTCAGGTGCAGCGTCAGGCCGGATCGCCTTACCTGGGCGTAGAGCGGAAATTCCTCACCGAAACGATGCTCCCAATCGAGGGAAAAGCCAAGATAGTCCAGATAGAATTCCTTGGCCTTCTCGACCGAGAAGATCCGGAAGATGGGGATGGCGGGGGACAGGTTCATGGCGTTGTGCCTGCGGCTTACGCTTCGACCAGGTTGGGAATCTCCACGGCAGGATTGACGTCGGCCGCATAGTCCACGCCGTCGATGCCGAACCCGAACAGGCGCAGGAACTCCGCCTTGTAGCCCGCAAAATCGGTGAGCGCGTAGATATTGTCATCGGTGACCTGGTCCCACAACTGCGTCACGCGGGCCTGGACATCCGGGCTGAGTTCCTTGTCATCCGTGCGCAGGCGGCCTTCCGTATCCTGGCGTGGCGACTGGCTGTACAAGCAGTCCTGGTAGAGCGAGTAGACCTGCTCGATGCAGCCTTCGTGGGTGCCGGTTTCCTTCATGACCTTGAACAGCAGCGACAGGTACAGGGGCATCACAGGGATGGCGGAGCTGGCCTGGGTCACCACGGCCTTGAGCACCGCGACGCGGGCGTCGCCGCCGGTGGCGGCCAGCTTGGCGCGCAGGTCCAGCACCTTCTGGTCCAGGTCTTTCTTGGCGGCGCCGATGGAGCCGTTCCAGTAGATGTCGTGGGTGACCTTCTCGCCCAGGTAGGTGAACGCGGTGGTCTTTGCATTGTCGGCGAGCACGCCGGCGGCGAGCAGGGCGTCGATCCACATTTGCCAGTCTTCGCCGCCCATCACGGCGACCGTGTGATCGATCTCTTCCTGCGTTGCCGGTTGCAGGGCGATTTCCTTGATGACCTCTTTGTCGGTGTCCAGGCCGCGCTGCCGGATTTCCTTGCCAATGGGCTTGAGCGTGGAATTGAAGATCTCCCCCGTCTTCGGGTGCTTTCGCCGCGGCGCAGCAAGGCTGTAGACGACCAGGTCGACCTGGCCAAGATCGCGCTTGATGATGTCAATGGTCTGCTGCTTGATCTCGTCGGAGAAGCCGTCGCCATTGATGCTCATGGCATAGCGGCCCGCGGCCGTTGCCGCCTTGTGAAACGCCGCCGTGTTGTACCAGCCCGCGGTGCCAGGCTTGCTCTCGGTGCCGGCGCGCTCGAAGAACACGCCGAGCGTGTCGGCGCCGCAGCCGAACGTTGCCGTGATGCGAGCGGCAAGCCCATAGCCCGTGGAGGCGCCGATGACCAGGACCTTCTTGGGTCCGTTGGCGACCGGGCCGTGTGCCTTCACGTAGGCGATCTGCTGGTTGACGTTGGCTTCGCAGCCGGCGGGGTGGGCGGTGACACACATAAAGCCGCGCACGCGGGGTCCGATGATCATGGTGGTTCCTTGCAATTTTGGTGGATTGTAATGGAACCCCGGCGGAATCCCGGCCTTCGGCATGCGCCAGCTTGTATGGGCGTCAGTATCAATCGTCCCGTGTCAGCACTTCCAGCAGCTCGATCTCGAAGACCAGGTTGGAGTTTGGCTTGATATGGGCGCCGACCTGCCGCTCGCCATAGGCAAGGTGGGCTGGGACATGGAGCTTGCGCTTGCCGCCGACTTTCATGCCCATCAGCCCCAGGTCCCAGCCTTTGATCACGCGCCCGGTGCCGATCACGCACTGGAAGGGCTTGCCGCGATCGTAGGAGGAGTCGAACCTGGTGCCGTCCTCCAGGTAGCCGCTGTACTGGGTGGTGATCAAGGCGCCTTTGACCACGGCCTTGCCGTCGCCGAGTTGAATGTCTTCAACCTGTAGTTCGTTGCTCATCCGCTGCTCTTCTTTCATGGTCATGGGTGCATTGACCGAGGAAGCAGAGTTTACATCCCGTGGCAGTGCCGCCAGAAGGGGCGCGGGCGGATTTTTGCCATCGGGCCGGCTATCGCTGCTCGGGAGGAAGCCCGCGAATGGCGGCTGAGAATTGCGCATGCGTGGCCGGATCCACCGGCCGGTGCTTGGTTTTCGTGCTTGCCGGATCGTTGCCCAGGAAGTTGTTGCCCTTCCAGTTGCGCGACGGCCGGATCGGCCTTGGCATGAAGCCGCCCCCACAATTCGGGCAGACATTGCCCAGGACATCGCCCACGCATGAGGCACAGAATGTGCATTCATAGCTACAGATGCGCGCTTCCAGCGACGCCGGCGGGAGCGCCTTGTTGCAGTGCTCGCAGCTTGGCCTGAGTTCCAGCATGTTCAGTCTCCTCCGCTCTGGCATGTCATATCAGTAAATTCCCTGCCATACTAATCACAAGGGAATATCGCAGCAATTCGAAAATATGACAGGTATGGTAAAAATCATGCCATCCGAAGATGAACGATCGGGGGCAACGATGAAGCGCATCTTCCTTGTGCTGCCGCCGCAGGTGCACATGCTGGATCTTGGCGGACCGATGCAGGTGCTGGGCGCCGTGGCCGCGCTCGGGATCTCGCCACTGGCGCTTCACTGTGTCGGGCCGCTGCAGGCGCTGACAAGCTTTCAAGGCCTAGCCTTGAGCGGGGTACAGGCCTTGCCGGCACGGCTGGCGCCCGGCGACGTGGTGATCGTGGTTGGTTTCAAGCTCGTGCTCAGCGCGCTGTCCACGCCGGAGCACCGGAAGATCGTTGACTGGCTCCAGGCCGTGGTGCGGCCCCGCCTTGGCGAGGTGACGCTGGCCAGCGTCTGCACCGGGGCATTCCTGCTTGGCGCGGCCGGCCTGCTCGACGGGCGCAGCTGCACGACCCACCACGAGCACCTGGCGCGGTTGCAGCAACGCCATCCGCACGCCCGGGTGCTGGCCGGCCGGGTGCTGGTCGAAGATGGCGCGCTGATCACCTCGGCCGGTGTGACGGCGGGCATCGACCTCGCGCTGCACCTCATCCGGCACGCGTTCGGTGCCCCGGCCGCGATCCAGGTCGCGCGCGAGAACGTCGTGCCGTTCCGCAGGCTGGGCCAGGATCCGGCGCTCGATGCGCAGCTGCGCTACCGCGATCATCATCATCCGGTCATCCACGCCGTGCAGGATTTCCTGACCAGGCAGCCAGCCTGCGAATTGTCGTACAGCGAGCTGGCCGGCCGCTTCGCGCTGAGCTATCGGCATCTGGCGCGGCTGTTCCAGCAGGAGTGCGGCGTCACGCTCAAGCAGTACCAGCAGCAATTGCGGCTGGATCTGGCACGCAGGTTGCTGAAGGACAGCGACTGGGCAGTCGAGCTGGTTGCGCAGCGCTGCGGCTTTGCCAGCCCGCAGGCGTTGCGCGCCGCGTGGCGGCGGGAAGAGGCCGTGCCGCCGTCGCGCTGGCGGTCACAGGCTTGAACGCTTCAGCGGCGCCTAATGCGGGATCGCCGCATAGAGTGCCTTGACGGCGTTGGCGAATGCCGCCGGAGATTCGGCCGGCCGGCGCTGGGTCGAGCCGGCGGACGTGGCGTTGGCGCTGGTGGGCCGCGGCGCGGTGTCGGGGCTCGACGAGAACTTGACGATGGTCAGCGCCTTCTTCGGGTTGATGTAGATCTTCTGGCCAAAGCGCCCGCTTGCCTCGATCGATCCGTCGCCATCGTTGACCTGGTACCAGTAGTCGCGGTAGGCGTAGTTGGCTCTGCCGGCTGCCAGGTTCCCGGTGGCAAACAGCGCCTGGTTGTCATTGGGCTTCAGCGCGAGGCGAACGGCTTTGCCGGCGATGGCGCCCGGGTTCTCGCCTGAGCTGGCCTTGCGAATCGCTTCGGCAAAGCGGGCGGCATCGCGCAGCGTGCTGTTCATGCCGCCACTGGCCATTTCCGTGCCGAGCTGGTCGACCTGGATATAGGCATCGTCCTCGGCAAAGCGGGACCAGATGCGCTGCGCAACCAGCTCGCTCCACGATTGGCCGGTGATCCTGCGCAGCGCCCAGGCAAGTGCCTCCGGGGAACCGTTCTGGTAGTACCAGACATTGGTCCCGGCAGCTGGCTGCGGGACCTGGGCGGCCTTCAGGAAGTCGTAGATATTGTCGGGCGCGCCGTCGCGGCGCGCAATCAGGCCAACGGCGCCAAACAGGCCCAGATCGGGCGGCAGGCTTGCCGGGTAGCTGACGGCTACCTCCATGTCCAGGTTCTTCTGGATCGTGGCTTCGCCGAACGGGTTGCCAGCCAGCTCCGGCACGTAGCTGGCCAGTTTCGCATTGGGATCTAGCTTGCCTTCGTCGATCAGCATGGCGGCAAGCAAGCCGGTGATCGACTTGGTCATCGAAGCCCAGATATGAGGCTGCCGGGGACCAAAGGAATCGAAGTAGCGCTCGTAGATGACTTGTCCCTTGTGCAGGACGATAAAGCCGTCGGTGTACGTATCGTGCAGGTAGCTCGACAATTTGACCTGTTGCCCCTCGAGGTCGAACGTCACATCGTCAAGGCGCGCAACCGGCGCAGCCGGCAACGCGTGCGGCGACGCGGCGCGCGTGATGCCGGCGGTGGGCGAGGTCTCCCGCGCATGGCGGAACGCCCATCGCAGGTTGGGGAGCTGGAACGCGTTCGCCTTGGTCACGCGCTTGTCCGGCGCGGGTGGAAAGCCCTGCATGATGCCAAGCCTGACCGGGTCGGTGGTCTCGGGCGGGTTTGGCGTTTGCGCGCCAGCCAGGGGGGATGCGGATGCGAGCATCGCGGCGATGGCGATCGATGCGCCGTAACGCGCCGCGCTGGCGCCATGCCTGCTTCCAGGATGCATGCCTGTCTCCATGTTCTATCGTTTGGCCTGAAGTGCTACCCGTTGTGTTCGCCAAGCGCGGAAACGTGATCGTCGCTTGCTGGCAGCCCAAGGGAAAACCTGACCGGGAAGCTCAGCGCGATGGCGTTCTCCGCAGGCACCTCGCGCACCATGTTTCGCGCCTTGACGTGCGGGTCCGCGAATAGCTCCTGCGCGCTGAGCGCGGGAGAGAACGGCAGGTCGTAGGGCGCGAAGACTTCCGCCCATTGCGCGAGGGACCGCGACCGGAAGATCCCCTTGAGCAGGCCGTTTACTTCCGGCTTGTGCTGCTGGCGGCCGGGCCGCGACGTGAACCGGGCATCGCGCAGCGCTGGATAATCCGCACCGATCGCTTCGCACAGGTTGAGCCAGAACTTGTTTTCCAGGATGCCCATGGCGAGATGGCGGCCATCGCTGGTCTCGAAGATATCGTTGTCCGGCATGACGGTTGGCGATTCGTGCGGGAGATCTTCGTACCCGCGCGCGGCCCAGGCGCCATGCGCGGTCCACGACAGGATGGCGTCATGGATCGACACATCCAGATGCTGGCCGCGTCCATGCTGCCGCGCGCTCATGACCGCCACGGCCAGCGCCAGCGCCGCATAGCCCGAGGCCGCGTAGTCGGAAACGCGCACGCGCGGCCGGGACACCTTGTCGTCCACCTGCACCGGCACGGACCAGTAACCTGCCAGCGCGAGATAGTTCAGGTCGTGCCCGGCATGGTCCGCATACGGGCCGGTCTGGCCGAACCCGGACACGGAGCACAGCACGATGGCCGGGTTCACTTGCGCGAGCGCGTCATAGCCCAGGCCGAGGCGTTGCATCACACCGGGCCGGAAGCCTTCGACAACGGCGTCCGCCTCGGTCACCAGGCGCAGGAATGCCGCGCGGCCCTCGTCGGATTTCAGGTCGAGCGCGACGGATTGCTTGCCGCGATTGAACTGCGCGAACACGGCAGGCCCGAGCTGGCGGGAGGTGTCGCCCGTGCCCGGCTGTTCCACCTTGATCACGTCCGCGCCCAGTTGCATGAGCAGGGTCGTGGCGTGCGGGCCGGGCAGGAGCTGGCTGAGATCAATGATCTTGACGTCCTTCAGGCAGGACCACTCAGGTTTCATTGCCGGCTCCCGGTGCTTTAGCTGACGTCGCCGTTCATGCCGATCGACTGGATCAGCTTGCCGTACCGGGCGGTATCCGCGGCCACCATGCCGTTGAACTGCGACGGCGAAGCACTGCGGCGCAATTCCCCCGCGTTGGCCTTCAACTGCGCATCCAGGCGCCCGCTGGCCTGCAACTCCGTGACCGCGGCAAAGAGCCGCTGGGTGAGTTCGGCGGGCAGGTGTGCGGGCGCGAACAGGCCGCTCCAGTTGTCCAGCACCAGGCCGGGGGGCAGGACCTCGGCAAGCGTCGGCACCTCCGGGAAATAGACGGAGCGTGTGGATGACGACACCGCCAGTGCCCGCACCTGGCCATTGCGCAGGTACTGGGTCGCGGTGCCCAGCACCGGCATGCCGAACTGGGTCTGGCCGCTGAGCATGGAGGTGATGATCTCCGTCGCGCCCTTGTAGGGGATGTGCACGGCATCGGTGCCCGTCTGGTGCAGCAAGGCCTCCACCGCCAGATGCGCGATGCTGCCTTTGCCGCCCGAGCCGTAGTTGAGCTTGCCCGGCGCGCGCTTGAGCGCGGCAATCAGGTCCCCGGCGGTTTTGTATGGCGCATCGGCAGGCACGATGAGAGCGGTAGGGCCGCCGGAAATCGCCGCGATGGCGGTGAAATCGTGCGCGGGATCGTACGGCATGTTCCGGTACATATGCACGTTGATCACATGCGTGTTCGCCAGAATGCCCAGCGTGTAGCCGTCCGCGGCGGCGCGCTTCAAGGCGCTCGCGCCGATCACGCCGCCCGCGCCGGGCATGTTCTCAACGACCAGCGGCTGGCCAAGCGTGCGGCCCAGTTCGGCCGACAGTGTGCGCGCGATGTTATCCGGTGCGCTGCCCGCCAGGAACGGGACGATCAGGCGCACGGGACGATTGGGATAGGGCGCGGCGGCGCGCACCGGCGTGAGCATGCTGCTAAGTGCGGCAGCGCCCGCGGTGGCGAGCCAGGTTCGGCGTTTCATAGGGGTGTCTCCAGTTCTTGGCTGCGCAGTTTGCCTGCGTCGGTCTGATCAATCGCTGACGGCTCAGGCTTTCGCCTGCATGGGTTCAAGAATCGCGCGGGCGATGGTATTGCGCTGGATCTCGCTGGTGCCGGTGAAAATCCGGAACATGCGCAGCTTGCGGAAAGCCTGCTCCACCGGATGTCCTCGCGTCACGCCCACATTGCCGTGGATCTGTACGGCTTTGTCGGCTACCTCGAAACAGCGCTCGGAGATGAACAGCTTGCATGCCGCGGCCTTCACCCGAAGATCGGCGCCACTGTCCGCCAGCGCGGCGGTTTGCGCGATCATGCTCTCGCAAGCCCACAGCGCGGCGGCCATGTCCGCCAGCATGTGCTGGATGGCCTGGAAGCGCGCAATGGGCCCGCCGAACTGGCGGCGCTGGCCGGCGTACTCCAGCGAGGACGCATAGGCCTTGGTAGCCAGACCCAGCATGGTGGGGCAGTGCAGCAGCCGGTTGACGTTGATGCGCGACATGCCGAGCTTGAAGCCGTTGCCTTCGCCGCCAAAGATATTGGCGCGCGGCACCCGCACATTGACGAACTCGATGTCCCCATCGATATGCTGGCCCGACATCGGCACGTACTCGGTGCTGACCTTGACGCCGGGCAGGTCCAGGTCGATCAGCACGGCCGTGATGGCCGGCGGCGAAGCGGTGGCATCGGTGACGCACATGACAATGGCAAAGTCGGCAAACGGCGCGCCGCTGATGTAGTGCTTGCGGCCGTTGATGACAAGGTCATCGCCGTCCACCACGGCCGTGGTGGAGATGCTCTGGGCATCCGAGCCGGAATGCGGCTCGGTCAGGGCGAAGCAGGTGGATTTCTCGCCCCGGATGACCGGCTGGAAGTAGCGCGCAAGCTGGTCCGGCGTGGCGTACTTGAGCATGTTGCCCACGCGCGGCGGGCCGCCCAGGTCGCCCAGCACGTGCGGCGCCAGCACCGCGCCGCTGGCGGCAAGGTCGGCCTTGAGCGCGCATTGCTCGGCGATGTTCAGGCCCTTGCCGCCGAGCTCGACGGGCAGGCAGGCGGCATAGAGCCCCAGCTCGCTGGAGCGGCGCCACACGCCGCGCAGCACATCGCGCGGCCAGGCATCTTCGGACCCCAGGCCGAGCTCGCGCTCCAGTGGCAGCAGTTCCTCGTGGATGTAGCGCTGGATGCTGGCGCGGGTCTCGACCAGCACGGGATTGGTCAGGTTGTCGAACATGGTGGTTCTCCTCAATTCACGCGACGGGATACGCCTTGCCAGTACGGCTCGCGCACCAGTTTGCGAGCGAGCTTCCCGCTCGCGTTCTTAGGCAGCTCGGTGACGAAGTCGATGGTTCGCGGCGACTTGTAATCGGCAATGCGCGCGCGGCAGTGCGCGATGAGATCTTCCGCGGTGCCTTGCCGGCCGGGCCGCAGGGCAACGACGGCCTTGACGCTTTCGCCCCAGGTGTCGTCGGGCACGCTGATCACGCAGGCTTCCATCACGTCTGGATGCTGGTAAAGCGCGGCCTCGACCTCGGTCGGATACACATTGAAGCCGCCGGAGATGATCATGTCTTTCTTGCGGTCGACCAGGTAGATGTAGCCTTCTTCATCCACCCGGGCCAGGTCGCCGGTGCGCAGCCATCCGTCCACCAGCACTTCGCGCGTCAGCTCCGGCTCGCCCCAGTACCCGTGGAAGACATCCTCGCCGCGGATCACCAGTTCGCCGATGTCGTCGCCGGCCACTTCGCGGCCCTGCTCGTCGACCACGCGCACCTCCGTTTCGCCAAGCGCCCGTCCGCACGACGCCAGCCGCTCGGGCCGGTGCGCCAGGGCGTCGGCATGATCGGCGGTGGACAGGCGGGTCACGCCTGAGGTGGACTCGCTCGCGCCATAGCCTTGCGACAGGATGGGGCCGATGCGCTCCCACGCCTCGCGGATGCGCGCGGGGGCCATCGGCGCGGCGCCGTAGGCCAGGGTCTTGAGGCTGCTCAGGTCCGCGCTGGCCAGGCTTGGCTCGGTCAGCAGCATATTGATCATGGCCGGCACCATGAACACATGGGTGAGGCGCAGCCTGGCCACCTCCGCCAGGAAATGCGCGGGCTCGAACTTGTCGAACAGCACCAGCGTTGCGCCGGTGTACAGATACGGCTGCATCAGCATGCCGGAGGCGTGGGTGATGGGCCCGATCAGTGCCAGGCGGTCACCGGGCCGAGCCGGGTTGTCCATGCTCAGCAGCATCTTGCGCAGCGCAGCCAGGCGGTTGCCGTAGCTCTGCATGGCGGCCTTGATCTTGCCCGTGGAACCCGAGGAAAAATGCAGGACGGCGAGGTCGTCGGGCTGCGGCGTGAGGTCGAGCGGCGCTGGGCTCGCGGCTGCGAGCAGGGTCTCGTAATCGCCGTAGCCGTCGGCGGGTTTGCCAATCGCGATGAACGTTTGCACGGATCCAAAGCCTGCGGTTTCGGGCGAGTAGCCGGTATAGCCGGGGCCGGCAAACAGGATGCGCGGCGTGCAGTTCTCGGCCACATCCGATGCCTCCGCCGCCGTGAAGCGCGGATTGAGTGCGGCCTTGACGAGCCCGGCCTTGTACAGGGCGCACTCGATCTCGACCAGCTCGGGGCGGTTGCGTGATTGAATCGCCACGCGAGCGCCCCGGGTGAGGCCGAGGGCCAGCAGCGCATTGGCGAGGCGGTTCGAGCGCTCGTCCAGTTCGCGATAGGTCAGCACGCGGTCGTTGTAAAGCACGGCGGCGTGATCCCCCCAATAGCGCGCCGCGCGGCGCAGGAAGAAAGCGAATCCCATGGGTTGTCTCCTTGATGGTTCTTCGCCGTAGTCTGTAAGATGCAGGGCATCACTACAATGCTGTACCGGCTATAAAGACATAACCAGCGGGAATGTCGCGATGGAGACGAGAGATCTTGAATACGTGCTGGCCGTGGATGCGCACGGCGGCATCGGCCGCGCCGCGGAGTCGCTGGGCATCAGCCAGCCGGCGCTGACCAAGGCGGTGCAGCGCGTGGAAGCGCAGATCGGCCTGCCCTTGTTCGAACGCACCGCCCATGGCATGACCCCGACGCAGGCGGGCATGCAATTCATGGTGCGGGCGCGCCGCATGCGGCTGGAGTTCGACGACGCGCTCAAGGAGATGCAAGGCATCCGCACGGGCGAGCAGGGCATGTTGCGCCTGGGCTATTCGCCTTCGATCCCCAATGCCCTGGTGCTTGACGCCTGCCGTCAGCTGCTGCGGGAGCGGCCCGTTGCCCGGTTGCGGCTGCGCCGGCTGCTGGCACGGGACCTCATGGAGTTGCTGCTGGCGGGCGAGCTTGACCTTGCCATTGCCCCCACACCAAGGGAGCGCGCCAGCGAGTTCGCGGTGGAAGAACTGTTCGACGACCGGCTGATGGTGGTGGCCGATGAAGCGCACCCGCTGCAGCGCCGCCGCAAGCTGACCCTTGCGGATCTGGTGGGCCAGGACTGGCTGCTGCCCGGGCCGCATATCATCTTGCGCCAGCAGGTAGACGCAGCGTTCCGCAAGCAAGGGCTGGCCGCCCCGAACCTGCGCATCGAGACCGATTTTGGCAGCTCCTCGCTCTTCGACCTGATGCGCGGCACGCTGATGCTGAGCATATCGGGCACAAATTCCGATGCGATGATGACCGGGCTGCGCCCGCTCAACCTGGGGCTTGAAGAACTGGACCTGCGCCGGCGCGTGGGCGTGATCACCCGGGCCGGCGCCTATCTCTCGCCGCTTGCGCAGCGCATGACGGCGCTGGTGCGGGAGCAAGGCGCCTGACCTGCCGGGCTATGCGCCACCGTCTGGGCCCAGCGGGGCCAGCGGGGCCACCGGCGTGAAAGGGGCCGCACGCGCTGCATGCCGCATGGCGGCCATCAGATGTCGCTCAATATCGCGGCCGGGCTTGGCCTTGGCGGCAACGAGTCCTATCCGGACCTGTTCCAGCCCTACGGCGGCTTTCCCGATGGCGTGAAGGTCGATAACGGCTACATCACCATGCCGGACTTGCCGGGCATCGGCTTCGAAGGCAAGGCCGACCTGTATCGCGCCATGCAGGCACTGGCAGGCTGATGGCAATCCATAGGCCGGCTTGCCGGCCTATGTTGCGTACAGAATACAAATCCTTGGGAAATCCTTGGAGATTTCTTACGGTCGTTGAGCTGGCATCCCTGTTTGTGATAAAAAAGCGAACCATTCTCATTTGCATTCGTATTCGCAAATAGATTGGCGCTTCGCACCACACTGCAGCCCAGGTTCCCGCCAGACCCAACCTTCCCAAGGACGTTTCCGCCGATGTCTAATCACCGCCGCTTGCCGCTGCGCGCCGCCGCATGCCAGGCAATGCCCCGCCTTTCGCCCATTGCCAGCGCTGTATTTGGCCTGACCGTCGCGTTTGCCACGCTGCCGGCCGCCAGCCTGGCGCAGACCGCCATGCCGGCAGCCACGCAAACCGATGCCACCTTGCCAGTGGCCACCGTCATGGCCGAGCGGCTGACCGAGCCGGCCAAGGTGGAGAGGATTGGTGGTGGAGCGCTGGGTGAGCGCAAGCCTGTCGACACGCCGTTCTCGGTGGTGGCGGCAAGCAGCGAAGAGATCCAGGACCGCATGGCGCAGACCGCCAGTGACGTGTTCAAGTACGATCCCGCGGTGTCCATCCTGGGCGAGAACGGCCGTACCGAAAACGCCTATTTCGCCGTGCGCGGCATGGCCATCGACCTGCTCAACGGCACCAAGGTGGACGGCCAGAACTTCGTTTCCTGGAACACCGACCTGCCGCTGGAACCGTTCGAGCAGGTCGAGCTGCTCAAGGGCCTGTCGGGCTTCATGTACGGCTTTGGCAGCCCCGGCGGCATCATCAACTATGTGGTCAAGCGCCCCACCGACGAGCCGTTGCGCCAGTTCACCGTGGGCTACCAGGCCAACAACGTGTGGAGCGAGAAGATCGACCTGGGCGGGCGCTTCGGGCCGGACCAGCGCTTTGGCTATCGCCTCAACGCAGCCTTTGAGGAAGGCCGCACGGCCGATCCGGGCGTGCAGCTGCGTCGCGAGGTGGTATCGCTGGCCACGGATTTCCGCATGACGCCGGACCTGACATTGAGCGCCGACGTGATGTACTGGAAGCGCAAGACCAACGGCACCCTGTTTGGCCTGGGGTTCGACGCCAGCCTGCCGGTCGCCGATGCCAGCAAGGTTTCGCGCCGCTTCGTCCAGCCCTACAGCTTCCACGAGACCGAGACCACCACGGTGGGCACCGGCGTGGACTACCGCATCAACGACAAGTGGAAGACCAGCTTCAAGTACCGCTTCGCGCGCGAGAGCCGCTTCAGCGGGGACAGCTACATCTTTGTCAACGATGCCGCCGGCAATTTCTCCGACACCCAGTACAACTGGAAGTCGGCGTTTTACTACCAGGCCTATGACGGCATGGTGCAGGGCAGGTTTTCCACCGGCAGCATCCAGCACGACGTGGTGTTCGGCGTGGGCTACCAGTCCCAGGTGCGCGTCAACGATGCAGGCGTTGGCGCCACCGACGGCATCTTCCTGGGCGAGAACAATCTTTACAATCCCACGCTGCTGGCCAACCAGGCTTCCGGCCTGGTGTACCAGCCGTACCGCGACTACAAGATCACGCAGAAATCCATCTACGCCAGCGACACCATCCAGTTCACCCAGCGCTTCTCGGTCTTGGCGGGCCTGCGCTACACCGATTTCAGCCAGGACAATTTCGACAGTTCGGCCAATGTCACGGCGAGCTACAGCGCCAAGCCGGTCACTCCCACCGTGGCCCTGATGTTCAAGACCGACAACGACTCCACCGCTTATGTCAGCTATGTGGAGTCGCTCGAGCAAGGCGGCTCGGCCAGCAATACCAACGCCAACTTCCCGCAGACCTATGGCCCGCTCAAGAGCAAGCAGTATGAGGTTGGCTACAAGACCGAGCGCCGCGACTGGGGTGCCAACGTAGCCCTGTTCCGCGTTGACCGCGGCTACGAGTACACCAACACGGCCAACGTCTTCGTGCAGGACGGCACCCAGCGCTACACCGGCCTGGACACCAGCGGCTGGGTGCGCATGGCGCGCGACTGGCGGGTGATGGGCGGCGTGCTGTGGCTCGACACCAAGGCCACCGGCATCGATGATCCCGCGGTCAACGGCAAGCGCATCTATGCCACCCCCAGCTACATCGTCAGTGGCCGCGTGGAGTACGACGCGCCCTTCCTGCGCGGCCTGACGCTGGCGGCCGGCGCCAAGGTCACCGGCGCCATGTGGGTGAATGCGGCCAATACCCAGTACGTGCCGTCGTATACCACCGCGGACTTGAGCGCCAGGTACACCACGCGCTACGCCGGCAAGACGGTGACGTTGCGGGCCGCGGTCAACAATGTGTTCGATCGTCGCTACTGGACTACCACCTACGGCGGCTTTGTGTTGCCGAGTGCGGCGCGCACATTCCTGGCGAATGCCACCGTGCAGTTCTAAGAGGCACCCCTTTCAAGGTGACGAACATCAGGGGCGCTCTCCGTGCTCTCGAACAAAAACCGGAGAGCGGGATGGCCGGATTGTCGCCTGCGCAGGCCATGCCGTTCAATCGGACAACGAAACAGCATCTCTGTGCTGGGCATGGGCGGTTTTCTTCAGAACTGGTACCGCAGGCCGGCTACGATCTGCCGGCCCAGGCCCGGGGTGACCGCAAGGTTTCCCCATGATGCCGGGTAGTAATTCTTGTTGAACAGGTTGTGTACGTCCAGCGAGATCCGGGTGCGACGATCAATCTGCCAGTATGTCACCAGCTTGACGGTGGCATAGGCAGGCAGTGAATAGGTGTCGGTGGCATTGCCGGAGCGCGAGCCCACGTAGACCAGGCCGCTGCCTACACCGTAGCGCCCGCCTAGCGGCATTGCGTCCTCTCTGATTGCCAGCAGGCTCGCGCTTACCTTGGGGATGTTGGTCAGGCGCGTGCCCACGGCAATGGCGTTGTCCTTCGTTACTTTGGCGTTGATGAGAGCGAAACTGCCACTAACGCGCCAGTGCGTGTCGAGTTGGCCGAACGCATCGAACTCCAGTCCGCGGCTTTGCACCTCGCCTGCAGCCACGCTGAAGTTGGCATTGGTGGGGCTGCGGGTCAGCACGTTTTGCTTGACTATATCGAACACAGCCAGCGTCGCACCCAGCCGCTGGTCGGCAGACTGCCACTTTGCGCCGGCCTCCAGCGCCCGGCCTTGCTGCGGGTCGAAGGCATTCCCCGCCTCGTCCACACCGCTGTTGGGACGGAAGGACTTGCCCAGCGACAGGTAGAGCGAGGTCTGCGCGCGCGGCAGCCAGGTCAGGCCCACGCGTGGCGACACCGCGCTCTGACTTTGACTGGTGGATTTCGCCGTGATCAGGTTGTCCACCGTCTGGTGATAGTTGTCCAGCCGCACGCCGGCAAGCAGCTTCCATTGTTCGGAGAGATCGATCTGGTCCTGCAGGTACACACCGAGGCTGCGCTGATTCTCGCGGGTGCTGATGCTCGGCGCCACCGGCGGCTGCGGCTGGCCGTACACCGGCTGGTAGATGTCGATGGCATACGGGTTGGATGCAACGCTGGAGTAGGCGATATCCATGCCCATATAGAGGCGCGATACGTCCACTCCCGCCAGCATGGTGTGCCCCAGGCCACCGGTCTGGAACTTGCCTTCCACTTCGGCCTGTGCCGAGGTGTCCCGCGACGGCAGGCTGCGCCAGCTGTTGCGGCGGGTCAGGGTGCGACCATCGGCTAGCAGGCTGCCGAACTCTGCGGCTTCGCCGTAGAAGCCGGATTCCTTGTAGCTCATGCCGATGCGCGTGCGCCAGCCAGGCGCCAGTTCACGGTCCAGTGTGAGCTGATGGGTGTCGCTGGACAGATGCAGATTGGGGTCCCCTGGTTCACCCAAGACGCGGTCGCGAGGCAGGTCGATGCGGCCGTTGACGTTGATCAGGCCCCGGTCCAGCGGCGTGCGCGCGCGCATGAACTCGCCCTCGTACTGCAATAGCGTCTTGTTGTCGATTACCCACGCGAAGGCAGGGGCTACGAGGTACTTGCTGTTGTCCAGCAGCGAGCTGCGGCTGGCCCCGTCTTCCGCCATGACATTGAGCCGGTAGGCCACGTTCTCCGTGATTGGGCCGGTGCTGTCCAGCGCCGCGCGCCGGAAACCGAGCGTGCCGATACTCAGGTCTGCGGTATTGGCCCGGGTGAACTGCGGCTTCTTGGTCACGATGTTGATGGTGCCGCCGGGTTCGCTGTTGCCATAGAGGGCTGCGGTCGGGCCTTTCAGGAACTCGAACCGATCCACAGTGGCTGTGTCTCGCATTGGGTTATAGCCGCGGGCACCGGGGAAGCCATTGACCAGAAAACCCATATCGGTGCTGCTGAAGCCGCGGATCGCGTAATTGTCCCAGGTACCACCAAAATCGTTCAGGCGGGCGATACCGCTGACGTAGTCCACGGTTTCGGACAGGCGCGTTGCACCCAGGTCGTCGATCAGTTGCGAAGTCACGACGCGAACCGACTGGGGTACCTCGTGTAGCGGCGTTTCTGTTCGGGTGGCACCGCTGGAGACGGATGGCATGTACCCACTATTGCTGGCGCTGACGCGCACTTCAGGCAGTTCGGTCGGTGCGGCCGCGTCCTGCGATGCCGCGTGGACGGCCTGAGCAACGGGGAGCAGCGCAAGGCCGGCATGCCAGGCGAAGCGGCGAACGGAAAATGGGAAAACAACCATGACGGCAATCAAGAGAACATCGGCCGTCTAATGTACTCGATTGAATACGATTGATTCGCATTTCGTATGTTTTGAAAGGGATTGCTTTTGAGCGACCAAACTTGTGGTAGCGGCTGGGCCGGCCCGTCGCGTTCGCGGGCCGCTGCCGGGCGCTATCAGGGAGGAAAGCATGATTGAGCAACGGCTGTTGCCGCACCGTTGTCGCCGGCACAGAACCGGGCGACCGCCGCGCCGATCGACTCGGCCATCATCTGCCTGTACGCCGGATCGCCCAGCCGGGTTTCCTCGGCGCGGTTGACGATCACCCCGGCTTCGAACAGCACCGCCGGCATCTTCGTGGTGGCCAGGACCTTGAGCGCATCGAACCTGTAGATGCCCAGGTCCGGGTCGACCAGTTCCCTGTTCTCGCCTTCAATCTGTTCGGCATGGTGCAGGGTGGGGCGCAGGCAATGCTTGTGGAGTTCGGACCCCAGCACGCGCGCGAACCGCAGGCTCTCGTCTGGCTGCTGGTTTTGGCCGGAGTAAAAGATCGAGTAGCCGCTGAAGTCGTCGCTGTAGCGCTGCGGCTTGGCCTCATGGGTCCATGCGGATAGATAACGCGGCTGGACCGAGTCGTGATGGAGCGACAGGAACAGATCCGCCCCGCGGCGATTTGCCAGCTCGGAGCGGTCTGT
This sequence comes from Cupriavidus sp. UME77, assembly GCF_014170355.1. Taxonomy (NCBI): domain Bacteria; kingdom Pseudomonadati; phylum Pseudomonadota; class Betaproteobacteria; order Burkholderiales; family Burkholderiaceae; genus Cupriavidus; species Cupriavidus sp. UME77. Next base: position 62,725 of record NZ_LZZU01000058.1, read on the forward strand.
CAGCGAGATATCCGCGCCGCGCTCGTTGGTCAGGATGACGTTGGCGAACCCCATGCCCGCCAGCACCGGCACCAGCGTTGCGGCCAGGCGCGTGTTGAACGCGAACTCGGGCACGCCGCGCGCGCTCGTTGCGCCCGGGTGGCTGGCTGTATGTCCCGCATCAATGGCAATCACGAAACGGCTCCTGTCGCACTGTTGCGATGCCGGGCTTGCCGGGAGCGACAAAGCCAACGCCAGGCCGGCGAACACCAGCCGGGCCAATCGCACCGGAGTCAGAGACTGCATAGCTTGCATATGCGCTAAACCCTGCGCAAAAACCTGCGCTAAATCGATAGGCCCTCGATTCTATCGGGTTGCCATCGGCCTACGCCATCAACAGCAATGCCGCGCCACAGCCCACCAGCGCCACCGTCCACATCCGGTCCAGGTTGATCCAGCCGGTGCGCAGGAAACCCACGCCGATGCGGTCGTATACCAGCAGCGCCACGGTGCCGATGGCAAGCAGCATGGCCAGCGTGTGCAGCCCGAGCGCCAGCAGCGCTGGCATGAGCGGTCCGCCTGCCGCCGGAGCGCCGGCGGCGCGGCACAGCGGCAGCAGCACCGGCACCAGCATCAGCCCCGCGCCGTGCGTGCCCGCCATCAGGAACGACCATAGCGCCAGCCCGGCCATGCCGGCCTGCATGCCTACGCGGGGGCGCTGGCGATGGCCGCGCAGCGCATGCCAGGCAGCCCAGCCGATCAGCACCGCGCCGCCGGCGCGCGCCAGCCATTGGGGATCTAGCAGGCTGCCAAGCGTGAGCGTGGCGGCCAGCACCAGGGCCACCGCGATGGCGTGGCCGAGCGCGATCGGCAGCAGCGCCAGCAGCACCACCTTGCGCCGCCCGCGATGCAGCCCTAGCGCCACGGCAAACAGCCAGCCCATGGCGGGATTGACGCCGTGGAACAGGCCCAGCGCGGCGATGGCCAGCCACGGCCACCAGAGCGGCCACAGGGCGGACCACTGCGTGGCGAACTGCGTGCCCAGCGGCACGCCTGTGGTGGCGAACATGGCAGGGGCGCAATGGCGTCGGTTATGTCGTTAGTTATGAAGTTAGTTATGGCGTTATGCGGCTACGGGAAGCAATACGAATCCGACGAGCAATCCCCGCCTTCCAGCCTGACCTGGTGCGGGCGATGGCCCGCCGGCCAGCGCAGGAAGAACCGTGGGTCGAAGCGGATGCCGCCTTCGGGCGCGGCGTCGAGCTTGACCATCCAGCCCTCGATGCCCTCCGGGTAGAACTGCGCATCGACGGCGCCGTAGAGCGAGTTGGTGAAGTAGATGCGCCGCCCGTCGCGGCTGACCTCCACCATTTGCGGGCCGCCGTTGAGCGCGGCGCCACCTGCGCCCGGATGCGTGGCGTGCGAGACGATGCCGCCTATGCGCACGCAGCCGGTCTGCCTGGGCGCGAACGGGTCGGAGACGTCGTACTGCAGCAGGTCGCCGGTGCCCCAGCAGGACACGTAGAGGAAGCGGTCGTCCATCGACAGGTCGATATCGCTGACCAGCGGCGGCACCGCCTTGAAACCCTTGAGGATGGGCGGCAGCAGGTCGGGGTCCGCAGCCTCGGCAGGGATATCGATAATCTTGCGGATCGCCCATTTGCCTTCGTCCCGATACCAGACCCAGATGGATGAGGACAGGTCCTTCAGGCTGATCACGCAGTTGACGAAGCCGTACGCCTTGGTGGGGTCGTGCGCGGGGCGCAGCTCGAACACAAGCTGGTATTCCTCGCCAAAGTCGATCTCCTGCAGATGCTTGCGCTTGGTCATGTCCCAGAAATGCAGCCGCCTGCCATAGCGCGAGGCGAGCAGGATCTCCGGCACCAGGCCGTCCTCGATCATGTCCGGCGTGCCCCATTCGCTGGTCACCAGCGTGTCGAAGCCAAGGTGCCACCAGCCGTCATAGGCAAAATGCTGCGGGCCGCGCTCCACTTCCCATTGCCCGAGCGGGTCGAAGCCCTGCTGGTCCAGAAGCATGATGCCGCCCGGCCCCTTGCCCTCTGCGTTGCCCAGCGCGGTCACGTAGATGCCGCCGGGGCCGCAATGCACGGTATGCGGGCGCGAGTAACCGGTGCGCTCGGCCAGCTCGCCCGGCTCGATGATCTTGGTAATGGCAGGCCGCAGCGGATCGGGCTTGGTGTCGATGATGTAGATGCGCGAAGAGCGCAGGCCCGGCACCACCAGGTAGCGCCGCTCCATATGCGGGTGCGGGGCGTTCGGGCACAGGCAGGACGAGCAGGCGTTCCAGCCGAAGTGATGCAGTTCGTCGCCCGCGTTGGGCACCATGACCTGGCCGACGATGGTGCCGTAGGCCTTGGACGCAGGATCGACGTCGACTACGGCAATGCCGTCAGGCTGGGTACGCGTGGGATCGAACATCGCCACATAGGCGAGTGCTTCGGGCGGCGCCTTTGCTGCCAGGCGAGGGGAGGGGTAAAAGCTCGGATCGGGCTTCCAGGTCGCCATGGTGCATCTCCTTGCGCCACCACTGGCTTTGAACTATAGGACACATCGCGGCGGGCGTCCGACGCCGGCTCAGGCACGCATCCCATGGTTGCATCCTGGCGCTACGCCTGTCTGCCGGCCAGGGACGCGGCGGGGCCGGCCCGGTAGCTATACGCCAGCGCCAGCAGGATGAGGATCGGCACGGCAAGACACCAGTACGACGCCTGCACATAGGCATACGCGCCCGACACGGCGCCGGCCGCGAATGCAGCGATGGCGGGGACCATCTTGCGCAGCCGGTTCTTCGCCGCGGCCACCTTGTCGGCCGAGGCGCTGCGCAGCTCGACCAGGTCGATGATGACCTGCGTGCTGTTGCCCGTCATGATGGTGGTCGGCACATGGTCGGTCAGCACGATCCGGGATTGCGCGTTCTGGACCGCCATGGCAGCCACCCCCAGCATCCCGGTTGCAATGGCCGATGGCATGTCGGGCGAGGCCATGGGCGAGGCCACGCACCCCGCCAGCATGAAGGCGGCAAGCAACAAGCCTTGCGTGACCAGCAGCGGCGGCAGCGGCGGCCTGCCGCGCGCCTGCATCGTATCGACGGCGATCTTCGTCGCAGCCACCGATAGCGCGAACACCGGCAGCGCCAGCAGCTTGGCCAGCACGCCACCGGTCGCGTGCGCAAGCGCCACGCCGAGCATGACAAAGTTGCCGGTGACGTGCGCGGTGAACAGGCCGAACAGGGCGATAAAGCCGACCACATCGACGTAGCCCGCTACCAGGCTGAGCATGGCGCCCTTGAACACCTGGCTGGCGATTGCCTGCGGTTGCGTGGGCGGGGAGGACTGTGGCGTGGTCGGCATGGCGGGGTTCATGTTTGTGAAGAGGAGGGCGCTCGCCCGTACTACAGCATAGGACGCGGGTGCTTGTCCAATTGCAAATTTTCTTGATTTTTCCAGAACCCGGCCCATAATGCAAACGTTTGCATAAAACGGAAAACAGAGATGAATATGGAGACGACACTTGCCCCGAGGCTCGGCCGCGGCCTGTCCGTGGTGGACGACGAACACACGCTGAGCCAACTGGTCAAGCAGGCGATGCGCGATACCACCAACCCGCGCCTGCGGGAGGTCGTCGACGCGCTGGTCGATCATCTGCACGCGTTCCTGAGGGAGGTGCGGCCCAGCGACGAGGAGTTCGAGTTCGGGCTGCGTTTTGTCGCGGCGCTAGGCCATGCAACCAACGCAACCAACAACGAGGTCGTGCTGGCGGCCGATGTGCTCGGGTTGTCAACGCTGGTGACGCTGATGAACAACGGCATCACCGATGGCCGCACGCCGGGCGCCCTGCTGGGCCCGTTCTATCGCGGCGGCGCGCCGTCCTACGCGTGCGGGGATTGCGTGGTGCAAGGCGAGACGCCGGGGCTGCCATTGTTCGTGAGGGGGCAAGTGCGCAACACCGCCGGCGAGCCCCTGGCCGGCGCGCTGGTGGAAGCGTGGCAGGCTTCGCCGGTTGGCCTCTATGACAACCAGGACCCCTCGCAACCGGACAAGAACCTGCGCGGCGCCTTTCGGGCCGATGCGCAAGGCCGCTTCCATTTCCGCACGGTGCGCCCGGCGGGCTATCCCGTGCCGACGGGCGGCCCCGTCGGCCAGCTGCTGGCCGAACAGAACCGCCATCCGTACCGCCCGGCGCACATTCATTTCATCGCCGCGGCACCGGGTTATCGCACGCTGGTCACGCAGGTATTCGCCGACGATTCCGAGCATCTGGAGTCGGACGTGACCTTTGGCGTGCACCGCGAACTAGTGGGCCATTTCCGGCGTGTGGACGAAGGCACCAGCCCATGGGGCGGTTTCGCCGCGCCGTTCTACACGCTGGATTTCAACTTTGTGCTGGAGCCGGGCGAGCAGACCTTCCCGACGCCGCCGATCGACTGATTACCGAACACGGAAGAACTGACGATGACCATTCAACAACAAGGCTCGACCCCGCAACTTGGCGGCAAGGTTGCCGTGATCCTCGGCGGCACCGGCGGCATCGGCATGGCGACGGGCCGCAAGCTTGCCACCCTGGGCGCCAGCGTGGTGCTGGTCAGCCGTAATGCGCAGACTTGCGCGCGCGCGGTGGCCGAACTGCCGCCGGGCAACCATCTTGCGGCGGTGGCGCAGATCAGCGATACCGCATCGCTCGTGCGCCTGGCCGATGACGTGCAGCGCAAGTACGGCCGCATCGACATGCTGGTCAACAGCGCGGGCTTCACCAAGGCGGTAGCGCATGCCGACCTCGATGCGTTGGACGATGCGCTGATCGATGAGATGTTCGCGGTGAACTGGCGCGGCCAGTTCGCCGCGATCCGCGCCATGGCGCCGCACCTGAAGGCAACGGGCGAGGGGCTGGTGGTCAACGTGGGGTCCATCGCGGGGCGCACCGGCATGGGCAGCAACGTGGCGTACTGCGCGGTGAAGGCAGGGCTCGACATGATGGCCATATCGCTGGGCCGCGCGCTGGCGCCCGAGATCCGCGTGCTCAACGTATCGCCCGGCGTGGTCGACACCGATTTCGTGCCCGGGCGCGACAGCGCCTTCAACGAGCGCGCTGCCAGGACCACGCCGCTCAAGCGCATCGGCAAGCCGGATGACGTCGCCGATGCCATCGTGGCCTGTGCCACGTCGCTGCGCTTTTCCACCGGCACCACCATCGTGGTCGACGGCGGGCGCCAGCTTGGCTGATCCCGCCCCCCACACATTGTTCCAGGCAGCAAGACACCAACACGTTCACCATGCATAGCAGAAAGACCATCATTACCTGCGCCGTCACCGGCAATATCGTTACCCCGGAGCAACATCCCGGCCTGCCGGTGACGCCGGCGCAGATCGCCACGGCGGCGCTGGAGGCGGCCGAGGCGGGCGCGGCTGCAGCCCACATCCATGTGCGCGACCCCGAGACCGGGCGCCCATCCATGGCGCTCGAGTACTACGCCGAGGTGATCGAGCTGATCCGCAAGCGCAACAAGGCGCTCATCATCAACCTGACCACCGGCCCGGGCGGGCGCTTCGTGCCGGGCGAGGACGAACCCCGCAACGCCGCGCCGGGCACCACCCTGGTGCGCCCGGAAGTGCGCGTCGCGCATATCGCCGCGCTGCGCCCCGATGTGTGTTCGCTGGACCTCAACACCATGAACTCCGGTGCGGACGTGGTGATCAACACGCCCCGGAACGTACGCAAGATGGCGGCCATCATCCGCGAGGCGGGCGTCATGCCGGAGCTTGAAATCTTCGACTCCGGCGACCTCCACATGGCGCGCGACTTCATCCAGGAGGGCGTGCTGGACGGCCCCGGCCTGTGGACCTTCGTGCTCGGCGTGAAATATGGTTTCGCGGCCACGCCGGAGACCTTGTTCTACGCACGCAATATGTTGCCGCCGGGCGCGCACTGGTCCGCCTTCGGCGTTGGCCGGGCGGAGTTCCCGATCGTGGCGCAGGCGTGGCTGGCGGGCGGGCATGTCCGGGTTGGCCTGGAGGACAACATCTATCTGGAGAAGGGCGTGCTCGCGCCGGACAACGCAGCGCTGGTCGCCAAGGCGCGTGACATCATCAAATCGCTGGGCGGCGCGCTGGCCTCGCCACACGAGGCCCGGGCCACGCTCGGCCTGCGGGCGGCATGAACGAACAGGCCAGCACATACACAAGCACATACACATACACATACACAAACATCACATCATCATGAACACTATCCGCGTCTCCCAGAAGGCAGCGAACATCGACGCGCTGCAACTCGAGTTCGTTGGCATTGCCAAGCCCGTGCCCGGCTCCGGCCAATGCGTCATCGAAGTCGCCAGCGCGGGCGTCAACCCGAGCGATGTCAAGGCCACGCTGGGTTTGATGCCGCACGCCGTATGGCCGCGTGTGCCCGGCCGCGACTACGCCGGCGTGGTGGTGGACGGCCCCGCGCACCTGCTGGGCAAGGAAGTATGGGGCAGCGGCGGCGAGCTTGGCATTCGCCGCGATGGCACGCACAGCCGCTACCTGACGCTCGACGTCGCCGCGGTACGCGAGAAGCCCGCCAATGTGACTTTGCAAGAAGCCGGCGCGGTTGGCGTGCCGTTTGTTACCGCCTATGAGGGCCTGCGCCGCGCCGGCCTGCCGAAGGCGGGCAGCGTGGTGCTGGTGTGCGGCGGCAACGGCAAGGTTGGCCAGGCTACCATCCAGATTGCCACCGCGCTGGGCGCGCGCGTCTTCGCCGTGGAGCGCGAGGCCGGGCCGTTTCGCGGCCACGCCAGCAGCACCGTGCGCATGCTGGACGCCAGCCGCGACAACATCGCCGAAGTGGTGCGCAACGAGACCGACGGGCACGGCGCGGATATCGTCTACAACACGGTCGGCAGCCCATACTTCGAGCAAGCCAACAAGGCCATGGCGATCGGTGCCGCGCAGATCTTCATCTCGACCATCGACCGCGCCGTGCCGTTCGACATCTTCGCCTTCTACCGCGGGCAGCATACGTATGTGGGCATCGACACGCTAGCCATGGACAGCATCGCTTGCGCGGCGGTCTTCGATCAGCTCGGCCCCATGTTCGCGGCCGGGCAGCTCAGGCCCTTCCCTGTGCACGCGGACTACACCTTCGCGCTGGCGCGCGCCGCCGAGGCTTACCGCACGGTGCTGCAAGGCGCCTCGGAACGCGTGGTGCTGATGCCATGAACACGACCCGGTTCGCCGCCGCGCCGGCCTATTTCCCGCCCGGCCACGAGGGCATGCGCTGCCTGCGCCTGCAGGGGTTTGAGGCCGGGCCGTCGGCGTCGCTCTGGCTCGGTGTCTCGGTGATCCTGCCGGGCGGCCATACCGGGCTGGATGCCTCGCCCATGGAAAAGCACTATGTGGTGCTGGAGGGGGAAGTCACCATCAGCAACGGGGAGCAGGTCGCGCATCTGTCGCAGTACGACTCGGTCTGCCTGGCGCCGGGTGAAGCCCGCAAGGTGGAGAATCCCGGCAACCGTCCCGCCATGCTGCTGCTGGCCATGCCGTATCCGCCTTGAATTTTTACTTTGATTGCAAACGTTTGCATACGCTTCAAATTGACCGGACGGACGCGCCGCGAATTCGCAATAGGGGAAGAGAGATATGGGAAATGCCTGGAGGCATAGGGGGCATCGGAGGAACCGGTTGCATGGGTGGCAGGAGACAACGAAGGACAGCGCGGCGAGCCCCGCGCCCCGGCACCGGTGGCCGGTCCTGATGGCTGGCGCCGGGGCGCTCGCCGTGGTGACGGTGTGCGGGCCCGCTTATGCGCAATCCACGGTAACGGTCTATGGGCGGCTCAACACCAGCATCGAGTATTCGCGCGCCAGCACCGCCACCGACGGCGCCGTGCTGGGCGGCACCGGACGGCTGACCAATAACCGGTCGGTCTTCGGCTTGCGGGGCGAGGAGGGCCTTGGCGGCTCTCTCAAGGCAATCTGGCAGATCGAGAGCAACCTGTCGATCGATAACGGGGCCGGGCAGATTGCGGGACGAAACTCTCGCATTGGATTGAGCGGTGACTACGGTACGTTTTTCATGGGGCACTGGACCACGCCCTACACGGAAGCCACCATGGAATACGACCCCTACTACCCGACCACCGCCGGGTATATGGCGCTGATCAGCAACGGCTCGGCATCGAGCACCAACAACATCCAGGACACGCACTCCTTCGATCGCCGCGAGCAGAACATCGTGCAATACCGCAGCCCGGAATGGAGGGGCTTGCGCGCGGGCGTGGGCTGGGGCGTGCCCGAGGAAAAGCTCACCACGCCGCGCAACCCGGCGCTCTACTCGTTCGCCACCACCTATGACCGCGGGCCGCTCAACGTGGCGCTGGCCTACGAGATTCACCAGCACTACCAGACGGCGGGCCGCAACGACGATGCCATCAAGGTGGGCGTGTCCTACCAGTCCGCCAGCACCAAGGTCTCCGCCCTGTATGAGCGGCTGCATTACCGTACCGCCACGGGCGACCTGACGCGCAACGGGTACTACACCTCGGTGGTGCAAAAGCTCGGGCCCGGCAGCATCAGGCTGGGTTTCGCGCTGGCCAGCAATGGCGCCGGCAATGCCACCGAGACGGTGGGGTTCTTTCGCAGCGGTGCGCAGACCGGCGCCACCCAGTTCACGGTCGGCTATGACTACCCGCTGTCAAAGCGCACCGCGCTCTTTACCTACTACAGCCGCATCAACAACAGGAAATACGCCATCTACGACTTCGCGATCAACAGCCTCGGCGTTTCGGCAGGCGCCGATCCGCAAACCTTTGCGCTAGGCATGCGCCACAATTTCTAACCCTCGAAACTGACCATCGCGCCGCCCGGCCCGGCCGGACCACGATCCGGCCGGACCCGAGGCGGTGGAGGAGACAACCGTGATTCGAAACATCCTGCTGTGTGCCACCCTCGCGGTGAGCGCCGGGGGCGCGCTCGCCCAGCCGCCCCAGTATCCCGCCAAGCCGATCCGCCTGGTGGTGCCATTCTCATCCGGCAGCGCGACCGACATCCTCGCCCGCATCGTCGGCAACAAGCTGGGCGAATCCGGCCGCTACCAGATGATCGTGGAGAACCGGCCCGGTGCGGGCGGCACGCTCGGCGCGGGGCTGGTCGCCAAGGCCGCGCCGGATGGCTACACCCTGATCCTGGTATCGGTCGGGCATGCCATCAATGCCACGCTTTATCCCAAGCTGTCGTACGACACCGTCAAGGACTTCGCGCCGGTGACGCTGGTGGCGACGGTGCCCAACGTGCTGGTGGTGAACAGCGCCAGCAAGCTGGGTTCGGTCAAGGATGTGGTGGCAGCGGCCAAGGCCAAGCCTGGCACGATGAACTTCGACTCCGCCGGGTCCGGCAGCTCGACGCACCTGAGCGGGGAGTTGTTCAAGATGGAAGCCGGCGTGGATATCGCGCACATTCCCTACAAGGGCACGGGCGAGGCGCTGACCGATGTCATGGCGGGCCGTGTCGACCTGATGTTTGCGCCCACTGTCTCCGCCATGCCGTTCGTGCGCCAGGGCAAGCTCAAGGCGCTGGCGGTGACCACGCCGAAGCGGGCTACCGCGTTGCCGGACATCCCGACGGTGGCGGAGTCGGGCTTGCCGGGGTACGCCTTCGAGTCATGGTTCGGCGTGCTGGCGCCCGCGGGCACGCCCAAGGAGATCGTGGCCGCGCTCAATGGCGAGATCGGCAAGGCGCTGGCCACGCCGGAGGTGCGCGAGCGGCTGTCGGTGCAAGGCGCCGAAGCGCGCACGTCCACGCCGCAGGAGTTCGAGCGCTACATCAAGGCGGAGATCGCCAAGCTGGCGCCGGTGGTGCGGCAGTCCGGCGTGCAGGCCGGGCAGTAGGAGGCGCGCGGGAAGGTTGGCAGGCAAGCGGGCCCGGCGCGTGCGTCTTCGCTTAAAATGGCATGTTCTCACTCACCTCACACCAGCCTCCCTGCCCGCATGGACCAGCGTAAGCGCATTACCCTGAAGGACCTGGCGGCGAAGGCGGATGTCCATTACTCCACCGTTTCCCGGGTGATGAACGCCGCCACGCGGCACCTGGTCGCCGATGAGGTGGCCGAGCGCATCCTGCGCATGGCCGACGAGCTCGGTTTCCGGCCCAACCGCATCGCCGCCGGGCTGCGCACCAAGCGCTCCGGGCTCATCGGCGTGGTGCTGCCGGATATCTCCAACCCCGTGTTCCCGCCGATCCTGGCCGGGCTCGAGGGCGTGCTGGCCTCGCATGGCTATGTGCCCATCGTGGTCAATGTGGGCGCCGACAAGACGCGCCAGCGTTTTGTCATCGACCAGATGATGGGCCGCCAGGTCGACGGCCTGATCCTGGCGACCGCCGAGCGCGAGGATGCCGTGCTGGACTACTGCGTCAAGCAGAACATCCCCGTGGTGATGGTCAATCGCGGCGAAGACCTCGGCCGGGTGCCCTGCGTGGTGAGCGACAACCTGCTCGGGATGCGGCTCGCCGTCGATCATCTGGTGGCGCTCGGGCATCGCCGCATTGGCCATATCGCCGGGCCGGACTCGCTGTCCACTGGCCACCAGCGCAAGCAGGGTTTTATCGATGCGGTGCGCCGGCACAAGCTGCGCAAGAACGAATGGGCGATCGTGGAAGCGTCAAGCTACGGCCGCGAAGCGGGGCGCGAAGCGTGCCGCGCGCTGCTGGAGCAGTTTCCCGCGCTGACCGCGATCGCCGCGGGCAACGACCTGGTGGCGCTGGGATGCTATGACTACCTGCGCGAGGCCGGGATTGCATGCCCCGCGCGCGTCTCGGTGATCGGCCACAACGATATGCCCTTTGTCGATGCGCTCACGCCTGCGCTCACCACTATCCGGATTGCGGTTCACGAGATGGGCGTGCAGGCGGCGACGCTGCTGCTGGCGCGCATCGAGAACGCGAAGGCCGAGGCTGCCAGCGTGGTGCTCCGCCCGGAGCTGATCGTACGCGGCTCGACTGCGCCGCCGGCGCACTAGGCGGCTCGCGCAGGCAAGCAAGCCGCATCTTCCGGGAATCGCAACGGTGGTCAACTACACATCCTTGTAGTGGGCACGGGCCATCGGCTTCAAAGCCATGCGCAGCAAGGGCTGCAGGCCATTTTGGAGTTGTGCGGATCCGGCGCGGCGATGTTTTCGGCCTTGATCTTTCGGTGTTTTCATCCACAATGCAAACGATTGCAGAATCGACGCGAGGCAGCCGATATCAGCCGGCATTGTGAGGCTGGCGAGGTGTCCTTTGCATGGGCTCGCGTCCCGGCTACACCCAGGGATGGGCCGTGTACACCCCTGGACAATGGCCGGCCTCATGCGGATAGGGAAGAATCGCGCTGCCCGCCAGGCAGGTTGGCGCATCTCGCGTTGCCGTTTTTCCCGGAGTTTGAGAATAGAGGATTCAAATGATCGTCGCATGCCTTTTCCCCAGGTGCCGGGCATAGGACGCGGCATGGCGATATCCGGCAGCTATCCCAGTCCCGGCGGCGCCTGGCTTGTCGACGACGGCGTGGTGCTGGTCGTTGACGATGACGCGGCCTTGCGCGATGGCATTGCCAGCCTGTTCCGCTCGATGGACATCCAGGTCAGGACCTTTGCCTCCGCGGCCGAGTTCCTGTGCTTTCCGATTCCCGATGTGCCGTGCTGCCTGGTGCTGGATGTACGCCTCAGGGGGGCCAGCGGGCTGGAGCTGCAGGCCATGCTGGCCGAGGTGGGCTGCCCGGTGCCGGTGGTGTTTATCTCCGGCCACGCGGACGTTGCCATGTCGGTCATGGCGATGCGGGCCGGCGCAACGCACTTCCTGACCAAGCCGTTCCGCGACCAGGACCTGCTCGATGCGGTGACGGAAGCCATTGGCAGGGACGTGCAGCGACGCGCTTGCGAACGGCGCGGGCGCGAACTGAAGGCTGCGTTCGAGACGCTGACATCGCGCGAGCGTGAAGTCATGGCGAGGGCGGCAGCGGGCCTGATGAACAAGCAGATTGCCGACGACGTGGGCCTGAGCACGGTCACGGTCAAGATCCACCGCGCGCAGGCCATGAAGAAGATGGGCGCGCGCACCTTTGCCGACCTGGTGGTGATGGCGCACGTGCTTGGCCTGACCAACGCGGCGGCGCAGGCGTGATCACGATGCGCAGACCCTATGCCCCACGTCATTCGCTGCGCAAAGGCAGCTTGGGCAACGCCCGTGCGAGGCGGCGCGGCCTGCATGAAAGCGAGGCCTCCCTGGCCGAGGGCCAGCGCATCAGCAAGACCGGCAGCTGGCAATGGTGGCCGGCGCGGCGCGAGATGCGCTGGTCGGCGGAGATGTACCGGCTCTTCGGGCTCGACCCCGCGCCCGGCACACCGGGCATGCACACCTTGGTGGCGATGATCCATGCCGGCGAGCGTGCCCGCGTGCTCGCCGGCATGGCTCGCGCCTGCAAGGAGGGCACGCCGTTCCAGCAGGAGTTCCGCATTCTGTGCCACAACGGCGAAGAAAAGCACCTCATCTGCGTGGGACAGCCGCGCCGGGGCAGCGAGCACAGCCTGGGCTTTGTCGGCACCGTGGTCGATATCACGGAGCGCCGCCGCGCCGAGGAAGTGCTGCGCGTGGCGCAGGCGGAACTGGCGCACGTGTCGCGCATCGCCGTGCTGGGGGAACTGACGGCATCCATCGCGCACGAAGTCAGCCAGCCGCTGGCGGGCATCATCACGAATGGGGAAGCCTGCCTGCGCTGGCTGGACCGGGCGCAACCCAACCTGGAGGAGGCGCGCAGCGCGGTGCAGCGCATGATCAGCGAGGGCCGGCGCGCCAGCGCCGTCATCGGCCGCACGCGCGCGCTGGCGGCCAAGGGTGTACCGCAGCGCGCACCCGTGGACCTGGGCGCCGCCCTCGCTGAATCCCTGGAGCTGCTGATGCCCGAAATGGGCAACCAGGGCGTGGCGGTGTCCGCCCATGTGGTGCCGGGCTTGCCGGCGGTGCTGGGCGATCGCATCCAGCTGCAGCAGGTGCTGATCAACCTCCTGCTCAATGCCATGCAGGCCTGCGCGGCGATGCCAGCCGGCCTGCGTTCGATCCTGGTGCGATGCGAACGGCTCTGCGCCGCGCCGCCGCGGCTGCTCTGCACGGTGCAGGACACGGGCCCGGGCATCGCGCCGGCGAACATCCCGAACCTGTTCGACGCCTTCTTTACCACCCGGCCCGAGGGCCTGGGCATGGGCTTGTCGATCTGCCGCTCGGTGGTGGAGTCGCACGGCGGGCGCATCTGGGTTGACGAGCAGCCGGGTCCGGGCGCCACATTCCGCTTTACGCTGCCCGTGCGGGAAACGCGCTTATGATTGGCGTCTGACAGATGCCATCCCGCGGCAGGAGCGGCGGTTTTCACACATGCGTTCTCCCGATATTTCGCTTGGCGCCGCGATTCCCGCGGATGCGCCCCCCGCCCTGGCCGTGCTGCTTGGCGACATCGACCGTGCCCAGGATATCGAGGGGCTGGCGAGTGCCGTCTGCACCGCCGCCAGGCTGCTCGGGTTCAATCATTTCTATTTGCGCTACAAGGGGCTGCCGGGCTTCGGCGCGGCCCATGCCGGTTCGCTGACCAGCCTGCCGGGCGGCGCGAGCCTGCCGCTGGAAGCCCACGGCGAGGCCCTGGCGGCGCTGGTGGTCAAGGCGCGCGATACCCTGGGGCCGGTGGTGTGCAGCAGCGCGGAACCCCTGGTGCGGACCCCCGATGACGCGGCGCTGGCACGGGCCGAGCTGGACCGCCGGTTGACCGCGGCCATTGCCTTTTCCGCCAGCATGCCAAGCCACGAGATGGGCACGCTGGCGCTGCTGTCGCTCGATGGCAACGCGGGCGAGGACGAGGCCGCCGTCTGCCGCGCGCGCCTGTTCGGCCCGGCCATCACGCAGGCCGTGCTCGATCGTTTCTGCGCGATCGCGCGCGGGCGCGCCGAGCCGGCGGTGTCGCTGACGGCGCGGGAGCTGGAGGTGCTGCGTTGGGTGGCGCTGGGCAAGACTTCCTGGGAGGCCGGGCAGATCCTCGGCATCTCCGAGCATGGCATTTCCCACCATATGCGCAACGTGATGCGCAAGCTGGATGTGGGTAACCGCTTGCAGGCGGTGCGCACGGCGATTGCCCTGGGGCTGCTGCCAGGCGAATAGCGCGGCCAACGCGGGGGCCAGGGTCGCCTGCGCGATCCCGTGCAATCCAGCCCGGCGCTATTCGCCCACCGCAGCCATGGCCACCTGCCAGCGTGGCGGGCTGCCGATGCTGGCGCTCAGGTGCTCGCAAAACGCCCGCACCTTGGCGCTGGCGCGCGGCAGCGCGCGCAGCAGGTAGATGCCGGTTTCCGGTTGCGGTGCCAGCCCATCCATCTCCAGCTCGATCAGGCGGCCATCGCCGATATCGCCGCCGATCGACCAGTCCGGCATCAGGGCAATGCCCAGCCCTTGCAGCACCGATAGCCGCCGCGCGTCGCAGTCGTCGCACTCGAAGGCGAACATGACCTGCTGCGCCACGTCGCTGTCCAGCAGCTCCCGCCAGCCGCGCATGCTGGTGCTGTGGCGGCGGTCGATCAGCCGGTGACTGCCCAGCTCGCTGGCGTGCCGCGGCTTGCCATGGCGCGCCAGGTAAGCCGGAGAGGCGCAGATCACGTAGCGCTGGCTGGCCACGCGCTGGGCGATCAGGCTGCTGTCCGCCTGCTGGCCCACGCGGATCACCAGGTCGATGCGCTCCACCACGGGGTCGACGATGCGCTCGGTCAGGTCCAGCTCGATGGCCAGGCGCGGGTACTTGTCATAGAGGGCGGCCAGGTGCGGCACCACGTGGCGCCGGCCAAAGGCGGGCAGGCAGCTTACGCGCAGCAGGCCGCTCACGCCCTGCTCCAGCGAGGTGACCTCGCTGCGTGCGTCGGTCATGTCGTGCAGGATCTTGACCGCGCGCTCGAACAGCAGGTTGCCGGCGTCGGTGCGTACCAACGCGCGGGTGGAGCGGGTAAACAGCGCCACCTGCAGCTCGTTCTCCAGGGAGTCGATCTGGCGGGCCACCGATGAGGCCACCATGCCCTTGCGGCGGGCCACGGCGGAGAAGCTGCGCGCCTGCGCCACCTCGACAAAGATCGAAAGATTCTCCGCAAATTTTGCCGATTCCATTTGTGCGTCCTGTGCAAAGGCGTTTCGCGGTCGGACTGGATTGCCCCGACCGATGTGACAGGTTAGCATCGAATCCGCGCCTTTCGCTCGGGCTATCTTCGCAATTTTGGCAAAAGCACGCCATCGTGCACCTGCCTCGGCATGCATGATGGCGAGGCGCGGTTACCGCAACAGGAAGACAAAATGACAACAAGACTGGAGACAAGCCATTCCGATCAACCCCACGCCGCACGCGGCCAGGCGCTGCTGCGGCGCCTGGCGGCCACCGCCGCGCTGGCGCTCGGCCTTGTTGGCGGCGCCGACGCGCAAACCTACCCGGCCAAGCCGGTCACGCTGATCATTCCGTTTGCGGCCGGCGGCACGGTCGACAAGGTGGGCCGCATGGTCCAGGAGGATTTTCGCGGCCGCCTTGGCCAGACGGTGGTCATCGAGAACCGCGCTGGCGCGGGCGGCACCATCGGCACCGGC
The DNA here is from genome assembly GCF_014170355.1 of Cupriavidus sp. UME77. NCBI lineage: Bacteria > Pseudomonadati > Pseudomonadota > Betaproteobacteria > Burkholderiales > Burkholderiaceae > Cupriavidus > Cupriavidus sp. UME77. The sequence goes on from NZ_LZZU01000058.1 coordinate 78,326, forward strand.
GCCATCGCCCGCAGCGCGCCGGACGGCTACACGGTGGGGATGATCTTCGATTCGTTCGCCACCGAATCGTCGATGTACCCCAAGCTGCCATACGCGCCAGAGCGTGACCTGACCGGCGTGTCATACATGGTGCGCTCGCCCATGGTGCTGGTGGTGCCGGTCAGCTCGCGGTTCCAGACGCTGCAGGATTACGTGGCCGCCGCGAAGAAGCCGGCCACCGTTTCCTATGCATCGGTGGGTGCCGGCAGCTCCAACCAGCTGGCGGCCGAGTTGTTCCACGAGACCGCGGGCACCAGCGGCATCCACACGCCTTACAAGGGCGGCGGCCCGGCCATCTCGGATCTGCTTGGCGGCCACGTCGATTCGATGATCGCCAGCCTGCCGCTGGTGCTGCCGCATATCCAGGGCGGCAAGCTGCGCGCGCTGGCGGTGACCTCGCCCAAGCGCGATGCGCACCTGCCCGCGGTGCCGGCGATTGCCGAGACCTACAAAGGCTTCGAAGTCTATTCGTGGGTAGGCATGATCGCACCGGCCAGGACGCCGGAGGCCATCCTGAACCGGCTGGCGGCGGATATGAGCGCCACGCTGCGTGACCCCAAGGTGGCGCAGCGCCTGGCCGACGGCGGCTTCGAGGTGGTGGCGGGAGGCCGGCAGGAGATGAATGCGCTGGTCAAGAGCGAGTCGCAGCGCTGGTCCCGCGTGATCAAGAGCCGCAATATCGTGGCCGACTGAGCATCGCATCATGAAATCCTTTGTCTACCAAAGTCGTCCGCAGCGCGTGGTGTTTGGCGCCGGCGCCCTGGCCCGGCTCGGCGCCGAGATCGACGCGCTGGGCGCGCGCCGCGTCCTGGTGCTGTCCACGCCAGGCCAGCGTGGCCAGGCCGAGCATGTGGCGGACCTGCTGGGCGAGCGTGCCGCGGGCGTCTTCGACGGTGCCGTGATGCACGTGCCGATCGAATCCGCGCGCGCCGCCCGCGAGCAGGCCGCGCGCCTGGGCGCGGATGGCGCGGTGGCGATCGGCGGCGGCTCCACCATCGGGCTGGGCAAGGCCATCGCGCTGGAGTCGGGCCTGCCGATCGTGGCGGTGCCAACCACCTACTCGGGTTCCGAGATGACGCCGATCTTCGGCCTGACCGAAGGCGGCATCAAGCGCACCGGCCGCGATGCGCGCGTGCTGCCGCGCACCGTGGTGTACGACCCCGAGCTCACACTCGGCCTGCCGCTGATGCTGAGCGTGACCAGCGGCATCAACGCCATCGCGCACGCCGCCGAAGGGCTCTACGCGAGCGACGCCAATCCCGTCGCCAGCCTCATGGCGCGCGAAGGCATCGCCGCGCTGGGCCGCGCGCTTGCCGCCCTGCGCCAGGCGCACGCCAGCGGCGGCGCGCCAGACATGCTGGCCGCGCGCAGCGATGCGCTGTATGGCGCGTGGCTGTGCGGCAGCGTGCTGGCCAACGTTGGCATGTCGCTGCATCACAAGCTGTGCCATACGCTGGGCGGCAGCTTCAACCTGCCGCACGCCGAGGTGCACACCATCGTGCTGCCGCATGCGCTGGCCTATAACGCGAGCGCCGCGCCGGCGGCGATCGCCACGGTGGCGTCGGCGCTTGGCGCGGCGAGCGCGCCACAAGCGCTGTTCGATCTGGCCCGCGACAATGGCGCACCGCTTGCGCTGCGCGATATCGGCATGCGGGACCGCGACCTGGATCGTGCTTGCGAGCTTGCCTTGCTGAACCAGTACCCGAATCCGCGCCCGCTGGAGAGGGCGGCGATCCGGCAATTGCTGCAGGATGCGTTTGACGGGGCGCGGCCTGCGGCATGAGGGCCGCAATCGGTGCGTCAGCGCCGCCACCCGCTCACCCCGCTCGGCGGCGCCGATGACGGCTGTAGTCAACGTTTTCCATTCTTGGGGGGGCTCCGGTTGATGGGGGATTGGGGGACTGGGGT
>NZ_LZZU01000059.1:0-14681 GCF_014170355.1 Cupriavidus sp. UME77
GGCCGCGCGGATGCAGGCGGCGCAGGCCACGCGCCGCCATGCCGTGCTGGAGGAAGTCCGGCGCGGCGACGCGCCGCAAAGCGTGCTCGGAGCGCCTGTCAGCGAGGCTGCGCAGGCATGGCTGCGTGAACAGGCGCTGCCCGCACAAGCGGCCACCGGCGGAGAGCGCGCCCAGCGCGGGCCACCAGCGCCGTGCGGGGCGGGCACGGGGCGGCTCGCTGGTTGGCTCTGCGCCGGTGGCCGCTTGTGCGGGCAGCGCCTGTTCACGCAGCCATGCCTGCGCAGCCTCGCTGACAGGCGCTCCGAGCACGCTTTGCGGCGCGTCGCCGCGCCGGACTTCCTCCAGCACGGCATGGCGGCGCGTGGCCTGCGCCGCCTGCATCCGCGCGGCCTCTGCCATGACCGCTGCCTGCAATCCCGCCGGCGGCGTGAAATCCAGTTCGTCATCGTCGGCGGGCGCCTCGGCTTGTTCGGCGTAGGCCCGGACCTTGGCCGGCAGCGAAGCTGGCGGCAGCGGCGCTGGCGCGTTGCACGCGGCCTGCTCCGCACGCGCCGCAGCCATCACCGAGGCCGCCAGCGAGGCGGGTGGTACATAGGCGGGCACCTCGCGCAGCAATGCCGCTAGCCGGTCCTCGCCGGCGATGAAGCGTTCGTCCGCGCTCATGGCAGCCGCTCCTGCGACGCCCTGGCCACCAGGTTCTCGCGCAGCCGCGCAAAGGCGTAGCGCAGCCGGCTCTTGATGGTCTCGAACTTCTCGCCCAGCGTCAGGGCGATGTCCTCCACGCTCATCTCGCTGAAGAAGCGCAGCACGATCACCTCGCGCTGCGCTGCCGGCAGTGCCAGCAGCGCTTGCCGCACGCCCTGCAGGTTCTGGCGCAACTGCGCCTCGGCCTCGGGGCTGAGGTCGTCGGCAGGCATGGCGAGGTGCGTCTCGTCGAGCGTGTCGCGCTGGCGCTCGTAGGCGCCGCGCAACTGGTCCAGCCAGGTATTGCGCGCGATCTGGAACAGGAAGGTGCGCAGGGCCGCGCTGGGCTGGTAGTCCGCGCAGCGGGTCATCAGCTTGACCCAGGTCTTCTGGGTCACGTCCTCGGCCTCGCCGGTGTTGCCCTGGCAAAGCCAGGCCACGTAGTTGTACAGCGCCGCGTTGTGGCGGCGAAACAGCTCGGCCACCGGCTGCTCGATCAGGCCGTTGGCGACCAGCAGCATCAGGTCGGTATCCGGCAGCGCGGACAGTCCGGCAGAGGATGGGGAGGGCGGGGCGCCAGGTGAGGAGGCATGCATGCGCGGGAGTATATGACAGCCCCGCGCGCCGCTGCGAGGGGCTGTCGGTGCCGGGTGCCTGCGCGCGGGCAACCCGGCGGATGGTGGGCGAGGCGGCCTCAGCGTGGCGGCTCCCTGGCAGGCTCGCCGCCTTGTGCCAGCGGTGCGCGCGTCGACAAGGCCTGCGCCAGGTCGACCAGCTTGATGAATTCGCCGCGGTAGCCAAAGCGGTCGGTGCCGCGCGCGCCGAGCGCCAGGGTGCGCGCCTCGGCGTAGGTCCAGCCGTTGACATGGTTGCCGCCACGCAGTACCTGGCCGAAGCCGGCGACCGCCGCGGCGAAGCGCATGGCGTCGTCGGCCTGCGCCAGCGGCCGCACCGCGCTGTCCTGCACGGCCAGGTCGATCAGCTCGCTGGCTTGCGCCTGCGGCAGCTTGTAGCGCAGCTTGATGTGGGCCAGCTCGCCAGCGGTGCCCTTGCCCGGCTGGGCGGCGGGGCTCGCCGGCTGGTAGCGCAGCGGGTCGATCAGGCCGGGCTGGCCCGCCAGCGTCAGCTCATAGAGGGCTGTCACGGTGTGGCCGGTACCGATGTCGCCGGCGTCGACCTGGTCGTTGTTGAAATCCTCGCGCTTGAGCGCGCGGTTTTCATAGCCGATCAGGCGGTATTCCTTGACCGTGGCGGGGTTGAACTCGACCTGGATCTTGACGTCGCGTGCCACCGTCGCCAGCGTGGAGCTGAACTCTTCGGCCAGCACCTTCTGGCCTTCCATCAGGTTGTCGATGTACGAGTAGGCGCCATCGCCCGCGTCGGCCAGCTGCTCCATCAGCTGGTCGTTGTAGTTGCCAGTGCCAAAGCCCAGCGTGGACAGCGACACGCCGGACTTGCGCTTCTCCGCGACCAGGGCCTTGAGCTGGCGGAAGTCGGTAATACCCACGTTGAAGTCGCCATCGGTGGCTAGCAGCACGCGGTTGATGCCGCCCGCGATAAAGCTCTGCTGCGCAGCCTGGTAGGCCAGCGCGATGCCGCTCGCGCCGGCGGTCGAGCCGCCCGCTACCAGCGAATCGATGGCCGACGAGATGGTTGCCTTGTCGCTGCCCGACGTCGGCGGCAGCACTACGCGCGTGCCGCTGGCGTAGGTCACCAGCGTGATGCGGTCCTGCGCGCGCAACGCGTTGGTCAGCAGCTTGAGCGAGGACTTCAGCAGCGGCAACTTGTCGGGCGAATACATCGACCCCGACACGTCGACCAGGAAGACCAGGTTGGCCGGTGGCAGGCTGTCGCGTGCCGCGTCGGCTGCCTTGATGCCGATGCGCAGCAGCACGTTGCGCGCTTGCCATGGCGCGGGCGCGGCGTCAGCGTGCACGGCAAAGGGGCGGCCGTCGCGCGGCTGCGCGTAGTCGTACGGGAAGTAGTTGACCATTTCCTCCACGCGCACCGCGTCGGCTGGCGGCAGGCGGCCGGCATTGAGCAGGCGGCGCACATTGCTGTAGCTGCCGGTGTCGACGTCGATGCTGAAGGTGGAGACAGGCGCTTGCGCTACCTGCTGCACGCCGTTCTCGTCGATGGCGCCATAGCGCTCGCGGTCTGGCCCGGGCTGTGGCTGTGGCTGCGGGTAGGGCATGGGGCGTGCCATCAGGGTCATGGGCGCCGCAGGCACGGCGCGCATGGCGGGCGCGTATGCATTGGCCACGGCGCCGGCGACCGCCTCCTTGGCGGCAGACGCGGTGTCGCGGGCTTCGGCCATGGGCACGGTGGCCACGGACTGCACGGGAGCGGCCGGGGCAACCGGCGCAACCGGGGGAGTTGCCACCGGCTGCGTGGCCGGTGGCGCGTTGTCGGCGCGCGCGGGCAGATCCGGCGGGGTAGGGGCAGTGGTGGAAGGACCACCGCAAGCGGCCACCGCAAAGGCAATGGCCAAGGCTCCCAAGCGCTTAAGCATGTTCTTTTCTCCTGAAGGGCCGCGCCGGCGATGCCGGCGGCAGGGCGCTGTCAGTGAAACGAGGCAGCCTGGCGCAAGGGGTTAAGCGCGATCAAAAAAATCAGAACTCGCCAAGGCCCGGCAGGCCCGGCACGCGGGTCAGTCGAGCCGGATGTCGGCCTGCTTCACCACGGTTGCCCAGCGCGCACGCTCGGCGACGAAGAACTTGTTTGTCTCCGGCGGCGTCATGGTCACCACTTCCGCACCTTGGCCGGCGAGCTGCGCGCGCACTTCCGGCAAGCGGATGATGCGGATCAGTTCGCTGCTGATGCGTGCCACCAGCGCGTCGGGCATGCCCGCCGGCGCCATCACGCCTTGCCAGGTGCCGGACTCGAAGCCCGGCACCCCTTGCTCGGCGATGGTCGGCACTTGCCCCACCAGCGGCATGCGGGTCTTCTTGGACACCGCGATCACCTTCAGCTTGCCGGCCTGCACCTGGGGCAGCGTCGCCAGCATGCCGTTCATCAGCACCTGGGCGGTGCCGCCCACGGTATCGGCCACCGCCTGCGCGCCGCCTTTGTATGGCACGTATTGCCACTTCGCGCCGGTAGCCTGCGCCACCGCCACGCCCGCCAGGTGCGGCGCGCTGCCGATGGCGGTCACGGCGAAGTTGAGCTGGGTGCGCTTGGACAGGTCCACCAGTTCCTTGAGGTTGCTGACCTGCACCGAGGGGTGGACCACCAGCAAATGCGGCGAATACGCCAGCATGGAAACGCCCTTCAGGTCCTTGGCCGGATCGAACGTGAGTTTGGTGTAGACGGACGGGCTGATGGCCAGCGCGCCAACGTCGCACAGCAGCAACGTGTGATTGTCGGTACCGGCCTGCGCGACCATGGCGGCGCCGATATTGCCGTTGGCGCCCGGGCGGTTATCCACCACGATGGGTTGGCCGAGGGCTTCGCCGAGCTGGCGGCTGATCAGGCGGGCAATGATGTCGGAGGAACCGCCGGCAGGATAGGGGACAACCAGCCGGATCGGGCGGGTAGGCCAGTCGGCGGCTTTCGCCGAGGACGACAGCAGCGTGCCGGCTGCGCCGAGGCTGCCCAGCGTGGCAGTTGCGCCCAAGGTCGAGAGTTGGGTCAGGAAGGTGCGGCGGCTGGTTGGCATTGGCGTTGTCTCCGGCTTTGTCTTAGTTGTATGTTGTCATATGTGTAGGATCATAGCCGGAAGTTCGGGGGCAGGTCCAGGGCATTTTTTTCGCGGGATTTCAGGCGTGACGGATGGCGAACCTGGTGAGAGTCGCGGTGAGGTTGTTGCCGAAACAAGGGCTACACATCCTCTGATACGATAACTTGCGTCGTAAAAAAACCTCTTCCCCGCGCTGGGGAAGAGGTTTCCTGATGATCCCGGCGAAGCCGCAGATTGTTATTGCTTGGCCTTCTTTGCGTACTCCCAGCCCATTTCCGCCATCGGCCGGGCACGCTTTCCTGCATCCGCGGCCTGCGCGGAGGAAGCCGTCCCGTCCACCACGCGCTTCATGATCCCCTGCAGGATGCCGGCAATCCGGAACATGCTGAACGCGAGGTAGAAATTCCAGTCGCCGGTGATCGGCCTGCCAGTGCGTTGCTCGTAGGTGCGGCGGTACGCGGCCTCGTCAGGGATGCCGAGCCCGGCATGGTCCAGGCCAGCGATGCCGCGGAACTGTCCCGGGGCAATGTGCCAGCTCATGCAGTGATAGCCGAAGTCGGCCATCGGGTGCCCCAGTGTGGACAGTTCCCAGTCGAGGACGGCCAGCACGCGCGGCTCGGTGGGGTGGAACATGAGGTTATCCAGCCGGTAGTCGCCATGCACGATGGACGTAAGATCGGCGTCTTCCTGCGGGATATGCTCGGGCAGCCAGGCCATCAGCGAGTCCATGGCCGGGATGCTCTCGGTCTCGGACAGCTTGTATTGCTTGGTCCAGCGCTCGATCTGGCGCGAGAAGTAGTTGCCCGGCTTGCCGTAGTCGCCCAGGCCGATGGCCTTGTAGTCGACGGTGTGCAGCGCGGAGATGACGCGGTTCATTTCGTCGTAGATGGCGGCGCGCTCGGCCGGTGTCATGTCGGGCAGCGACTGGTCCCACAGCACGCGGCCGGCGACGAATTCCATGATGTAGAAGGCGCGGCCGATCACGGCTTCGTCTTCGCACAGCGCATACATCCTGGCCACCGGCACATCGGTGCCGGCCAGCGCGGCCATCACGCGGTACTCGCGCTCGATGGCGTGGGCCGAAGGCAGCAGCTTGGACTTGGGGCCCGGCTTGGCGCGCATCACGTAGGTCTGGCTAGGTGTGATCAGCTTGAAGGTGGGGTTGGACTGGCCGCCCTTGAACTGCTCGATGGAGAGCGGGCCGGCAAAGCCGGCAACATGCTCGCGCATCCAGGCTTCCAGCGCGGCCAGGTCAAAGCGCTGCTGCTCGGCTACCTCGCGGGTGCCTTCGAAATTCGAAACGTTGGTGCTCATGCTGTCTCCGTGTTTTCGGTATGTTCCGGGTTTTCCGAGATTCGATTGCGTCTGGCTTGTCTGTCTTGTCCGTCTTGTCCGTTTTATCTCTATCTCTATCTCTGCGCGGCGTGGCTAGCTGGCCGGCCCGCGCAGGTCGCGAAAGCGCAGGTACTGATGCAGCAACACTTCCATGGTGGTGTGGCGCGAACCGCTGTGCACGGGCGTGGGCGGCGAGTAATTCATCATGCGCATCACCCAGTCCAGCGGCTCGTCGCCCACGTCGAGCACATTGATGCAGCCGGCGGTTTGCATCAGGCTGCCGTAGAACACGCGGCGCCCGCAGGTGATGGCGTGGGAGAGGATGGCGCGGTTGGTGCCGCCATGCAGGACCAGCAGGGCGGTGTCCCAGTTCGGGTCGTCGCGCAGGCGGCGCAGCGCGGGCAGCACGCGGTCGAGGAATTCGCCCACGCTTTCGCCATCGAGGAAGCGCTTGTCTTCGGGCACTTCGCCTTCAAAGGCGCCGATAAAGGCATCGCGCAGCTTGTCGTCGCTGATGCCTTGCAGCTTGCCACCGCGGATTTCCTGCAGCTCGGGCCAGGTTTCCATCGCGGCATCGGCCATGCCGGGCAACTCCGCCAGCACGCGCTCGGCGGTTTCCACCGTGCGCGGCAGCCCGCTGACGATGATGCGGTCGAAGCGGATGTTCTCGGCGGCAAACGCACGGCCAGCCGCGCTGGCCTGTTCGCGCCCGGTCTCGTTGAGCGGCACAAGCTCGGGCAGCGCAGGGCGCCCGGTCTCGTCGAAGTAGGTCACCGCACCATGGCGCATCAGGTAGACGCGGCGGCGGGGCGAGGGCGGCAATTCCATGCAAGTCTCCGGTGCTTGTGCTGCCGTGCCCGTCTGCGCGGGCATCGTTGGCGTGGCATTGCGAGGCCGGGTGCGCGCGTTGGCGAACCCGGCGGGCAGGGCGGCTCAGCGGTAGTTCGGCTTGCGCTTTTCCAGGAAGGCGCCGATGCCTTCGCCGCCATCCTTGTGATGCAGCGCGGCCACGAAGTTGTCGCGCTCTTGCGCCAGGTGCTCGGTCAGGCTGGCGGTGGCGGCGTGGTTGATCAGGCCCTTGATGCGGCCCATGGCGTGCGGCGAGCGCGTGGCCAGCGATTCGCCCAGGCGCAGCGCTTCGGTCAGCGCCTGGCCGGGCGGCACCACGCGGTTGACCAGCCCGAAATGGGCCAGGCGCGCGGCATCCACGGGCTTGCCTTCCATGATCAGTTCGGAGGCGAGCTGCCGGGGCAGGGCGCGGGCCAGCTCGTACGAGCCGCCGCCGTCAGGCGTGAGGCCAACGTTGACGTAGGCCATCACGAACTTGGCATCGCTGGCGGCCACCACGAAATCGCAGGCGAGCACCAGCGAGAAGCCGGCGCCCGCGGCAGGGCCTTCCACGGCGGCGATGATCGGCTTGGGGAAGGCGTGCAGCGTTTCGATCCAGTGGTTCAGGACTTCGATGCTCTCGGCCTGCACCTCGCGCGGCTTGGCGCGGTTGCCGAGCAGGCGGTTGAGGTTGCCGCCGGCGCAGAACACGCCGTCGGCGCCGGTGATCACCACCGCGCGGATTTCGTCGTCGCGCGAGGCCAGCTCAAGCGCTTCCTGCGAGGCCGCGTAGATGTCCGGATGCAGCGCGTTGCGTGCCTCGGGGTTCGAGATGGTCAGCACCAGGGTGGTGTCGACGCGTTCGGATAGCAGCTGTGCGGTCATGGCGGCCTGTGCGGATGAGCGAATGCAACGATGCAATGCGGTGTCGGATACGAAACGACCGCAGGCCAAAACCAGCCTGCGGTCGCGGTTCTTACTGCTCTTCGGCCAGCAGCGACAGCCCGAGGCCGGCGCGGCGCCACAGCCACGGGCTGGGGCGGTAGCGCATGTCGCCGGTCAGGCGTTCCAGGTTGCGCAGCACGGTCAGCACCAGGTGCGGCCCGATCACGTCGCCCAGCGCCAGCGGGCCCTTGGGGTAGCCCAGGCCGAGGTTGACGGCGAGGTCGATGTCCACCGGCGTGGCAATGCGCTGTTGCGCGATGTCGCTGGCGATGTTCACGATGCAGCTGATGATGCGCTGGGCCACGAAGCCGGCCGAGTCGCGGATCACGGTCACGGGCACGCCGTCGCTGCCGAACACGCCGTGCGCGGCCTCGCGCATGGCGGCTGACGTGGCCGGCGTGGTCATCAGCGTGCGGCGCTTGGTGGCTTCGAGGGGCAGCAGCGTGTCGATGGCCACCACGCGGGTGGGGTCCAGTCCCTCATGCAGGGCGCAGGTGGTGGCGTCCAGCCCCAGCGGCGTGACCACGATCAGGGCGTCGTCCGACGGCCGGTTGCCGGCTTCGGGCGTGATGCCCAGCGAGAGCAGCAGCTTGACGGCCATGCCGTGGCCGCGTTCGTCGGCAAGGCTGACCCAGACGCTGGCCGGGCGCGCGGTGGGCACGGCGGCGGTGGCGGGCAGCTGCTTCTGGCCGTCGGCATAGCGGTAGAAACCGGCGCCGGCCTTGCGGCCGATCAGGCCGCCCACCGAGCGGATCGCCGTGATGGGCGACGGGCGGTAGCGCGGTTCCTGGTAGAACTGGTTGTAGATGGATTCCATCACCGGGTGCGACACGTCCAGCCCGGTCAGGTCCATCAGCTCGAACGGGCCCATGCGAAAGCCCGCCTGCTCGCGCATGATGGCGTCGATGTCGGCGAAGTCGGCCACGCCTTCCTGCGCGACCTTCAGGCCTTCGATGTTCATGCCGCGCCCGGCATGGTTGACGATGAAGCCGGGCATGTCCTTGCAGCGCACCGGGGTATGGCCCAGGCGGCGCGACAGGGCCATCAGCGCGTCACCCACGGCGGGGTCGCCGGACAGGCCGTCGATCACCTCGACCACCTTCATCAGCGGCACCGGGTTGAAGAAGTGATAGCCGGCGATGCGGCCAGGTTGCTTGGCGCCCACCGCGATCGCGGTAATCGACAGCGACGACGTATTGGAGGCAATCACGGCATCCGCACGCAGGATGGCTTCGAGCTTGGCCACCAGGTCACGCTTGACTTCGAGCTTCTCGACGATGGCCTCGAGCACCATGTCGCAGCCCGCCAGGTCTTCCAGCGCATTGCAGGGCAGCACGCGGGCCAGCGCGGCGGCGCCATCCTCGGCGCTCATCTTGCCCTTTTCGGCCAGCTTGGCGAACGTATCCTGCAGGTATTGCCGGGCGGCGGCCACGGCTTGCGGGTTGGTGTCGTACAGGCTGACGGTCAGCCCGGCCTGCGCGGCGATCTGGGCAATGCCCCGGCCCATGGCGCCGGTGCCGACGATGCCCAGCGAGTCAATGGTGAAAGTGCTCATAGTGCGTCCAGAAAAGTGTGGTTAAATTAGCACGATCGTACGTTTTTTGCATCATCCGCGACAGTGGGGCGATGCAGGCGGCGTGCGCTGATCGGCCAACGCGGACCGCCAGAGTCTGTCATGGCACACAATGCCTGCTTGCCTGTGTGTGGGCAGGTTACCTTAGCCCCTGATTTCATCGCGATCCACCCGGTGGGTTGCCAATCACGCCAGTCACGCCATAACGAGGAGAGAGACGACATGCTGAAACTCTGTGGTTTTGCCGCCAGCAACTACTACAACAAGGTCAAGCTGGCCTTGCTGGAAAAGAACCTGCCGTTCGAGGAGGAGCTGGCCTGGATCGGCAAGACCGATCTCGAAGCCTCGCCGCTGGGCAAGGTGCCCTACATGATCACCGATCACGGCCCGCTATGCGAGTCCGAAGTACTGGACGCCTACATCGAGGCGACCTATCCGCAAGCGCCGCTGCTGCCCGCCAGCCCCTACGAGGCGGCCAAGGTGCGCGAACTGGTGACCTTCCTGGAGCTGTACCTGGAGCTGACCGCGCGCGAGCTTTACGCTGAAGCGTTTTTCGGCGGCAAGGTCAGCGACAGCGTCAAGGAACGCCAGAAAAAGCTGCTGGAGCGCTATATCCCCGCCTTCGCCAAGCTGGCGAAGTTCTCGCCCTACCTGGCGGGCGACACCTTTACGCTGGCGGACTGCGCCGCGGTGGTGCACTTTCCGCTGATCTCGTCTTGCACCAAGATCATCTACGGTACGGACATGCTGGCCGACCTGCCGGTCAAGGAGTACCTCAAGCGCATGTCGGAGCGCCCGACGGTGCAAAAGGTGAATGAGGATCGCAAGGCGAATACCGAGCTGATGCTGAGCGGCCGGAAATAAGCGAAGGGTTTGCTCAAGGCAAAAAAGAAAAGCGCCCGCGGTATGCCGCGGGCGCTTTTTTCGCTGGCCAAAGCGGTGCCTACAGTGTCTTCAACCGCGCCAGAGCCAGCGCCAGCGTCTCTTCCTTCTTGGCAAAACAGAACCGCACCACCCCAGACTCCCGCGGCTGCGAGTAAAACGCCGAAACCGGAATCGCCGCCACGCCGATCTCGCGCGTGAGCCACATCGAGAAGTCCGCCTCGCTCATGTCCGAGATGGCGGAGTAGTCCACGCACTGGAAGTAGGTGCCGTCCGACGGCAGCAGCTTGAAGCGCGTGCCGGCCAGCCCGGCGCGGAAGAAGTCGCGCTTGGCCTGGTAGAAGTCCGCCAGGTCCAGATAGGGCGCCGGGTCCGCCATGTAGTCGGCCAGGCCATGCTGCACCGGGGTGTTCACCGTGAACACATTGAACTGGTGCACCTTGCGGAACTCGGCCGAGAGCGCGGCCGGCGCGGCCACATAGCCCACTTTCCAGCCAGTCACGTGGTAGGTCTTGCCGAAGCTCGATACCACGAAGCTGCGGCGTGCCAGCTCGGGGTGACGCGATACCGACTGGTGCTGCTGGCCGTCGAACACCATGTGCTCGTACACCTCGTCTGACAGCAGCAGGATGTCGGTGCCCGCCAGCAGTCCGGCCAGGCGATCCATGTCGCCGGCGCGCCAGATGGTGCCGGTGGGGTTGTGCGGCGTGTTGATCAGCAGCATCCGCGTGCGCGGCGTGATCGCGGCGGCGAGGCGGTCAAAGGGGATGTGGAAGTGCGGCGCGTCAAGGGCCACCGACACGACCTTGCCACCGGCCATTTCGATCGCGGGAATGTAGCTGTCGTAGCAGGGTTCCAGCACGATCACTTCATCGCCCGGATGCACGGCGCACAGGATGGTGGTCAGGATGCCCTGGGTGGCGCCCGCGGTGACGGTGATCTCGCTGTCCCAGTCGTAGGCATGGCCGTACAGCTTGCCGATCTTGCCGGCGATGGCCTGGCGCAGCTTGGGCACGCCCGCCATCGGTGGGTACTGGTTCAGGCCCGAGCGCATGGCGTGCGCGACGGCATCGACGATCTTCGGGTCGCAGTCGAAATCCGGGAAGCCCTGGCCGAGGTTGACGGCATTGCGCTCGGCGGCCAGCGCTGACATCACGGTAAAGATGGTGGTGCCGACCTTGGGCAGGCGCGAAGCCGGCGGCGTGAGGGGAGCAAGGGTGCCGGGCTGGGCGGAAAGTTTCGTGGACATGGAAGGCTGCGTCAGGCTGGGCGGTCGGGATGGGCGGAAAACGATGCTGGCATTCTAGCGGGGATCGGCCGGCGCCTGTGCCGCGGCCTCCTCGCGCGCCGTCAGCCAGCTGGCGAAGGCCTGGGGCAGCAGGATATCCACGCCGCTCTGGCGGCGCAGGCGGCCTTTGAGCTTGAGCACGGCCTTGTCCTTGGAGACCAGGCAGGCGGCCTGGGCAAAGTGCGCCAGCTCGATGAATTTCTGGTCGTCGGTATCGCGGCAGCGCGGCAGGCGGGCCGCCGCGATGTCGGCTTCTTCCGGGATGGCGATGAGGGTGGTCAGCCGGTCGACCGTGGCCATGGCGGCGGGAATATCGATACCAAAATGGGCAAATTGCGGATAAGCCAGCACTCGGCGCAACTCCTCGCGGCAATCGGCGCGGATCACCGCGGCAATGGCGCCGGTGTCCAGCGCGGCCCGGATCGGCTCGACGTGCGGGTCCGCAAAGACCAGCAGGTCGACCCAGATGTTGGAGTCGAGCACGACCCGCGGTGCCAGCGGGCCGGGGACGGGGGTGGCCTGTGGGGACGGCGGGGAATTGAGGGGTACTGCGGTAGAGTCGGGGTGCATTCGTTACAATCTGGCCTTTGTGTTTGCCGCGATTTTGCCATGCTCATCGTCTTGTCCCCTGCCAAGTCGCTCGACTACGAGACGCCCCCGCGTCTGAAGACCCATACGCTGCCGCGTTTTATCGACCGTTCGGCGGTGTTGATCGAGCGTCTGCGCAAGCTCGCGCCGCAGGATATCGGGGCGCTGATGGACATCTCCGACAAGCTCGCGGTGCTCAACGCCACCCGCTACGGCGACTGGTCGCCGGAATTTACCGCGGCCAACAGCAAGCAGGCCGTGCTCGCCTTCAACGGCGATGTGTACGAGGGGTTCGACGCGTCCAGCCTCTCGGACGATGACCTTGGCTTCGCGCAGAAGCATGTGCGCATCCTGTCCGGCCTGTACGGCGTGCTGCGCCCGCTCGACTGGATGCAGCCCTACCGGCTGGAGATGGGCACGCGCCTGGACAACGTGGCGGGCAAGGATCTTTATGCGTTCTGGGGCGATGACGTCACGCAGTTGCTCAACGATGACTTCAAGGCACAGAAGGCAGAAGGCAGCCCGGCCCTGGTCAACCTGGCCTCTGAGGAGTACTTCAAGGTGGTGCGCCCCAAGGTACTTGGCGCCAGGATCGTCACGCCGGTGTTCGAGGACTGGAAGGGCGGCCGCTACAAGATCATTTCCTTCCACGCCAAGCGGGCGCGCGGCTTCATGGCCCGCTACGCGGTGACGCATCGCATCACCGAGCCGGCCAAGCTCAAGCGTTTCGCCGAGCATGGCTACGCCTTCGATGCCTCGGCATCCGACGACGCCCGCTGGGTCTTCCGCCGCCGCCTCGAAGACTGACGCAGGCTCCAGATACGCCCTATCGCCCCCGAACCCAGCGCCAGGGATGGCCCACAGGCATCCCGGCCCGAACCCTCCGAGACGCCACATCATGAGTTCAGCCCTGCATATTTCCGCCAGCTTCGATTCGGGCGCCATTGAAGTCGAATCGCTTGCGCAGGCGAGCGACATCCGCCTGCGCATCCGGGCCGACTCGCATGCAGAGTTCCGCCAGTGGTTCCATTTCCGGCTGCAGGGCGCGGCCGGCCAGGCATGCCGCCTGCAGTTCCTCAATGCCGGCGACTGCACCTACCCCGACGGCTGGCGCGGTTACCAGGCCGTGGCCTCCTATGACCGCGCGCACTGGTTCCGCGTGCCGACCAGCTTCGACGGCAGCACCATGACAGTGGCCTTCACGCCCGAGCACGACAGCGTGTGGCTGGCCTACTTCGAGCCATACTCCGAGGAACGCCACCTGTCCCTGCTGGCCACCTGCCAGCGTTCGCCGCTGGCGCGGCTCTCACACCTGGGCAGCACGGTGGACGGCCGCGACATGACCGCGGTCACGGTCGGCACGCCTGGCGACGGCAAGAAGGCCATCTGGATGATCGCGCGCCAGCATCCCGGCGAATCCATGGCGGAATGGTTCTGCGAGGGCGTGCTGCAGCGCCTGACGGGCACTGGCATGTGGGCCGGCGACCCGGTGGCGCGCCGCCTGGTGGAGCGCGCCGTGTTCCATATCGTGCCGAACATGAACCCCGACGGCTCGGCGCGTGGCAACCTGCGCACCAATGCGGCTGGCGCCAACCTCAACCGCGAATGGATGGCCCCCAGCGAGCAGACCAGCCCGGAGGTGTATCACGTGCGCCGTGCCATCGAGGCCACCGGCTGCGACATGTTCTTCGACATCCATGGCGACGAGGGCCTGCCCTATAACTTCGTCGCGGGCAGCGAGATGCTGCCCGGCTTTACCGAGGTGCAGAAGGCCGAGCAACTGCGTTTCATCGACGCGTTCAAGCGCGCCACGCCGGACTTCCAGGACGTGCACGGCTACGCTGCCAGCAAGTACAACCAGGACGCGCTCAAACTGGCCTCGAAGTACATCGGCCACACTTTTGGCTGCCTGTCACTGACGCTGGAGATGCCGTTCAAGGACAATGCCGACCAGCCCGATCCGGCGGTGGGCTGGAATGGCGCGCGCAGCGCCCTGCTGGGCGCTGCGATGCTGCAGGCGGTGCTGGCGCAACTGGGCTGAGGATGTGACCAGGCACCTGGCCGCCGTCTGGACGGGCCAGGTGGGGGGGCGGCCCCATGCGGGGCCGAAGCGCCTGGGAAGGCCTCAGTGCGGCTTCTTGGTGGTCGACTTGCTGGTGGTGGCCTTGCTGGTCTTGGCGCTGCTGCTCTTGGCCGTCGATTTGCTGCTGCTCGACTTGGACGAGGAGGTTGACTTGGTGGCCTTGCCGGAGCCGGACTTGCTTGCCTTGCTGCCCTTGTGGCCCTTGCTGCTGGAGGCCTGGCGCGTATTGCTGCCGCCGCTGCTGCGCACCGCGGGCGCTGCCGCCGGCTCGCTGATGACGGTGCCGCTGCCATCGAGCAATTCATAGGCCAGCATCATGCCGTCGGCATAGCCGCAGCGCACCTTGACCGGTTCCCACTGGGCTTCGGCGCGGCGCTTGTGGGCGGTCGCGGAAAATGTCACCACCGAGCTGACCGGCACCGCTTGCTTGCCTTGCGAGAAGCGGCCGTCCCATGGCTCGACGGTGGCCTGGCCGGCGCCGAGCGCGCCGGTGGGGATCTTCAAGGCGTCGTAGGTGGCCGAGCGGGGCACGACCCAGCTGGCGTGCGCGGCGCAATCGGCCACATCCGCGCTGGCGTTCTCGGTCTGCATCAGTTGCTCGCGCATCTGCGCACGGTACTCGGCCAGGCTCACGCGGCCTTGCGCGGGCAGGGTGACGGTCATGGGACGGCCGCTTCTCGCAAGGCAAGCAAGCGGTGCCGGTCAGCTCGGTGGTGACATTTTCCGCGACCGCCCACAAGCGCCGCGCCGAAGCCCAGTGGGAACCGGTCAAGGTGCGCTGCGGCTATGCCGACG
>NZ_LZZU01000060.1:0-272679 GCF_014170355.1 Cupriavidus sp. UME77
GCTGAAGACAGGCATGAAGGGCACGAAGCCGCCGCGCACGGCGCGCATGGCGCGGGTGTCGAGTTCTTCGGTGACCGACAGGTCCTTGATGGCGAGGGTGGTAGTCATGGCAGTTCTCCTTGGGAGCGATTGGGACTTTGGTTCATTTGGGTTGAGCATCTGTGCTGCGCTCGGGAGGTACAAACGCATGGAGTGTGCCAAGGCGGGCCATGCCATCGCAGATCGCCCGCAAACGCAGGCGGGGCTTGGGAAAAAGATTTATCGAGCCGGAAAAGACATGCCAGCAAGCGGTTCGGGGCGGCCTGGATCTGATGGGTGGCGGCCAACACAACAGACACCATGTGTTTGCTCGCTGGCGACAAACGCTCGCACCGTGCGACGCGCGCGGCCGTGGCAACGAGTTTGCAGGGGAATTGTGCAGCGAGCGCGGCCTGGCAAGCGCGCGATGAGATCAGCAGCGAAGCACGCGCGGCACGCGTCATGCGGCGCCGCGAAAAAACCCGAACCCGAATGAACGTTCGGCGTTACTTCACGTAGATCGTGATCTTCTTGGAGTAGATCGGCGGGTTGTGCGGAATGTGCTTGTCGTCGGCCATCAGCAGTTGCAAGGTATGTTTGCCCGGCGGCAGCTCGATTGTGGTCTCCGTCTCGCCGGCGCCGAAATGCAGATGGTTGCGGTCGTTCGGGATCTCCTTGTCCATGGGCGGCAGGTCGGTATCGATCAGCAGATGATGATGGCCGCTGTTTGGAAACTTCACGCCGCGCGGCGCCACGCCCATGCCGCGCAGCCCGAACCACACCTTGATCGGCTTGCCCGCCGGCAGCACCTGGTTGTTGTTGGGAAAGCCGATGTACAGGTAGGCATTGGCGGGTGCGGGCGTGGCGTCCGCGCTTGCACCGCTCGGCATGCCACCGATCAGAAACAGGCTGGCGGCGAGCGCAGCAGCCGGAATGAGCTTACGCATGGACTGTCTCCCGTATCGTGCCGCCGGCCCGGCGGCCCGGGGCCTTATCGAAACTTATCGAACGGTGATCGTGATCTTCTTGGAGTAGATCGGCGGGTCGTGGGGCTTGTGATCCTTGTCGCCGAGCAGCAACTGCAAGGTGTGCTTGCCCGGCGGCAGCTCGATCCGCGCCTCGGTCTCGCCGGCGCCGAAGTGCAGGTGGTTCCGGTCATTCGGAATCTCCTTGTCCATCGGCGGCAGGTCCGTGTCGATCAACAGGTGATGGTGGCCGACGTTGGCCATGTCGACGCCCTTGGGGGCGATCCCCATATTGCGCAGGCCCATGCGCACCCAGAATTTGCCGCCATCGATCACGGCGCCGTCGGGCGGCCAGATGATGTAGACCTCGGCATTGGGCGGGGATGTCGTGGACAACGAGATCGAAGGCAACGGGGCCAGCAGCGACGCTGCCAATGTGCCGAGCACGGTTCGCCTGTGCATACGTTAGCCCTCCCGAACAGCTTGTCTCGAAATGCGGTGAATTCTTGCTATTGGTGCTTGGCTTCTGGCTGATTCGTTGATTGGCTTCAGGCCGGCGCGCTGCATTTCACCATCCAATTTCGTCATTCAGCTTAGAACGGAAAACAGCAAAAAGATACTTGGCGATACCCTGCGCCGCGTAGGCGCCGCGTGGCTGTGCGCTTGCTGCGCCACCCGGTGTTGCGAAGCACCTCCGGATTCACAATCGCTGTGCTATGGTTGATTGAGCCAGCCCAGTGCCGCTAGCGCTGCATCACGTCGGCGCAAAGGACGAGGCGGTCCGGCCAGGTGATGGCCGGGCATCATCGCTTTCGCGTGCCGCGCCACGCCGTTGGCACGTGGACCGCCGATGCACTTCGGCGCCGTACGAACAAGGCCTGCATATGTGGCGAAAATTCCTTGTCGTGTGCCTGCTCGGGTTGGCTTCGGCCGTGCGCGCCGAAGCCGGTATCGACACGCCAACCCTCCCCCCCCAAGCAACAAGGCAACCGGCCGCCGCCCCCACAGGCGGTCCGGGCAGGCGCCTCGCCCTGGTCATCGGCAACGGCGCCTATGTGGACGAGCCGCTGCCCAACGCCGCCAATGACGCAAGCGCAATGCGCCGCACCTTGGCCGCGCTCGGCTTCGACGTCATGTTCCGCGAGAACCTGGACCGGGAAGGCATGGCGCGCGCGCTTGCCGAATTCCAGCAACGCCTGCAGACCGGTGGCATGGGGTTGTTCTATTTCGCGGGGCACGGCATCGAGGTCGCGGACAGCCCGGTGATGATTCCCATCGATGCCGGCAGCCGTGCACCTGGCCGCTTGCTCACCGCGGGCACCGCGCTTGACGCCGTACTGGCCAGCATGTCGGCGCCAAGGCCGGACATGCTTAACGTGGTGATCCTCGATAGCTGCCTGGACAACCCCTATCGCGGCAGTGCCGTCAAGCCGCCCGCCGCCCCCGCCAACACGCTGATCGCCTATGCCACGGCCCCGGGTGCCGTGGCAGCCGAGGGCGCGCGGCACGGCGCGTTCACCGGCGCCCTGCTGCGCACGATGCGCATGCCCGGCCTTGATGCCGAGGCCGCCCTGCGCCGGGCTGGTGAAATCGTGAGCCAGCAAACCGGGCGGCGGCAACAACCGTGGATATCATCGTCGTTATCCGCCCCGCTTCGATTCGCGGCAAACACCGGAGCCACTACCGGAAGCGACAACATCAAACACGACGACGCAGCCTTCACGCACGCGCACAGGCAAGCCGATCCGCCGATCCTTGCGCAGTACCGCGGCATCCTTCCCAAGGACAGCGACGAGCAGTACGAGCTCAGCTTCTGGGACTCCATCAAGAACAGCAACTTCGCAAGCGACTACGAGGCCTACCTCAAGGCCTATCCAAACGGCCGCTTCGCGCCGCTGGCGCGTGCCAGGATTGAGCGGCTGCGCGCGGCGGGGCCGCAGGCCGGCGCGCCTGCCGAGCGTGCTCGCACGCCAGGCGCCTCATCCGGGCAAGCCACCGCGCAAGGCACCGTCACGCCACCGCCAGTGCGCGCGCAGTCGGGCAAGGTGCAGGTGCCGCCTGCTGCGCCCTCGGCAACCGCACCTGCCGCATCCACTCCACCCGCTCCGGCCGCAAGCGCGCCTTCATCCGCCACGCAGCGAGCTGCCGCGGCCGGCGCCGTGACGGTCGAAATCAAGCCGGGCGAGATCAAGGACTGCCCGGCCTGTCCCGTGTTGCACAGCCTGCCGGCGGGCAGCTTCACCATGGGCAGCAACGGCGGTGACCCGACCGAGAAGCCGCCGCATCACGTCGCCATCGGCCAGCCCTTTGCCATCGGCAAGTACGAAGTCACGGTGGAACAATGGGGCGCCTGCGCCGATGCGGGGGCATGCCAGCGCATCGCCACTGTCGCCAACGCCCCCAGGAACGCCCCCGTGCGCGATGTGAGCTGGGACGATGCCCAGCAGTACGTCGCCTGGCTGAGCAAGGTCAGCGGCAAGCACTACCGCCTGCCGACCGAAGCCGAGTGGGAGTATGCCGCCCGGGGCGGCACCGCGACGCTTTACTGGTGGGGCGACCAGATGCGCAAAGGCAC
Organism: Cupriavidus sp. UME77; assembly: GCF_014170355.1. Lineage (NCBI taxonomy): Bacteria > Pseudomonadati > Pseudomonadota > Betaproteobacteria > Burkholderiales > Burkholderiaceae > Cupriavidus > Cupriavidus sp. UME77. Next base: position 3,559 of record NZ_LZZU01000060.1, read on the forward strand.
GGCCAACTGCAAGGACTGCGGCGAACCGTGGAATGCCGACGCGCCCGCCAACGTCGGCTCCTTTGCCGCCAATGGCTACGGCCTCCACGACATGAACGGCAGCGTGTGGGAATGGGTCGCCGACTGCTGGCACATCTCCTACAAGAACGCGCCTGCCGACGCACGCGCCTGGGACGAGCCCGGCTGCGGCGTACGCGTGATCCGCGGCGGCTCATGGCATGAAGGCGCGAGCTACATGCTCTCCTCCACTCGCTTCAAGTACAGCGCGAGCGTACGCCAGTCGCAAAACGGATTTCGCGTCGTACGGGACCTGAAGTAGCCGCTGCCAATGGTGCCTTGCCTGGCTAGCGCGGGTTGGTGGATATCTGCACCATGTCGGCACCGATGTGGCTTTCTCCGTGCTTCGCCGCCATCGGACCCAGTTGCCTGTCGAGCGCGCGCAGGTAGTCCTGCCTGGGCTCTGACTCGGGGCGCAGCGCGTCGAACAGCGGCGCAGGCGTGGTGAGCAGCACGATCAGCTCCGTGCCGAACGGCTTCGAGATCACCCAGTCCCCGAGGCTGCCCACGGCAGCGGTGTAGCTGGCGGGTGCCTGGTTGGCCTTGGCACGCTGGCTTGGCACCATATGCACGACTTTGCCATCGGCCATGTAGTAGTCGACGTAGACGTAAGTGTCGTAAGGCGGCGTGGTGATATCCACGATCAGTGGCGTTCCCTCCGTGAGTTGCGCGCCGGGCGCCCGGGTGCGGATCGTGGTCAGCGCGGTTGCGCTGCGGCGCCCCGACCAGTAAGGCGAGATCAGCTTGACCACGTCGCACTTGTCATCGCCCAGTGTCTGCACGTCCAGGTTCAGCGTCTGCGCGCCGGGCACCGCGCTCAGTTCGTCTTTCAGGCGCTTGACGCCAAAGCGCTCCGCCACGTAGCCACGCACCTGCAGTGTATGGTCCTGCCCCGTGGCCGACAGCAGCGAGCAAGGCGCGCGTGCCAGCACCGGCGCCACGGCCTGCATGGAGAGCGCGCGCTCGGGCCGGGCTTGCTCGCCCGGTTGCGCCAGCGGCGGCGACCCCGGCGCGGCGGATGGCGTCACTGCGGCTTGGGGCGTGGCGGGTACCACCGCGCTTGCCGCGGATTGCGCCGCAGGCTGCTGGCCCTCCTGCGCGGTGCGCGCGCGCCACACGTAGTAACCCAGCCCGCCGGCCAGCAGCACGCCGGCCACGGACGCGGCGCCCAGCTTGGCCATTGGCATGGCACCGTGGCGCTCGGCGCCCATCTCGGCCAGGAAGCGCGCCACGGTAGGCGTGCGCGTCGCGCGATCGAAAGACAGCGCCGCGCGCAGTGCTCGCCACTGCCCGCGGCTGAGCACCTTGGGGCGCTGTGGCTTGAGGCCGGCGCCGCGCGCCTGGTTAGCCGACAGCCGCTCATAGGGGTGCCTGCCAGTCAGCAGTTCATAGGTCACGCAGGCCAGCGCGTAGATGTCGTCGCGCGGATCCGGCTCCCGATGCTCGAACATCTCGGGGCTGGCATAGGCGGGGGTCATGCCGCCGAGCGTGCCCGGGTCGAACACGGTCGGGTCCGCGTCGTCCGCCGGCTGCTGGAAGACGCGCGCGATGCCGAAATCGATCACCTTCACTTCGCCGCTATCGGTGAGGAAGACATTGGCGGGCTTGAAGTCGCAGTGGACGAAGCCGCGCTCGTGCGCATAGGACAAGGCACGGCCCATGCCGGTGATGATCGGCAGCGCCTTGGCGTAAGGCATGCCGGCAAAATCTGGCGCGCGCAAGACACGATTGAGCGACTTGCCCGACAGGTACTCCATGGTCAGGTAGACCACCGAGCCATCGCGGTCGAAATCATAGACCGTCACGATATTGCGGTGCGCCAGCGTCTGCGCCTTGCGCGCCTCGCGCTGCAGCGCGATCAGCGATTTCGGATGACCGCGGAACTGCACATTGAGGACCTTGATGGCGATGTACGGCTTGCGGTCCGAGGCCTCGAGCTTGCGCAGATCGAGCGCCTTGTAGACCGTTCCCATGCCGCCCACGCCCAGGCATTCCTCCAGCACGAAGCGGCCATTCAAGGTATCGCCCACCCCTTTGGTCTGCTCCGCCCCGGCAATCGCCTGATCGCTCGCGCTCGGCTGCGGTGGCGAGGAGGGCGCGGACGCCATGCCGGCGTGGCCAGTCTGCACGCGGGTTTCCTCGCCGCCATCCTCGAACTGGGTTGCCCCGCGGCGCTCGATACGCCGCAACACCTCTTCATAAACGCCAGGCGGCAGCGGGAAGCGGGTGTTCTCCTCGCTGAGCATGTCCGCTAGCTGCGTGGCGCTTGCCTGGTCCACGGCCAAGGTGCTGTCAATGCGGGCCAACAGTTCGTCGTGCGACAGACCACCGCTTTGGAAGGTACGTATCAGGTCTGGAATGCTAGGCATCGATGCAGCCACGACGTGATTGCGCGAAGTTGCGCATTGAGCGCCCACTCGCCCGTCTACAGCGAGTACCTGCCCACGATGGATACTAGTGCGCACTCACGCCAATCGCAAACCCCTCGTGCTCTGCATCAACGCCGGCAAGCCACGCAAGCGGCACGACGGCGCCACAAGAGCCACTGCCTGTCGCACATGCGCGAACACCCGGTGTTGTTGTGTTGGCCGCCACCCATCAGATCCAGGCCGCGCCAAACCGCTTGCTGGCATGTCTTTTCCGGCTCGATAAATCTTTTCCCCAAGCCCCGCCTGCGTTTGCGGGCGATCTGCGATGGCATGGCCCGCCTTGGCACACTCCATGCGTTTGTACCTCCCGAGCGCAGCACAGATGCTCAACCCAAATGAACCAAAGTCCCAATCGCTCCCAAGGAGAACTGCCATGACTACCACCCTCGCCATCAAGGACCTGTCGGTCACCGAAGAACTCGACACCCGCGCCATGCGCGCCGTGCGCGGCGGCTTCGTGCCCTTCATGCCTGTCTTCAGCTCGGTCAAGCTCGACTCGACCTTCAATGCCTCGCAACTGATCGGCCAGACCCAGAACGTCGTGAACATGAACGGCAACAACGCCGCCTTCGTGACCGACATCAAGTCCCATGTCGACTCGACGCAAAACGCCACCAACAACATCTACTGAGCCGCGGGCCGCGCCCCAAGCCGAATTCGCAATCCACTGAATACCCCGGAGAACTGCCATGACTACCATCCTCGCCATCAAGGACCTGTCCGTCACCGAAGAACTCGACGCCCGCGCCATGCGCGCCGTGCGCGGCGGCTTCGTGCCCTTCATGCCTGTCTTCAGCCTGACCAAGATCGACTCGAACTTCAATGCTTCGCAGCTGATCGGCCAGACGCAAAACGTTGTGAACATGAACGGCAACAACACGGCCTTTGCCGACGACATCAAGTCCCACGTGACGTCGACCCAGAACGCCAGCAACAACATTTATTGAATGGTCCCGGCACCGGCAAGCGGCGGCCCCGCCGCCTCCGCTGCCAGCCAGTGCCCACCATTTCCAGCAATCAAGTCAAGTGAAGTCTAGGAGAACCATCATGTCATCCATCATCGTGCGCGACCTCGCCCTGAACCAAGACCTCGACAGCAAGTCCCTGGCCGCGGTGCGCGGCGGCAATTCCTGGTTGCAAGGACTGGGCCCGGTGGCCAACGTCAATGTCAACGTCAACCAGAACATCGCCCAGCTGCAGAGCATCAACGTAAACACGCTCAACAACGTCGGCGTGATCGGTTCCGGCTTCGGCCCCCTGAGCGTCGACGTCAACCCGTCGCAGTGGGCCGCCACCCACGCCGCGGTCTGAGCGAGATGCGCCCCCACCCCGTGGAAACCCAAGGGTTTCCACGGCTGTTGCGCACGAGCTGGCACTGCCCCGGAGGTAAAACCCGTGGCCTATACTGATCTGGCTGGGCTTGCCGCATCGCGCGCACCCACCCGGCGAACCCCGGCCGAGCCGGCCTTCGCCACCCTGCAGGAGGAAGTCATGGCGGTCATCGTCATCAAGGATTTGCCGGACAGCGTGGATCTCGACAGAGAAGCCATGGTGGCAATCACAGGCGGCGCGAGAACGCGCGCCGGTCATGCATGGACGTCGCGCAAGCTCGGGGGAGCCTTGCGCGTCATCAGCTATCCGGAGGGCTTTCCAGGCCAACCGCTGGCAGGCACGCAGTCGCGGCCGGCCGGGGACATCAAGCGCAAGTAAGTCGAATCAGAAGCGCAAGGCAGCGATATTCTGCCCTCCGCGCCCGTTGCCCTGTCGGCAACGGGCGTCAGTGTTTCTGGGGAGTGGGTTTTGAGAACCTTGGCGGTTACTTTGCCGGTTACTTTGCCGATTAACGAGCCGCGTTGCGCTCGATCCAGGCGGCATAGGTAGCCAGGTATTTGCCCAGGAATCCACGGGTGGACTCGCTGGCGATGCCGCCCTGCTCGTCGAAGAGCTTGTCGACACCGCTGATGTAGGCTTCCGGTTGCTGGAGGACCGGGATATTGAGGAACACTAGCGACTGGCGCAGGTGGTGGTTGGCGCCAAAGCCGCCGACGGCGCCGGGCGAGGCGCTGATGACGCCGCCAGGCTTGCCGTCCCAGGCGCTCTGGCCATAGGGGCGCGAGCCGACGTCGATAGCGTTCTTGAGCGCGGCAGGCACCGAGCGGTTGTACTCGGGTGTCACGAAGAGCACGGCGTCGGCGCGCCGGATACGATCGCGAAAGGCGACCCATGGCGCGGGCGGGCTGGCGTCTTCGTCCTGGTTGTACAGAGGCAACTGGCCGATTTCGACGATTTCGAGCTTAAGCGCGGCCGGCGCCATCGCGGCGAGCGCGAGCGCCAGCTTGCGGTTGAAGGAGTCCTTGCGCAGGCTGCCTACCAATACGGCTACATCACGTGGAGTACTCATCGCGATTCCTTTCTCGTTCACGGCACTATGGGTGGGCGGAGCCGGCGCTCGCACGCCGCATTGCTGCGCCGCGCCGGCCGGTCCAAGCGTCACTCTAATCCATTTACGTGAGAGGAACCGCCAGTCGCCAGCCTACAGCGCCGCCAGCGGATGCTCACCGTGCGCCCAGGGGCTGTCGAAAAACGCGTGCACGCGCTCGCGGGTGACTTCATCGAGACGCGCAGGCTGCCACTTCGGCGCATGGTCCTTGTCGACCGCCAGCGCGCGAATGCCTTCGACGCCGTCGCCCTGGCGGAACACGTAGTACATCATGTCCAGCTCCATGCGCAGCTCGTCGTTCAGCGCCATGGTGCGAGCGCGGCGGATCTGCTCCAGCGTGACGTTGAGCATCAGCGGCGAGCGCGCGCGCAGCATGGCGGCTGTCTGCGCGGCCCAGTCGGAGCCGGCATCGCTCACCGCTGCCACGATCGCGGTCACCGAGGCGCCGGCAAACAGGCCATCGATCTCGTCCTGCAGCTTGGCCAGCTGGCTTTCGCCCGGCGGGCAGGCGGCGCGGTGCGCCGCGGTGGCCTCGTCGATGCAAGCGAGCACGGCGTCGCCATCGGCAAACTCACGCGCGCGCAGCGCCTGCACCAGTTCCGCCATGGCATTGCCCGGCAGGTAGGCATCCGCCAGGCCTGCGTACAGCGCGTCGGCAGCATGAATCATGGCGCCGGTCAGGCCCAGGTATTCACCCATGCGGCCGGGCGTGCGCGACAGGAACCAGCCGCCGCCCACGTCCGGGAACAAGCCGATATTGGTCTCCGGCATTGCCATCTTGGTCCGCTCGGTCACCAGACGGCGGCGTGCGCCTTGCGAGATGCCCATGCCGCCGCCCATCACCACGCCGTCCATCAGCGCGATGTAAGGCTTGGCGTAGGTATGGATCAAGTGATTGAGCGCGTATTCCTCGACGAAGAACTGATCGAGCGCCGGATCACCGGCGAGCGCAGCCTTGTGGAAAAAGCGGATGTCGCCTCCGGCGCAAAAGGCCTTGCTGCCCGCGCCGGCGATGACTACGGCCGCCACTTCGGGTGCCACCGCCCATGCGTTGAGCGCCTGGGTGATGGCGCGAATCATCTCGAGCGACAGTGCGTTGAGCGCCTGGGGCCGGTTCAGCGTCAGGTAGCCGATGCCACCCCGGATCTCGCTTGTGACCAAGTCAGTCATGTCTCTTTTCTCCGCGAATGCAACCCGCAACTTTACACCAGCCAAGCCGCGCGCCGCCCCCCCTGAGCGGCGTCCGAGACCCTGCGTTCAGGCCACCCGAAAAGCCGACATCAGCCCGGTGAGCCGCTGCGCCTGGTCCTCCAGCGAAGCCGCTGCCGCAGCGGCCTGCTCGACCAGCGCGGCGTTCTGCTGGGTCATGCCGTCCATCTGCGCCACCGCTTGGTTAACCTGCTCGATGCCGCGTGATTGCTCATCGGACGCCGAACTAATGCCGCCCATGATGCCGCTCACGCGGCGCACCGCACCCACCATTTCCTGCATCACCTGCCCCGCTTGCTCGACCATCTCGGCGCCGGCGCGCACGCGCGACACAGAGTCGCTGATCAGCGTGCGGATCTCCTTGGACGCGCCCGCGCAGCGCTGCGAGAGATCGCGCACATCGCCCGCGACCACCGCGAAGCCTCGTCCATGCTCGCCGGCCCGCGCAGCTTCCACCGCCGCGTTGAGGGCGAGGATATTGGTCTGGAATGCGATCTTCTCGATCACGTCGATGATGTCGACGATCTTGTTGGCGCTGGCGTCGATCGCCTGCATGGTGCTGGCTACGCGCGCCACCGCATCGCTGCCACGTTCCGCCAGGCCGGTGGCGCTGCTGGCCAGGTCATTGGCCTCACGCGCGCTATCCGCGTTCTGGCGCACCGTGCCCGTGAGCTCCTCCATGCTGGACGCCGTCTCCTCGAGCGACGCGGCCTGCTGCTCCGTGCGTTGCGACAAGTCGCTGTTGCCGCTGGCAATCTGCTTGCTGGCAGCGGCAATGGAATCGGCCCCGCCGCGCACGTCGCTCACCATCGCGGCCAGGCTCTCTTGCATGCGCCCGAGCATGGCGAGCATACGGCCGGTCTCGCTGCGCTCTGCCTCGGCGCCCGAGCCGGCGCCATCGGTCTTCGCGCCAAGATCGCCAGCGGCGATGCGTTCGAAGCGGGCGATGGCCGTATCGAGCGGCCCCACGATGGAGCGGCGCAGGCGCCAGGCCACCACCGTGCTGAAGCACAAGCCAAAGCCCAGCACGCCGATCGACAGCGAGCGCAGCGTGGTGTAGCGCTCCTGCGACCCGTGATAGACCTCCAGCGCGCCGGCGAGCTGCAGCTTGCCCAACTCGGTATTGACGGCCGTGAAAGCGATATCGAGCTTGGGAATGGTTTCCAGCACGGCGCGCATCACCGCCTCGCGGTCGCCTTGCTTGAGCGCGGCGATCATCGGCGACACACCTTGCGTGAACAACGCCTCGCGCTTGGCGGCAACGTCCTCGGCCGCGCGGGCTTCTTGCGCCGAACGCGGCAGCGCCAGATAGGCCTTCCAGGCCGCATCGGACTGACGCGCAAACCCCTCGGCCGTATCGGCGCGCGCACGGGCGTCGGCGGGATCGGCGGCGAAGGTGGCCTGGTCGAGCAAGACCCGCACGAGCAACTGGTTGGAACGCGCCTCGGCCAGGTTGACCGCGGCGGAGAGCTGATGCTGATAGATCTGCCGCGTGGCGTCATTGCTGCGCGACATGCCAAGCCAGCCTACAGCACCGACAATCAGCAACAATGCATTAGTGACGATAGTCAGAATCCACAATCTTGTACCGATAGTCGTGTTGCGAAACATGAGGGCTCCCCGTTGGTTTTAGCACTGATGCGGCTCCGTTTTTGGCCGCCCCGCTATAACGGCGCCCCTCACCGCTCCTTGACCCCGCGCATGTGGATATTCAGTCGTGCAAAATGGTCAGGAATGCGAATGTGCGCAATCAACGTATCTGGGTGCCTCAGCGTGCGCATTTGGCAACACCGCACGACCGTATAGAGGATCGCCTCCAGGCAAAACCGACAAAATCGGGCAACACTTTGCGCATGACACCGTCAACAATCGATCCCGGCCTGATCCTGCTGGCCTTCGCGCCGATTTTCCTGCTGACCATCGGCGCGGAGGCCTGGTACTGGGCACGCCGCGACCCCGCCATCTACAGCCTGCGCGATACCGCGTCCAACGCCGCGCTGGCGTTGATGCACCAGGCGTCGGACGCGTTCTTCCTGTGGCTGATGGTGCGCACGGTCTACACGTGGAGCTACCAGCATGGCCTGAAGGCGATGCCGCAGACGGTCTGGTCGTTCCTGCTCTTGCTGCTGCTGCAGGATTTCCTTTACTACTGGTTTCATCGCGCCAGCCATCGGGTGCGCTGGATGTGGGCTTCGCACGTCACCCATCATTCGTCAGAGGGCATGAATTTCTCGACGGCGTTCCGCCAGAGCCTGACGTACCCGCTCTCGGGCATGTGGTTGTTCTGGATTCCGCTGGCGCTGATCGGCTTCACGCCCGACTGGGTGATTCTGGCGGTGGGGTTGAACCTGGCCTTCCAGTTTTTCGTGCACACCCGGCTGGGCGGCCGCTGGCACCGGCTTGAATGGCTGTTCAATACGCCGTCAGTACACCGGGTACACCATGCGCGCAACCCGCAGTACATTGACCGCAACTATGCGGGTGTGTTGACCGTGTGGGACCGCATGTTCGGCTCCTTCGCGCCTGAAGAGGCGCCGCCCGAATATGGCATTACGCGTCGCATCGCCAGCCATAACCCGATCACGCTCACCTTCCACGAGTGGCGCGACATGTTCGCCGACGCGTGGCGTCATCGCGACCTGCGCCATCTCTGGAAACCGCCCGAGTGGCGTCATCCGCGCGACCTTGCGGCCGGGGACACGCCGCTGACCGGCACCGCATTTGGGACCGATCGCAGCCAGGACGCATGATGGCTGGACAGGCTGGATAGCCGAAGGCGCCAAGAAAAACGGGCAACAAAAAACCGCGCACAAGGCGCGGTTTTTTGTTGGCAATGTCGCCTGGGACGAAAACGCTTACGCGGATTCGCGCGAAGCACGCTTACGCTCGTGCTCCTTCAGGTGACGCTTGCGCAGACGGATGCTCTTCGGCGTGATTTCCACCAGCTCGTCGTCGGCGATGAACTCCACGGCATATTCCAGCGACATCTGGATCGGCGTGACCAGACGCACGGCTTCGTCGGTACCCGAGGCGCGCACGTTGGTCAGCTGCTTGCCCTTGATCGGGTTCACAACCAGGTCGTTGTCGCGGCTGTGGATGCCGATGATCATGCCTTCGTACAGCGCATCGCCCGGCTTGACGAACATGCGGCCGCGATCCTGCAGCTTCCACAGCGCGTAGGCCACGGCATCGCCGTCGTCCTGCGAGATCAGCACGCCGTTGTGGCGCTCACCCAGGCCGCCTTCGCGCAGGGGCGCGTAGTCGTCGAAGATGTGGCTGATCAGGCCGGTGCCGCGGGTCAGCGTCAGGAACTCGCCCTGGAAGCCGATCAGGCCACGGGCCGGAACGCGGTACTCGAGGCGGGTGCGGCCCTTGCCGTCGGACGCCATGTCGAGCAGTTCGCCCTTGCGGCGGCCCAGCTCTTCCATCACGCTGCCCTGGTGGCCGTCTTCGACGTCCACGGTCAGCAGTTCGTACGGCTCGTGCTTGACGCCGTCGATTTCCTTGAACACCACGCGCGGGCGCGACACGGCCAGCTCGTAGCCTTCGCGGCGCATGTTTTCCAGCAGGATGGTCAGGTGCAGCTCGCCGCGGCCCGACACTTCGAAGATGGTGTCGTCGCCGGTCTCGGCCACGCGCAGCGCCACGTTCGACTTCAGTTCGCGGTCCAGGCGTTCGCGCAGCTGGCGGCTGGTCACGAACTTGCCTTCACGGCCGGCCAGCGGCGACGTGTTGACGCAGAAGTTCATGGTCAGCGTGGGCTCGTCCACCTTCAGCATCGGCAGCGCGTCTTGCGCGTCCGGTGCGCACACGGTGCAACCAATGCCCAGTTCTTCGATGCCGTTGATCAGCACGATGTCGCCGGCTTCGGCTTCCGCCACGATTTCGCGCTCCAGGCCCTGGAACTTCAGCACCTGGTTGATACGACCCTTGATGGGGTTGCCTTCCGGGCCGAACTTGACCACCACGTCTTGCAGCGAACGGGCGCGGCCACGCGAAATGCGGCCTACGCCGATCTTGCCGACATAGCTGTTGTAATCGAGCGAGATGATCTGCAGCTGCAGCGGACCGTCCGGGTTGTCGTCACGGACCGGCACCTTGGCCAGCACGGTCTCGAACAGCGGCTTCATGTCGCCTTCGCGCACGTCGTCGGTCAGGCCGGCATAGCCGTTCAGGCCGGATGCGTAGATCACCGGGAAATCGAGCTGCTCATCGGTGGCGCCCAGCTTGTCGAACAGGTCGAACGTCTGGTTGATCACCCATTCCGGACGCGCGCCCGGACGGTCGACCTTGTTGATCACCACGATCGGCTTCAAGCCCAGCGCCAGCGCCTTGCGCGTGACGAAACGGGTCTGCGGCATCGGGCCTTCGACAGCGTCAACCAGCAGCAGCACGCCGTCAACCATCGACAGCACGCGCTCCACTTCACCGCCGAAGTCGGCGTGGCCAGGGGTATCGACGATATTGATGTGCGTGCCGTCGTATTCGACAGCACAGTTCTTCGCGAGGATGGTGATCCCGCGTTCCTTTTCAATGTCGTTCGAGTCCATCACGCGCTCGACCATTTGCTGGTTGTCGCGGAAGGTGCCTGCCTGGCGCAGGAGTTGGTCGACCAGAGTGGTCTTGCCATGATCGACGTGAGCGATGATGGCGATATTGCGGATGGCGCGGGTCATTGCAGCGTCTCGCTTTGGGGCTGAGCATCAAAAGATAACCCGAAATTATAGCATGCTGCGGCGCAAAACCCGAGGACGACGTTGGGAAGCTTCCCAAGCCGCCACCCCGCCACAAACCCAATTATTGCGATATCCGCAATAGCAAATTGACGTCCTTGCGAATCGGCGAACGTGAACATATAGTTGCCACGGCAAACATTGCACCGACAAGCACCGAGCCGAGATGTCCGAGCAGAGCCAGCCCATTTCCGACGAAGCCTACCCGTTCGACCCGGCCGATTACCGCATGGGCGAGAGCATCGGCTATCTGATGGCACGCGCCAAGAACGTGCTGTCGCACGGCGTGGAGCAGGAGGTCGATGGCCTGGACATCACACATGCCCAGGCCACCTGCCTGATGATGCTGGCCGCCGGCCGAGGCAGCACGGTGACTGACCTTGGCCGCGAGCTCAATTGCGATATGGGCTCGGTCACACGCCTGCTCAGCCGCCTGGAAAAGCGCGGCCTGATCGAGCGCCAGCGCAGCGATGCCGACCGGCGCGTGGTCGACCTGTCGATCACGCCCGCCGGCCAGATCCTCGTGAACCAGTTGCCCCAGATCTATTGCCGCGTGCTGAACCGGCATTTCCGCGGCTTCTCCGAAGCCGAACTACAGACCTTCCGCTCGATGCTGCACCGGATCATCGGCAACAACAGCGGGTAGCGGCCAGGCTTGGCGGCCAGTGACGCTGGCGGCGCAGCGATCTCTCAAATACAAGAACAAACACTAACGCTCTATCGCAGGGCACCCAGATGAACCAAGCTCTCACTTCTTTTTCCGCTTTGTCGCCGCGCGCGCGCGCGGCGGGCCGCCGCACAGGCGCGCTGGTGCTGACCGCACTGGCGGCCGCGGTGCTGGCGGGCTGCGCCGCGTTCGGCAACTCGCACAGCACGCAGACCGTTACCGCGCCGGCCTCGCTCGCCAGCGCCCAGGCCCTGCCCTCGCAGCATGGCCAGTGGCCCTCGCTTGACTGGGTCGACCAGTTCAAGGACCCGCAACTGCGCGCCCTGGTCGACGAGGCGGTAAAGGACAGCCCCAACCTGCAAGCCGCTTTCGCGCGTGTGGAAGCCTCCCGCGCGATGGCGGACGCCACGCGCAGCGCGCTGTACCCGCACGTCGACTTCGACGGCAGCCTGGTACGCCAGCGCTTCTCGCAAACGGACCTGTTTGAAGGCACGCCGCTGGCCGGCTCGTGGCAGAACCAGTCACGCCTGCAGGCCGGGCTCTCTTACGATTTCGACTTCTGGGGCAAGAACCGCAAGGCGCTCGAAGCCGCGCTGTCCGACGACCGCGCCGCCGAGGCCGAAAGCCAGGCTTCGCGCCTGATCCTGACTACGTCGGTCGCCCGCGCCTATGCCCGCCTGGCCGCCTTGTACGCGCAACGCGACGTAGCCGAGCGCGCCATTGCCCAGCGCCGCGGCCTGAGCGACCTGTCACGCGACCGGCTCAACGCCGGTCTGGACACGCAGGTCGAAACCACGCAGGCGCGCGGCACGGTGGCATCGGCACAGACCGACCTGCTGCGCGTGGATGAAGACATCCTGCTGGCGCGCAACCAGCTCGCCGCGCTGCTGGGCAAGGGCCCGGACCGCGGCCTGGCGATCCAGCGCCCGACCATCCTGGCGCAAGGCACGCCGCTGCTGCCGGACAACCTCACCATCGATCTGCTGGGCCGCCGCCCGGACCTGGTTGCCGCCCGCTGGCGCGTGGAGGCCACCAGCAAGGATATCGAGGTGGCGCGCACGGAATTCCTGCCGGCCGTCACCTTGTCCGCTTTTGCCGGCGTTGCGTCGCTGGACCCATCCAACCTGCTGATGAGCATCAGCCGGACCTTCGGCATCGGTCCGGCGATCCGCCTGCCGATCTTCGAGGGCGGCAAGCTGCGCGCCAACCTGAAGGGCAAGTACGCGCAATACGACCTCGCCGTGGCCAACTACAACCAGGCGCTGGTCGATGCGCTGCGCGAAACCGCCGACACGGTGGCCAGCATCCGCAGCGTGGACACGCAGATCACGGCCCAGCGCGAGGCGCTGGCTCTCGCCGAGCGCGCCTACTCACTGTCCACCATCCGCTACAAGGCCGGGCTGGGCACCCAGCTCACGGTGCTCAATGCCGAAAGCAACGTGCTGCAGCAACGCCGCCTTGCCACCGACCTGCAGGCGCGCCGCCTGGACCTGCAGATGGGCCTGATGAAGGCGCTCGGCGGGGGTTACCAGGAGCAAGCCGAAGGCGCCGGGACGGATGCGCAGAAGCCAGCCGAGGCACGCGGCTAAACGGTTATTAGGTGGCTACGGCCAGGCAGCCGGAAGAACAACGAGCAGTACCGACAGCATTCTTAAAAGACGATCATGAGCGATAACAAGCAAGCGGCCCAGACTCCCGCCTCCCCGGCGGCTCCCGTCAACAACAACGGCAAGCGCAAGCGCCTGCTGCTCTCGCTGACCGCCGCGGTAGTGGTGGCCGGCGTGGCCTACGGCATCTACTGGGGCATGTACGCGCGCCACTTCGAGAGCACCGACGACGCGTATGTCGCGGGCAACGTGGTGCAGGTCACGCCACTGGTAGGCGGCACCGTGATTTCGATCGCGGCCGACGACACGCAGCTGGTCACCGCGGGCCAGCCCCTGATCCAGCTCGACCGCGCCGACTCGCAGGTCGCCATGGAGCAGGCCGAAGCGCAACTGGCGCAAGCCGTGCGTGAAGTGCGCACGCTCTACGTCAACAACGGCTCGCTGGCGGCCAACGTGACCATGCGCGAAGCCGATGTGGCCAAGGCGCGTGAAGATCTGAAGCGCCGCGAGGCCATCGCCGGCTCCGGCGCGGTTTCGGGCGAAGAAATCTCCCACGCGCAGACCGCCCTCGCGGCCGCGCAATCGGCACTGCTGGCCATGCGCGAGCAACTGGCATCCAACAAGGTGCTGACCGACCAGACCACGGTGGAGAAGCACCCCAACGTGCAGCGCGCCGCCGCCAACCTGCGTGCCGCCTATCTCGCGTTCGCACGCTCGACGCTGCCCGCGCCGGTGACCGGCTACGTGGCCAAGCGCTCGGTGCAGGTCGGCCAGCGCGTAGCCCCGGGCGCACCACTGATGGCCGTGGTGCCGCTGGACCAGGTGTGGATCGACGCCAACTTCAAGGAAGTGCAGATCACGCATATGCGCGTGGGCCAGCCGGTCACGCTGGAGGCCGACCTGTACGGCTCCAAGGTGACCTACAACGGCAGGGTGGAAGGCTTCTCGGCCGGCACCGGCTCGGCCTTCTCGCTGCTGCCGGCGCAGAACGCCACCGGCAACTGGATCAAGGTGGTGCAACGCCTGCCGGTGCGCATCGCGCTGGACCCGCAGCAACTCAAGGACCACCCGCTGCGGGTTGGCCTGTCGATGAACGTGACGGTGGATGTGCGCAAGGAAGAAGGCGCGGCCATGACCAACGCCACGGTTGCGCGCCCGATGCAGACCGACGTCTATGAGAAGGTCGCGCAGGACGCCGACGCGCTGATCGCCCGCATCATCTCGCTGAACAACGGCGGCCGCCAGGCGACCGAGCCCATGGCAGCGCCGGTATCGTCGGCGCCAGCCGCCGCCAAGCCCGCCAACACCTGAACATGGCTACCTCCCTCCCCGCGCGCGACGGCGCCTCGCATGGCTCAACGGCGCCAGCGGCGCGCCCCGCCGCGCCAGTGCCGTTGTCGGGCGCAAAGCTGATCGTCGGCACGATCGCGCTGTCGCTGGCCACGTTCATGAACGTGCTCGACTCCTCGATCGCCAACGTATCGATCCCGGCCATCTCGGGCGACCTTGGCGTGGCGCCCAACCAGGGCACTTGGGTCATCACCTCGTTCGCGGTGGCGAACGCCATCTCGGTGCCGCTGACCGGATGGATGACCACGCGCTTCGGGGCGGTGCGGCTGTTCATCACTTCGATCCTGCTGTTCGTGATCTCGTCGTGGCTGTGCGGTGTCGCGCCCAACCTCGAAGTGCTGCTGGCCGCGCGCGTGCTGCAAGGTGCCGTGGCGGGGCCGATGATTCCGCTGTCGCAATCGCTGCTGCTATCGAGCTATCCGCCGCAGAAAAGCACCATGGCGCTCGCCCTATGGGGCATGACCACGCTGGTGGCGCCAATCATGGGGCCGCTGCTGGGCGGCTGGATCTCGGACAACATGACCTGGCCGTGGATCTTCTACATCAACATCCCGGTGGGCCTGGGCGCCGCCTATGCGACCTGGACGATCTACCGCGACCGCGAGACGCCGATCAAGATCCTGCCGATCGACCGAATCGGGCTGGCGCTGCTGGTGATCTGGGTAGGCTCGATGCAGCTCATGCTCGACAAGGGCAAGGAGCTCGACTGGTTCCACTCGACCTCGATCGTCGTGTTGACGGTAGTGGCCATTGTGGGTTTCCTGTTCTTCCTGATCTGGGAGAGCTACGAGAAGCATCCGATCGTCGATATCACCTTGTTCAAGGGACGTAACTTCAGCGCCGGCGTGGTGGCCATCTCGGTGGCCTACGGCCTGTTCTTCGGCAACCTGGTGATCCTGCCGCTGTGGCTGCAAACCATTGTCGGCTATACCGCAACAGACGCCGGCATCGTGATGGCGCCGGTCGGGATCTTCGCCATCCTGCTGTCGCCGCTGATCGGCAAGAACCTGCCCAAGATGGACGCGCGCTGGGTCGCGACCCTGGCCTTCGTCACCTTTGGCGTGGTCAGCCTGATGCGCTCGGGATTCACCTTGCAGGTCGATACCCGCACGCTGATGATCCCGACGCTGATCCAGGGCGCGGCGATGGCGATGTTCTTCATCCCGCTGACCTCGATCATCCTGTCGGGCCAGCCACCGGAGAAGATCCCGTCGGCCTCCGGGGTGTCCAACTTCGTGCGGATCACGTTCGGTGCGATCGGTGCGTCGATCTCGACCACCATCTGGGAAAACCGCACGGCGCTGCATCACGCGCAACTGGTTGAACAGGTCAACCCGTACAACCCGACCTATATCGACCAGCTCAACCACCTGATGCAGATGGGCATGAGCCAGGCCCAGGCCAACGGACAAATCGAGCGCAGCATTTCGCAGCAGGCGGCCATGCTGGGCGCCAACGATATCTTCTGGATCTCGGGCGTGCTGTTCTTCGTGCTGATTGTCTTTGTCTGGCTGACCAAGCCTAAGAAGGGAGGCGATCTGGACGCCTCCGCGGCCGGGGCGCACTAGCTGCATTGGTTGCACTCAGTACACGCGCTGCACAGCGAGGCCGATGCCGTCACAGGCATCGGCCTCGTGCTTTCTGGCCCCGCCCCCCTGGCCCCGAGGCTCGAGCCGTCAGGATTTCCTGCCCGATGCAGCCGCATTGCGCATTGGCCGCATTGAGCGCATTGAGCGCATTGAGCGCGTTAAAGCTTGACCAGCCGCTCGGGCCGCAAGGCGCCTTCACGCATGCGCGCCACGCCAAGCAAGCGGCGCGGCTCGCCGCCATAGACACTGGCGAGTTCGTCTTCCGCCAGCGCCACGCCCGCCGGCAGGTCGCGCTGCGCGATGCGCTGGCCCTGCAGGAAGCGCGCCATCGCGGCCTCATCGAGCGTCACCGCTGCGCAGCGCTGCAATAGCGCATCGACCGGCGCGAGCATTCCAGGGCGCTCTTCGTCGGAGCGCTGCTCGATCTGCTCCAGCGTGACCGCGCCTTCCAGGCTCAGGTCGCCCACCGCCGTACGGCGCAGGCCGGTCAGGTGTGCGCCGCAGCCGAGCGCCTCACCGATGTCCTCGGCCAGGGTGCGGATATAAGTGCCCTTGCTGCAGGTCACGCGCATGCTGAAGGCGGGCACCTGCGGCAGCCCGCAATCGAGCAGCGTGATTTCGTGGATGGTGACGCGGCGCGCGGCGCGCTCCACGGTCTGGCCGGCTCGTGCGTATTCGTACAGCGGACGTCCGTCCTTCTTCAGTGCGGAATGCATCGGCGGCACCTGCTCGATTTCGCCCGCGAAGCGCAGCATTGCGGCGCGCAGCGCCGCGATATCGCAGGTTACCGCACGCTCGGCGATCACCTCGCCCTCGGCGTCGCCGGTCGCGGTCTTGAGGCCCAGCCGCACGGTGGCTTCGTACGTCTTGTCGGCCTCGAGCAGGTCCTGCGAGAACTTGGTCGCCTCGCCAAAGCACAGCGGCAGCAAGCCGGTGGCCAGCGGGTCGAGGGTGCCGGTGTGTCCGGCCTTTAGCGCGCGCAGCATGCGCTTGGCACGCACCAGCGCATCGTTGGACGAAAGGCCGAGCGGCTTGTCGAGCAGCAGCACGCCATGCACCTCGCGGCGCGGTTGCCGGGGCGGGCGATTGGTGTTGGGATGGGTCATGACGGGGAGCTATGTGACGCCGGGCAAAGCTTCAGGGCCGGGCGCGACAGACAGGGACAAAGGAGACGCGAAGCAACCAGCGCCAACAAGAAAACGGCCCGTGGTTACGGGCCGTCTTTCAGTCTTCTTTTGCGCGCGTGGAGTTGGCTTCTTTGATCAGCTTGGACATCTCGATCGCTTGTTCCACCGAGGTATCGTGGAAGAAGCGCAGCGTCGGCACGGTATGGATATGCAACCGCTTGTAAAGCAGCGAATGCAGGTAACCGGACTTTTCGTTGAGAATGCCCTCCACTTCCGCGGCATCAGCCGCCAGGACGGTGAAGTACACCTTGGCGTGCGCGTAGTCGGGGGTCAGCGTGACCGACTGCAGTGTGACGAGCCCCAGGCGGGGATCGCGCAGCTCACGCTGGATCATCTCGGCCAGGTCGCGCTGGATCTGGTCGGAAATCCGGAGATTACGAGAGGAGATATTGCCTTTCTTGGCCATTCAATACGCTTGCTGTCGAGAAGGGCAGCGGCGGGCCAGTTGGCCCGCCGCCCGCAACACGCCTTACAGCGTGCGCGCCACCTCGGTGATTTCATACACTTCGAGCTGGTCGCCTTCCTGAACGTCGTTGAAGTTCTTGATCGACAAACCGCACTCGAAGCCTTGCTTGACTTCCTTGACGTCATCCTTGAAGCGCTTGAGCGAATCAAGCTCGCCGGTATGGATGACCACGTTGTTGCGCAGCACCCGTACCAGGGCGGTACGCTTGACCAACCCGTCGGTGACCATACAACCAGCCACCGCGCCAATCTTCGGCACGCGGAAGACCTGGCGCACTTCGACCGTACCCAGCGTGACTTCGCGCTTTTCCGGTGCCAGCATGCCCGACATTGCCGCCTTGATCTCGTCTACCGCATCGTAAATGATGTTGTAGTAGCGAATATCGATGCCGTTGTTCTCGGCCAGCTTGCGCGCGCCAGCATCGGCACGCACGTTGAAGCCGATGATGACAGCCTTCGAGGCCGTAGCCAGGTTGACGTCCGACTCCGAGATGCCGCCCACGCCGCCGTGCACGATCTGTACGCGCACTTCTTCGGTGGAAAGCTTCTGCAGCGATTGCACCAGTGCTTCCTGCGAACCCTGAACGTCGGCCTTGACGATCAACGGCAGCGTCTGCACTTCGCCTTCGCTCATCTGCTCCAGCATCGTTTCCAGCTTGGCCGCCTGCTGCTTGGCCAGCTTGACGTCGCGGTACTTGCCTTGACGGAACAGCGCAATTTCGCGCGCCTTGCGCTCGTCCGGCAGCACCAGCACTTCTTCACCAGCCGCCGGCACTTCGGACAGGCCCTGGATCTCGACCGGAATCGAGGGACCGGCTTCCTTGGTCGGCTTGCCGGTTTCGTCCAGCATGGCGCGAACACGGCCATAAGCGCTGCCAGCCAGCACCACATCGCCACGCTTGAGCGTGCCGCTGGTGACCAGGATGGTCGCGATCGGGCCCTTGCCCTTGTCCAGCTGAGCCTCCACCACCAGGCCCTTGGCCGGGGCGTCCACCGGCGCCTTCAGTTCCAGCACTTCGGCCTGCAGCAGCACTTGCTCGAGCAGGTCGTCGATGCCGGCGCCGGTCTTGGCGGACACCGGAACGAACGGCGAATCACCGCCGTACTCTTCCGGCAGCACCTGCTCGGCCACCAGTTCCTGCTTGACGCGGTCCGGGTTGGCTTCAGGCTTGTCGATCTTGTTGATCGCGACCACGATGGGCACGCCCGCCGCCTTGGCGTGGGCAATGGCTTCCTTCGTCTGCGGCATCACGCCGTCGTCGGCCGCGACCACCAGGATCACGATGTCGGTTGCCTTGGCACCGCGAGCACGCATGGCCGTGAAGGCCTCGTGACCCGGGGTGTCCAGGAAGGTGATCACGCCGCGCTCGGTTTCCACATGGTAGGCACCGATGTGCTGCGTAATCCCGCCGGCTTCGCCCGCCGCAACCTTGGCACGGCGGATGTAGTCCAGCAGCGAGGTCTTGCCGTGGTCGACGTGACCCATCACGGTCACCACCGGCGGACGCGGCAGCTGCTCGGCGTCGGTGTGGTCTTCACCACCCACGACCAGCAGCGCTTCCGGATCGTCCAGCTTGGCGGCAAACGCCTTGTGGCCCATTTCTTCCACCACGATCATGGCGGTTTCCTGGTCCAGCACTTGGTTGATGGTCACCATCTGGCCGAGCTTCATCATCTGCTTGATGACCTCGGAAGCCTTGACGGCCATCTTGTGCGCCAGGTCGGCCACCGAAATGGTCTCGGGGATGTGCACTTCGCGCACCACCGGTTCCGTCGGGGCCTGGAAATTCGTGCCGCGATCGTCTTGCTGGTGACGGTTGCCACGGCCGCGCGGACCGCCGCGCCAGCCGCCAACGCCACCCGACGAATCGCCGCGGGTCTTCAGGCCGCTGCCCTTCTTCTTCGAGCCTTCGTCCTGCCAGGTCGAGGAAGTCCCCGCCTTCACAACCTTGCCGGTCTTCTTGTCGACGGTGGTGGTAGCAGTGGCCGTGGTCGTTGCGGGCTTCTTCTCGTCTTTCTTGACTTCGGTGCCAGGCGGCTTGACCGGTTTGTGCAGCGTGCCGGTCTGCTCGGCCTTCTTTTCTTCAGCCTTGCGTTCCGACGGCGCCTTGAGCACGCGCGCCGGCGCATTCAGCATCTGCTGAATGGCACGGGCTTCGGCTTCGGCGGCCTCGCGGCGCTTGCGCGCCGCATCCTGTTCGGCACGCGCCTTGTCGGCAGCCTGCTTGGCGTCATCGGCGGCCTTCTGCGCGGCAGCGCGTTCGGCGGCCAGGCGAGCCTTTTCGTCTTCGGCCTTCTTGCGCGAATCGTCGTCTTCCGGCGCCTTGGCAGTAGCGGCTGCGCGCAGGGCGGCAGCTTCCTCTTCCGCCTTGCGGGCGGCGAGCTCAGCCTGGCGGCGTTCTTCGGCCTCCAGCGCTTCCTGCTTGGCGCGACGCTCGGCCTCCTCGCGTTCGGCGGCCTCCTGGCGCGCCTTCGACTCGGCTTCCTGGCGTGCCAGCAATTCGGCCTGCAGACGATCTTCCTCGTCCTGGCGTGCCTGCTCGGCCGCATCGACCGGCAGCTCGACCACTTCGTGGCCATCGGCGCCATCGGTGGAAGCCTCGTCGCGCTTGATCAGGACGCGCTTCTTGCGCACCTCGACCTGCACCGTGCGAGTCTTGCCGGTGGAATCAGCCTGGCGGATCTCGGAGGTCTCACGCTTGGTCAACGTGATCTTCTTGCGCGCGCTGTCATCGGCCGCCCCGTGGGAACGCTTGAGGTAATCCAGCAACTTGGTCTTGTCGGATTCGGTGATGATGTCGTCAGGCGTCACCTTGCCCACCCCAGCTGCCTGCAATTGTTCCAGCAGGGCAGCTGCGCTGCGGCTCAGTTCTGCGGCCAGTTGGGCAACTGTTGTGCTTGCCATTCAAACCCTTTCAATGCTTGGTTATACGTCGGGACAATTGTGTGTGGAATGCGCGCTCAAGCAGCCTGGAAAAGCACTACGTGAGCGTGTCCCTCAGTTAAACCAATGTTCCCGTGCTTTCATGATCAGCGCGCGGGCATCATCCTCGCCAAGACCAACCATGTCGACGAGTTCGTCGACGGCCAATTCGGCCAGTTCGTCACGCGTGTGGATATTGCCTTCGGCCAGCTTGCCGATCAGTTCCGGGGTCAGGCCGTCGAGCGAGCGCAGATCCTGCGACACCTCTTCCACCTTTTCTTCCCGGGCCAGTTCCATCGTCAAGAGCGCATCGCGGGCGCGGTTGCGCAGCTCGTTGACGGTATCTTCATCGAAGGCGTCGATTTCCAACATCTCGCTGATGGGCACATAGGCCACTTCTTCCAGCGTGGAGAAACCTTCGTCGATCAAGATGTCAGCCACTTCTTCGTCCACGTCCAGTTTGGCCATGAACAACTTGCGCACCACGTCGCTTTCCTCGGCTTGCTTCTGTGCCGATTCTTCCTGCGTCATGATGTTGATCTGCCAGCCGGTCAGCTCGGACGCCAGGCGTACGTTCTGACCACTGCGGCCGATGGCGACGGCGAGGTTTTCCTCGTCGACCACCACGTCCATGCTGTGCTTTTCTTCGTCTACCACAATCGACTGTACTTGTGCCGGCGCCAGGGCGCCAATCACGAACTGCGCCGGGTCTTCCGACCACAGCACGATGTCGACCGCTTCGCCGCCAATCTCGTTACGGACCGCGGTCACCCGCGTGCCGCGCACGCCGACGCAGGTACCGATCGGATCGATACGCTTGTCATGCGCCACCACGGCGATCTTGGCGCGCACGCCGGGGTCGCGAGCAGCTGCCTTGATTTCCAGCAGGCCCTGCTCCATCTCCGGCACTTCGTTCTCGAACAGCTTGATCAGGAACTCGGGCGCGGTGCGCGAGAGCTCGATCTGCGGGCCGCGTGCGGTGCGATCCACATTCAGGATATATGCGCGGACACGGTCGCCGGTGCGCAGGTTTTCCTTGGGGATGATCTGGTCGCGGGCCAGCAGCGCTTCCACGCGGCCGGACTCGACGATCAGGCCCTTCTTGTCGGCACGCTTGACCGTGCCGGTCATGACCTTCTCGCCACGATCGAGGTAATCGTTGAGGATCTGCTCGCGCTCGGCGTCACGGATCTTCTGCAGGATCACCTGCTTGGCGGCTTGCGCACCGATACGGCCGAACTCGACCGACTCGATCTGCTCTTCGACAAACTCATCCAGCTGGATGTCCGGATCCTGCTCACGGGCCTCGAACATGAGGATTTGCTTGTCCGGCTCCTGCAGACCCTGTTCATCGGGGACTACAAGCCAGCGGCGGAACGTCTCGTGCTCACCGGACTCACGATCGATGGCGACGCGAATATCCACGTCTTCCTCGAAACGCTTCTTGGTTGCCGAAGCGAGTGCCGCTTCCAGCGCACCGAATACCACATCCTTGTCGACGTTCTTCTCACGCGCAAGCGCATCGACGAGCAACAGAACTTCGCGGCTCATTGCTTGTTCCCTTTTTTCTGATTTCCTTTGAAGTCGATCACCGGCACCAGGCGTGCGCGATCAACATCGGATATGGTGAATTCCAGCAGCGCCGTGCCGTTCTGGCCTTCGAACTCGAGGCCAATCTGCTCTGCCCCCGGCTCACCGGTAGGCGTCTGCAGGATGCCGACGAAGTTCTTCTGCCCGTTGACCGGAAGGCGCAAGGTAACCCTGGCTTCCTGGCCCGCGAAGCGGACGAAGTCAGCCAGTTTCTTGAGCGGCCGGTCCAGCCCCGGCGAGGACACTTCGAGGCGCTCGTAGTCGATGTTCTCGACGGTGAGCACGTGGGTAAGCTGACGGCTTACCTTCTCGCAATCCTCAATGACGATGCCGGTTTCAGGCTGATCGATATAGACGCGCATGAGTCCGCCTGGAGCGCGCTCGAGCTCAACCAGCTCGTACCCCATGCCGTTCAGGGTGGTTTCGATCAAATCTGCCAGATGCACTGTATTCCCGAATAATGGCCATCAATACCGTGGCAGACCCAGCCCATCGGCACGGCCGTCTTGGATGACGGCTTCAGCCAGCTTGCCTGCCAGTCATCCCGACCGGCGCGCCGCGAAACACGGCAAGCACACGAAACGGGCGAAGCAAAAAAAAATGGGCGCAATGCCCATCATTCGCCCACCCTTTTGCAGGATGACTTTTGAATAGACTTTGATTATACGCTGTCGCGGTGCAAAAGGCAAAGGCACCCGGCTTTGGCAAGACAGGGATGCGGCCCGTGCCGCTCTTTTCCCTGCCAGGCCCGCCCAAGGCGCCCTGCCTCGCATCACTCAACGATTGCCGTCGCGGCCACCGCCACGAGGACGGCGGTTGCCGTTGGGCTTGCCGGCCTGCGGCATCACATTCCCATTGGCTTCGCCACCACCGCGGCGCTGGGAACGATTCTGACCGCCACCCATGCCACCCATGCCGCCCATACCACCCATGCCAGCGCCACGGCCACCACTGCGGCCGCCGCGGCCCTGGCCGCCCGGGCCGCGGGGGGAACCCGCCGCACCGCCGCCCAGCTTGGTCGTATGGGACGTCAGCAGGGTCGGGCCACCGATGTAGCCCATCGACGTTTGCATCGGATCCGGCTGGCCGCGGCCAGCGCCGCTGCCGCGCGGGCCGTTGCCGCGATTGACGCGCGGCAGGCCGTCCATGCCGGTCGGCATCGGCATGCCGGCAATGGCTGCCTCGGTGCGCTGCTGGCGCCCACCCACCTTACTGCCGCCGCGGGGACCGCTATCCCCCTTGGACGGCGCCTTCAGGCCGATGGATGCCATCAGCGCGCGCACGTCGTCCGCCGCGAGTTCTTGCCAGCGGCCGCGCTTCAGGCCGCGCGGCAGCAGGAACTGGCCGTAACGGGTACGAATCAGGCGCGACACGGTCAGCCCGACGGCCTCGAACATGCGGCGCACTTCGCGGTTGCGGCCTTCGGTCAGCGCCACGTGGTACCAGTGGTTGATGCCTTCGCCACCACCGTCCGCGATGCGCAGGAAATTAGCCTCCCCATCTTCGAGCTTGATGCCATGCAGCAGGCGCTGGCGATCGGCCTCAGCCAGTTCACCCAGTGTGCGGACCGCATATTCGCGCTCCACACCGTAGCGCGGATGCATGAACTTGTTGGCGATATCGCCCGAGGAGGTAAAGATCAGCAAACCCTCGGTGTTGAAGTCGAGGCGGCCCACGGCCACCCACTTCCCTGCCTTGATGCGCGGCAGGCTGTCGAACACGGTCGGGCGGCCTTCCGGATCCGACTGGCTGACGATCTCGCCGGACGGCTTGTGATACAGCAGCACGCGCGGCGGCTTGGACGACACACGGCGGTGGATCAGCTTGCCGTTGACCCGGACCTGGTCGGCCGGCAGGATGCGCTGGCCGATGTGGGCAGGCAGGCCATTGACCGAAACCCGGCCCTGAAGAATCAGCTCTTCCATTTCCCGGCGTGAGCCCAGCCCACCTTCGGCGAGCACCTTGTGCAGCTTTGGCGCATCGTCGTCTGCGGACAGTTCGCGCACCGGCTTGACCCGGGCCTGCGGACCGCTCGACTCTTCCTGGTCATACTGACCGGAAATGACAAAGCGGAACAGGTCCTCACCGCTCGCAGCGGCGGCGGGCGCCTTCTCGGGCACACCCGCGGCCGGGCGCTGCGCCCCGCCCTTGCCCTTGCCGCCCTTGCCTTGCTGGCGCGGGCCGCCTTGCTGCCCTTCGGCGCCGCCGCGGCGGGCCGCGCCTTGCGGCTGCTGGCCTTGCTGCGGCTTGCGCTTGCGGGCGCCGCTCCCATTCGGGTTGGTGCGAGCGCCATCGCGCTGGCGCTCGCCCGCGGCTTCGCTTACACCTTCGGCAGCGTCACCGCTGAAGTTGCGGCGGCCTCGCGGCGCCGGGCGCTCGCCCTGCTGCTCGCCTGCCTGCACAGCCTCGCCTTCCGCGGGCTTGCGCTTGCCACGCGTACGCCCCTTCCTTGCGCCGTCGCCACGCGCGTCCTGCGCGGCACCCGCATCGGGGCTGCTCGCAGGGATTGCCGCCCCGCCGTCCGCGGCACGGTCGCCATCGCGGTCCTGCGCGGCCTGGCGGCGCGTGGCCACCAGATTGCGCAAGCCACGGCGCAGGCCCTTGCGGCGCGGCGCGCCATCGGTGCCATTGCCGGCATCGCCGGCCGGCGTATCCGCCTGGCGGACGTCTTGATCAGAATCGGACAAGGTATTCACATTCGGATGTTGCATGGTGTTCAGTTGGACACGCGCTGGTCGTGCTCGTCGTGCTCGCTGGGGTGCGCCGGATTCGTCGTGGACGCCCCCGGGACTTCGGACGCCTGCTCGCCGGAGGCCACTTGTACGTGGTAACCGTTGGCGGGCGTGTCCGTTTGCTCATTTGTTTCACCGTCTTCGACGGCTTGCTCCTCGGCTGCGTCGCCGGACCGCGTGCCGGCGGGCTCGGCGACCACCGGCTCGCTCCCTGGCTTACCGTCTGGCTCGGGCGTAGCCGGCACTTCCGCCTCGGCCTCGGGCGTGGGTGTGAACCCAGCCTCTACTTGCGCCAAGGCCTCCTTCCTTTCAAACGCATCCACCAAATCGGCAATGCCGTCCGTGG
Source organism: Cupriavidus sp. UME77 (assembly GCF_014170355.1). NCBI lineage: Bacteria > Pseudomonadati > Pseudomonadota > Betaproteobacteria > Burkholderiales > Burkholderiaceae > Cupriavidus > Cupriavidus sp. UME77. The sequence continues at coordinate 28,883 of NZ_LZZU01000060.1, forward strand.
CGCCGGCCGCTAGACCGTCGGGGGCAACCACGCCTGAAGGGGTCGATTCACCCTCCCCGGCATCCGCCACAACCAGCGCGGCAGCGCCGGCCTGATCATCGCCAGGTTCCGCGAATGCCTCTTCGTCGCTATCCGCCGGCACCGTGCCCAGCGCCTCGAAGTCGATCGGCTCCTGATTCAGCATTGCGACCTGCGCCTGGGCCTGGATGTCTTCCAGCGGCGGCAATTCATCGAGCGTGCGCAGGCCGAGGTCATCAAGGAAGTTCTTGGTGGTGGCATAAAGCGCAGGCCGCCCGGGCACGTCACGGTGGCCGATCACCTCGATCCAGCTGCGGTCCTCGAGCTTCTTCACGACTTCGGTGCTGACCGCGACACCGCGGATTTCCTCGATATCGCCCCGCGTGACCGGTTGCCGGTAGGCGATGATCGCCAGCGTCTCCATCACGGCGCGGGAGTACTTGGGCGGCTTTTCTGGATTCAGCCGATCCAGGTACTCGCGCATGACAGGGCGGCTCTGGAAACGCCAGCCACTGGCCAGTGCCACGAGTTCCACGCCGCGTTGCTCCCAGTCGCGGCGCAGCTCTTCCAGCAGCACGCGAATGGTGTCGGCACCGACGTCGTCGGCAAACAGCCGGCGCAAGTCATTGACGCGCAAGGGTTCCTGCGCGCAGATCAGCGCGGTCTCGAGGACGATCTTCGCCTCTTGGGTATTCATGTTGATTGCGTGCAGCCTGTCTTTGCACCTGCGCCCCGGTTGATCCCGGGCGCACTGGAGATTGCGGGTTCAGCGGTAGGGATTGCCACCGCCATCTGGCCGCGCAGCCAACCGCATGCTTGATGCATGCCAGCCGTGCGCCTTCTTTTATTGCATCGGGTGCCGGACCTGACCGGCAGGAGATCGCCCGGCCACCGGCTTTAACTGCCAGTCGACGGAGCCCTTGCGTCGCGCCTTCCCCCTGATGTGGCGGACCTGTCCGGCGCGGCGTTTATCATCGAACGCACCGGGTGCAAGAAAATACGGATATCGGGCCTGCTGGCCTATTTCACCCCGCCCTGCCGTGGCTGGTCTTTTGAACCGAATCTTTTGAACCGGACGGCGGATGGGGAACGGTCCCTGGCGCTGATGCCTGCCTGGGTGTTCCTGGCATGCATCCCTGAGCAGCGGATGCTACCTGACGATGCCACGATGAAATACGCTGCGCGATATCGCTGTTCTTGCGATTGTATGGCATTCCCTGGCAAACCTGCAACCGATTCGCACAGCTACCTCAGCGAGGAAGTGACAGATACACCACGAAACAGCGCTTCAGAAGACCAGGCAGAATCCATGCGCGGCAAGCGTCTCAGGTAAAAGCAGCGCGCGCGCCACCCCGGCCAAGCCAAAGGCCACCACCGCAAGGCCAGCGCCAGCGCGCAACGCCGGGCGCCGCGAAAGCTGCCTGAGATAGCCGGACAGGCCCGAGATCACCAGCAGGTTCGGCAGGGTGCCCAGGCCAAACACGGCCATCACCAGCGCGCCCGACGGGGCATTGCCGGCCAGCAACGCCATGGCAAGAGCACCGTACACCATGCCGCACGGGACCAGCCCCCAGGCTAGCCCCATGCCGTAGCGGCGCAGCAAGCGGCCCTGCCCATGCGCCCGAGCCACAGCTGGCAAGCGCGCCCCGATAGCGCCAAGGCCGCGCAGCAATCCACCCGCGCCCCGGGCGGCGAGCCGCTCCAGCCAACCCGTACCCGTGGTGCGCCCGCGCAACATCCACAAGCCCGACAATGCCAGCATCACACTGCCGATCCCGAACAACCAGCGCTGCAGCGGCAGGTACTGTGCCTTCCAGACGCCAGCGCCAAGGGCGCCCAGCAAGCCTCCCAGCACCGCATACATGCTCAGCCGCCCGGCATGCATGACAAGCAGTTCCAGCAACCAATGGCCGGGACGCCGGAGCACCGTGGCAGGCACGCGCGCAACGCCGCCCTGCTCCGCCGCCAGCGCGATCCCGCCGCACATGGCGGCGCAGTGCACGCCGCCCAGCAAAGCCAGGGTAAATACGCTGATAAGCACGCCTATGGTCAACTTCTCCTCCCAATCACACAATCGCAACGTCCGGCGCGGTAAAATGCGGAGAACGCGCCCCCGCAGCTCCAAGAGGCGCTATCAACATGAAGCTTGGCGCCCGCGTACATCAGCGCGCTCGCAAAACATGACGACGGGCACGGCAAGCCGCGCTGCACAGATAGCGCACTGCCGCAAGACCCGCGCGCCAGGCCGATGTGGATAGCGCTTCCAACCGACGACTCTCAACGTCAAGCTCTCAACTCAATGCGCCTGCCACATCGCGCTTGATTGACTGCGCTAAACCGACAGGCCCCAATTGCTCACCACCATTCCCATTACCGAGATGTCGCCCCGCTGCTCCACTTGCTCGCTCGGCCAGCTCTGCCTGCCCGTCGGCATGTCGCAGCAGGACCTCGAAAAGATGGATACGCTGGTCCAGGACCGGGTGCGCGTACGCAAGGGCGAAACCCTGTACCGCCTCGGCGACCCTCTCACCGCCGTCTACGCGATCCGCTTCGGCACGCTCAAGACCCACCTGACAATGGAAGACGGCCGCTCGCAGATCACGGGCTTCCACCTTCCCGGCGAAGTCGTCGGCCTCGACGGCCTTGGCGAGATGCAGCACGCGTCGGACGCCACCGCGCTGGAAGATACCGAAGTCTGCGTGGTGCGCTTTGGCGATCTCCAGACGCTGTCCAACGTCCTGCCTTCCCTGCAGCATCAGTTCATGCGCCTGATGAGCAAGGAGATCTCGCAGGACCAGGTCATGTTGATCACGCTCGGATCGATGCGCGCCGAGGAGCGGCTTGCCGCTTTCCTGATCAACCTGTCCGAGCGCTTGTCCGCGCGCGGCTATTCGGCCTCCGAATTTGTGCTGCGCATGAGCCGCGAGGAAATCGGCAGCTACCTGGGGCTCAAGCTCGAAACTGTCAGCCGCCTGTTCTCGCGCTTTGCGGAAGCCGGCCTGATCCAGATTCGCCAGCGCCACGTCAAGCTGGTCGACATGGTGGGGATCAAGCAGATCGTCAACAAGTCCTGCTGACGCGCTCGTCGCGCGCCGCCCTCGCCCGCGGCGGATCGCCGCGATGCCGCGCCTGCTGGCCTGAACCGGCAAGGCGCGCATCACAATCACTCCAGCTCGTCCGTGTCCGCCAGCCGCGTGGGCATGGTGTACAGCGTCAAGCCGCTCGACAGCGAGCACAGCACCCACGCGATCAGGAAGCCCACGGTGTAGACCGCCTCCCGCGATGCCTCGACCGGCTGGCCGAAGAAGCGCAGGTCACCGGGATCGACCATGGAGAATACCAGCGCGGTCGTCAGCCCGGCGACCAGGAAAGCGGGCCACAGCACCCACATCAGCCAGCGTAGTCTCATGATCACCTCGCTTGCGCCGCGACCGGCGCTGCCTGGCGCGCGCTGCCCGCCTTCTCGACCACCAGGCCGTGGCGAGCGACCCCTTCCTCAATGGGCGGATCCGGGTGGGTCATGGCCAGCCAGATCGTGACCCCGCAGGCCACCATGGCAACGAACGGCCCACTCATCAGCAGCCACGGCCATGGCTCCTTCCACCAGGGATTGCTTTGCTGCGTCATCTGGCCTCCTCTAGTTCTAGATCGCGTATGTAGCGTACGGATTGGTGTATCCAGCGTCCCCCGCCGCCTCATAGATTGCGCGGCACGATAAAGCTGGTGCTCTGTCGAATCTCCGCGCCATGCGCCCCCGCGCCCTCGTCGGGCACCGCGGTCACCGTGACCTCGATCTTGTGCGTGCCCTGCGCCGCGGACTCGATCGGCACGCGCACCCGGATGGGAATCAGGCGATTGGACGTGGGCTCCAGGTTGCCGGCAGCGTGATCATATTCCACGGCCAGGCCCTTGAGCTCATCGCTGCCCGCGCTGACGGCGACGCGCATTGGCGCCTCTGTCGTGTTGATCAGTTGCAGCCGATACACGTTCTCGATCCAGCGCCCTTCCACTTCCCGCCCCAGCGCGCCGCGGTCGCGGATGATATCGACCTTGAGCGGCGTACGCATGGCCAGCGAGGCCATGAAGCCGGCGACCAGCGCCAGCCAGATCACCGAGTAGATCACCGTGCGTGGCCGCACCAGGCGCTTGCGCGCCACGCTCTCGGAGAGCGCGCTGCGCATGGCGTTCTCGGACGTATAGCGGATCAGCCCGCGCGGGTAAGCCATCTTGTCCATGACCTGGTTGCAGGCGTCGATACAGGCGCCGCAGCCAATGCAGTCGTACTGCAGGCCATCGCGGATATCGATGCCAGTAGGACAGACCTGCACGCAGATGCTGCAATTCACGCACGAGCCCAGCCCGGCGGCCTTGTGGTCCGCCTTGCGCGAGCGGCTGCCGCGCGGCTCGCCGCGGCCCACGTCATAGGTGACCACATAGGTGTCGCGATCCACCATCACGCTCTGGAAGCGCGCATACGGGCACATGTACTTGCAGACCTGCTCGCGCATGAAGCCGGCGTTGCCCCAGGTGGCAAACGAGTAAAACAGCATCCAGAACGTCTGCCACGGACCCAGCGAGAGGCTCAGCACCTGCGCGCCGAGCGTGCGAATGGGCGAGAAGTAGCCGACGAAGGTAAAGCCCGTCCATAGCGCGATCACGATCCAGAGCGTGTGCTTGGTGGCCTTCAGGCGCAGCTTGCGTACGCTCCAGGGGTCGCCGTCCAGGCGGATGCGGGCAAAGCGGTCGCCTTCCACATGCCGCTCGATCCACATGAAGATCTCGGTGTACACCGTCTGCGGACAAGCGTAGCCGCAGAACAGCCGCCCCGCGATCGCCGTGAAGAGAAACAGCGACACCGCGGAGATCACCAGCAGCACGGCAAGGTAGATCACGTCCTGGGGCCACAGCACCAGGCCGAATATATAGAACTTGCGCGCGCCGAGATCGAACAACATGGCCTGGCGGCCATTCCACTGCAGCCAGGGCATGCCATAGAAGAACAGCTGGGTCAGGACCACCATCCAGACCCGCCAGCTCGAGAACGCACCCGACACCGAACGCGGATAGATCTTGCGGCGGACTTCGTACAGGGTCTCGTCCGACGTTTCCGCGTCCGCCGAGTCAGGTGCGGGCGCGCGCAGCGGCGCCCACGCGGCGCCATTCCTTTCAAGCGGCTCCGGTCCGGGGGCGTTCATGGGCGAACACCCTCGCCGCGGTGCGAACCCGGCTGACAAGCACAAGCATGGTGGCTCATTGCCTGCCCCCCTCGCCTGCACCGCCGCCGGTGTTGGACAGGCCCCAGACATAGGCCGTCAACATGCGGATACGCTCCGGCGTGAGGATTTCCTCGTGCGCCGGCATATGGTTGTTATGACCCTTCAGGATGGCATCGACGATGTTCGCCTCCGAGCTGCCGTACAGCCACACGCGGTCCGACAGGTTAGGCGCGCCAAGCGCCTGGTTGCCCTTGCCGGAGGAGCCATGGCAGGCCGCGCAGGTGGACTTGAACGTGCTCTCGCCGCGCGAGGCGCGGATCGGGTCGGAAGACAGGCCGGACAGCGAACGCACGTATTGCGCCACGTCGCCAGCGAGCTTGCCGTCGATGGTCGAGGCGAACGACGGCATCACGCCGTTGCGGCCCTTGGTAATGGTCTGCGTGATGGTCTCGGGATCTCCGCCGTACAGCCAGTCGTTGTCGGTCAGGTTGGGAAAGCCGCGGCTGCCGCGCGCATCGGAGCCGTGGCATTGCGCGCAGTAGTTGAGAAACAGGCGTTGGCCGATCTCGCGCGCCGCCGGGTCGGCCGCCACCTGCTTGACGTCCATCTGCATGTACTTGCCATAGACCTCGCGCTGCAGTTGCTCGGCTGCCTGGCGGTGCGCCTCCAGCTCAACCCGGCTGGAGGTCTTGAGCACGCCGGCGTAGGAACCCAGGCCGGGGTACAGCACCAGGTAACCCAGGCCAAAGATGCATGCCAGCAGGAACATCCACATCCACCAGCGTGGCAGCGGGTTGTTCAGCTCGCGCAGGTCGCCGTCCCACACGTGGCCGGTGTCCTCGGGCGCGCCCACAACCTTGGTGACCTTGCGCTGGGAGAACAGCAGCCACACGCACCAGACGATGCCGACCAGCGCGATGGCGGCAATGTAGTAGCTCCAGAAATCCGTGAAGAAGTCGCTCATGACTCAGTGTTCCTGCGTGGTGTTGTTTGCGCCGCCGGCATGACGCGCGACGCGGTGGCCGGCATCGGGCCTGGCGTCTTGGCGTGCGGCCAGCGGCTCGTCGGGCAAGGCGAACGGCAGCATGGCCGACTCCTGGTTGGCGGCCTTGCGCCCGGACGACCAGGCCCACCAGCAGATGGCGATGAAGGCAGCCATCGAGATCACAGTGGAAAACGCGGTGATCATTGCCATGGCTTACTCCTTGGCCGGCGTGGCTGCGGGCTGCGCGGCGGCCGCGGTATCGACCCGCACATTGCGCTTGGCGATGCCAAGCTCCTGCAGGTAGGCGACCATCGCGTCTTCCTCGGTCTTGCCGGCCAGCGTGGCAGGCGCCTGCTCGATCTCGGCGTCGGTGTACGGCACGCCGAGACGGCGCAGCGCACGCATGCGGTCGCGGACATCGTTGGTCTGCAACGGCGTTTTCTCCAGCCACGGGTAGGACGGCATCACCGATTCGGGCACCACGTCGCGCGGATTGCGCAAGTGGATGCGCTGCCAGTCATCGGAGTAACGTCCGCCCACGCGCGCCAGGTCGGGACCGGTACGCTTGGAGCCCCACAGGAAGGGATGGTCGTAGACCGACTCGCCCGCCGTGGAGTAATGGCCATAGCGCTCGACATCGCCCTGCAAGGTGCGCACCTGCTGCGAATGGCAGCCCACGCAGCCCTCGCGGATATAGATATCGCGGCCCATCAGGCGCAGCGCGGAATACGGCTTGATACCCGCGTCGGGCTCGGTGGTGGAGTGCTGGAAGAACAGCGGCACGATCTGGACGAGCCCGGCGATGCTGACCACCAGGATGGTGCAGATGATCAGCCACCCGATATTCTTCTCCAGGGTCTCGTGCGTAAAGAAGCTTCGTTTTTCGGACATCGTTTCTATCCTGGAATGATCAATGGGCGGAGGCGGAAACGCTGGTCGGGATCAGTGCATCCACGGCAGGCTTGCCGATGATGGTCCTGGCCACGTTGTATGCCATCAGCAGCATGCCGGAGAGGAAGCACAAGCCACCCAGCAAGCGGATCAGGTAGAACGGGTACTTGGCCTTGACCGCTTCCACGAAGGCGTAGGTCAGCGTGCCGTCGGGCTGGGTGGCGCGCCACATCAGGCCCTCCATCACGCCGGCGATCCACATCGAGGCGATGTACAGCACCACGCCAATGGTGGCGATCCAGAAATGCAGCTCGATCAGGCGCACGCTGTACATCTCTTTCTCGCCAAAGAGCCGCGGGATCAGGTAGTAGAGCGAACCGATCGAGATCATCGCGACCCAGCCCAGCGCGCCGGAGTGCACGTGGCCAATGGTCCAGTCCGTGTAGTGCGACAGCGCGTTGACGGTCTTGATCGACATCATCGAGCCCTCGAAGGTCGCCATGCCGTAGAACGACAGCGCCACCACCAGGAACTTGAGGATGGGATCGGTGCGCAGCTTGTGCCAGGCACCCGACAAGGTCATGATGCCGTTGATCATGCCGCCCCACGAAGGTGCCAGCAGGATCAGCGAGAACACCATGCCGAGCGATTGCGCCCAGTCCGGCAGCGAGGTGAACTGCAAGTGGTGGGGACCAGCCCACATATAGGTGAAGTTGAGCGCCCAGAAATGGACGATCGACAGGCGGTAGGAATAGATCGGGCGGCCGGCCTGCTTGGGGATGAAGTAATACATCATGCCCAGGAAGCTGGTGGTCAGGAAGAAGCCCACCGCGTTATGGCCGTACCACCACTGCACCATGGCGTCCTGCACGCCGGCATACGCCGAGTAGGACTTCCACATGCCCACCGGCATCTCGGCGTTGTTGACGATATGCAGGATGGCGATGGTCAGGATGTAGGCGCCAAAGAACCAGTTGGCCACATAGATATGGCGGGTCTTGCGCTTCATGATGGTGCCGAAGAACACAATGGCATAAGCCACCCAGACCAGCGTGATCAGGATGTCGATCGGCCATTCGAGCTCGGCGTATTCCTTCGAGCTGGTGATGCCCAGCGGCAGCGTGATGACCGCGGCCACGATCACCAGTTGCCAGCCCCAGAACGTGAAGGCCGCCAGCGGGCCGCAGAACAGCCGCGCCTGGCAGGTGCGCTGCACGATGTAGTACGAAGTAGCGAACAGCGCGCTGCCACCGAAGGCGAAGATGACCGCATTGGTGTGCAGCGGGCGCAAGCGGCCGAACGACAGCCATGGCGTGTTGAAATTAAGCTCCGGCCAGATCAACTGTGCCGCGAGCAGAACGCCTACGGCCATACCGACAATCCCCCAGACTACCGTCATGACGGCAAACTGCCGCACAACGCCGTAATTGAAGGTGTCGGCGCGAGAATACGCGGCGGTGACAGCCATTCAGACCCCCAGATTGGATAAACATGAATTGATGTTGTGACTGTAGGAAAAGCGCGCGCAAGCTGTCTTGATCTGTATCAAGCGCACCGGAAAGCATGGGAACTCAGGTGCAACGGCGTCTCGCATCCGCACACACGGCAACGCAACCGCGCGCGGGCACGGCCGCATTGCCGCGATCACTCAGGGCTTGTCGTTGTCGAGCAGAATGGCCTCGCCGGGCCGGTCGAGATCGTCGTATTGCCCGGCGTGCAGCGCCCACCAGAGCGCACCGGCGATCACCGCGACCAGCACCAGGCTCATCGGCACCAGCAGGTAGAGCATGTCCATGGCGTCAGTCTCCGGGCTTGCCGGCGCGCAGCAGGCGCCAGGCATTGGCCACCACCAGCAGCGACGACACCGACATGCCGATGCCCGCCATCCAGGCGGTGACATAGCCGGTTGCCGCCAACGGGATGGCGATCACGTTGTAGGCAAAAGCCCAGGTGAGGTTCTGGCGCACCACGCGGCGCGCACGGCGGGCCATCTTGAGCGCGTTCGCGATCTCCGCGACGCGGCCATGGGTCAGCACCGCGTCGGCGCCGGCCTGCGCCAGCGGCGCGCCGCTGCCGATGGCGATCGAGACTTGCGCCTGCGCCAGCACGGGCGCATCGTTGATGCCGTCACCCACTGCCAGCACCACGGCGCCGCCGCGCTGCAGGCGCGCCACGTACTCGCGCTTGCCTTCGGGCGTGACGCCGCCCTCGCGGCGCGGGATCTGGAAATGATCGGCCCACCAGCCGACGGTGGCCGGCGTATCGCCCGAGACGAGATGGCAGGTCACGCCGAGCGCGCACAATTCGTTGAGCAAGCGCGCGGATTGCTCGCGCGTCACATCGGCCAGTTCGAACACCGCCAGCGCACCGGCGGCGCTGCCCAGCCACACCAGCGTGGCGCCGCGGCGCTCGCTGCCGCCGAGTTCGGCATGCCAGTTGGCGGCGCTGCCGTGCTCGCACAGCGCCTCCACGAACTCGCGCCGGCCAAGGCGGTAACGCCGCCCATCCAGATCGGCTTCAAGGCCCTGCCCCGGCACATTGCGCATGGCGTCGATGGCGAGCGTCTCGTGCGCAAGGCCTTGCGCCTGCGCGGCTTCGACGATGCCGCGCGCGATCGGGTGCTCGCCGGAGCGCTCCATGGCCGCGGCCAGGCGCAGGCAGGTGGCGGCATCGGCATCGCCGTTGGACTGCGTGCGCACCAGTGCGAAACGCCCCTGCGTGAGCGTGCCAGTCTTGTCGAGCATCACATCCGTGACGCTGGCCAGGGTCTCCAGCGCGTGGCCGCGCGTGAGCAGCAAGCCGCGGCGCGACAATGCGGCCCCGGCCGCGGCCAGCGCCGCCGGCGTGGCCAGCGAGAGCGCGCACGGGCAACTCACCACCAGCACCGCCACCGTCACAAGCAACGCGCGCGCGGGATCGATCCAGGCCCACCAGACGGCGCCGGTGACGGCCGCCAGCACCAGCAGGATGGCAACGAACCAGCCCGCCACGCGGTCGGCCACGGTGGCCAGGCGCGGCTTCTCGGCCAGCGCGCGGTCCAGTACGGCGACGATCTCCGCCAGCCGGGTGCCCGCCCCTACCTTGGCCACGCGCAGCTCAAGCGGGCTCGCGGTGTTGAAGCAACCTGCCAGCACGGGATCTCCGATGCCGCGCGGCACCGGCCGGCTCTCGCCAGTCAGCATGGATTCATCGAGCTCGCTCGCGCCGGCGATCACCGTGGCATCGGCGGGCACCACCTCGCCCGCCTTGACGCGGATCAGGTCACCAGCGCGCAGGCGTGCCACCGGTAGCCGCTCGCCCGCGCCGCCCTCGGCACACAGGCGCTCGCAGGTGGCAGGCAGTTGCCGCGCCAGCATCTCGGCACCACTGCGCGATGCCTGGCGCACGCGCAGCTCCAGGTAGCGCGCCAGCAGCAAGAACGCCACAAACATGGTGACGGAATCGAAGTACACCTCGCCGGTGCCGCGCAGCGTCGCCACGGTGCTGGCGATAAAGCCCGCCCCCACGCCCAGCGCCACCGGCACATCCATGCCCAGGTGGCGCTGCCGCAGCCCGCGCCACGCCCCGGCGAAGATCGGCGAGGCCGAGTACAGCACCACGGGCAAGGTCAGCACCAGGCTGGCCCAGCGCATCAGCTGCAACTGGCCGGGATCGATGGTGGCTTCATGGGTATAGATGGGCCATGCGTACATCATCACCTGCATCATGCCGAGCATGGCCACCGCCATGCGCATCAGCAGGCCACGGCGCGCGTGGCGGTCCTGCCGGTCCGAGCGCGAAACCTCGAACGGCCACGCCAGGTAGCCGATCCCGGCCAGCGCGGCGAGCAAGGCAGAGACCGGCTGCTCGGCCGCGCGCCAGCGCACCACCACGCGACGCGTGGCCACGTTGGCGATCACCGATTCCACGCCGGGCAGGCTGCCCAGGTGCTGCTCGATCAGCCAGGCGCAGGCGGCGCAGCGGATATTCTCCGGCGCCAGCGTAATCTCGGCGCGGCGTTCGTCCAGCGGGCGCACGAACTGGGCCCGTAACTCCTCGGTGTCGTAGGCGGCCCAGACGGGCTCGGCCTCGCGCCGCGCCGCGTCGTCGATCGGCCGGGCAAAGCGGACCTGGTCGCCATAGAGATGACCGAACCCGGCTGCGTGCAGTGTCTGCGCGAGGGCCTGACAGCCACCGCAGCAAAACGCCTGCTCCTCACCGTTGATGCTGGCATGCAAGGGCGGCTCGCCGGCCACGAGCGGCTGTCCGCAGTGGAAGCAGCCCGCACGCCCGGCGGCCGCAGGCACGCCGCTGGCGCGTGCAAGCGGCGGATTGGGCAGGGCAGGATAGGCAGAGGCTGGGGAAGTCGGCATCGGGACTCTTTTTTACCAACTGCATGGTAAGAGTCCCGGCGGCAAGCCGCATTGATACAGATCAAGCGGGTGGCCAGACGGCGCAAGGCGCGCCGCTTGCGCTGGGTGTCAGGTCAGCGAGGTGTCGACCGTGCGGCGTGGCGCCTCCAGGTATTCGCGTGACTGCATCTCGATGATGCGCGACACCGTGCGGCTGAACTCGTTGGCCATCTGGCCTTCGGTGTAGAGTTCATCCGCCGGCACTTCCGCGGAGATCAGCAGCTTGACCTTGTGGTCGTAGAACACGTCGATCAGCCAGGTGAAACGGCGTGCCTCCGACGACATGCGCGGCGTCATCCTGGGCACGTCGGAGAGGATCACCGTGTGGAACTCGGTGGCGAGCTCCAGGTAGTCGTTCTGCGAGCGCGGGCCACCGCACAACGTATTGAAATCGAACCAGACCACCCCGCCCGCCTTGCGCAGCGCGCGCAGTTCGCGGTGCTCGATATGCAGGATGGGGGATTCGTCGGCCACGCCGGCAATGCCGGTAAAGGCATGGCGCAAGGCCGAGCTGGCCTCGGGTCCCAGCGGCGTGTGATACGCCTCCACCTGCTCCAGCGCGCGCTTGCGGTAATCGATGCCGGCATCGACATTGAGCACGTCGAGCTTGTGCTGCAGCAGCGCGATGGCCGGCAGCACGCGATCCCGATGCAAGCCGTCCGGGTACAGCAGGTCCGGCCGGTAGTTCGACGTCATCACGAACTGCACGCCGTTTTCGAACATCTGCTGCAGCAGGCGGTGCAGGATCATCGCATCGGCCACGTCGCTGACATGGAACTCATCAAAGCAGATCAGGCGGAACCGCCGCGCGATGCGCTTGGCCAGTTCGTCCAGCGGATCCGGGCGCCCGCGCAGCTCTTCGAGCTGGCGATGCACCTCGCGCATGAATTCGTGGAAATGCAGCCGAGTCTTGCGCACCACCGGTACGCAGGTATAGAAGCTGTCCATCAGGAAGGACTTGCCGCGTCCTACCCCGCCCCACAGGTACACGCCCTTGGGCACGTCCGGGTGCACCAGCAGCTTTTTCAGCGTGCTGTTGCGCCGGCTCTTGTAGGCCACCCACTCGTCATAGCATTGCTGCAGGCGCTCGACGGCGCGCAACTGCGCGGGGTCGGTGGTGTAGCCGCGTTGCTTCAGTTCCTGCTCGTAGTACTCACGGACGTTCATGCTGACTGCTTGCGCTGGATGCCGGGAGGCGCCGGCTTGAATGAGGATCGGGGCGCGTGACAGGGCAATTCGCCCCTGCCGCCCCGAAAGCGAAAACGGCGCGCCGCTGGAGCGGCGCGCCGGTACTCGACAATACGAAGGCCGATGCCTTACATATTGAGCTGGCGCTTGTCGACAGCGAGTGCGGCTTCGCGCATGACTTCCGACATCGACGGATGCGGATGGCAGGTGCGGCCGATGTCTTCGCTGGCGGCCTTGAACTCCATCGCCACCACGGCTTCGGCGATCAGGTCCGACGCATTCGCGGCAACCACGTGCACGCCCAGGATCTCATCGGTCTTAGCATCGGCCAGCATCTTGACGAAGCCTTCCGAGTGACCCATGCCCAGTGCACGGCCGTTGGCCATGAACGGGAACTGGCCCGACTTGTACTCGCGGCCTTCGGCCTTGAGTTGCTGCTCGGTCTTGCCCACCCATGCGATTTCCGGGAAGGTGTAGATCACCCACGGAATGCAGTTGTAGTCGATGTGCGGCTTCTGGCCTGCGATGCGCTCGGCAACCGCCACGCCTTCGTCCTCTGCCTTGTGGGCCAGCATCGGACCACGCACCACGTCGCCGATGGCCCACAGGCCCGGCACCTTGGTCGCGCAGTGGTCGTCCACCTCGATGAAGCCGCGCTGGTCGGCCGCCAGGCCGATGGCGTCGAGGCCGAGGTTGTCGGTGTTGGGCACGCGGCCAACCGACACGATCAGGCGATCGACTTCCAGGGTCTGGGCAGCGCCGTCCTTGTCGGTGTAGCTGACGGTGACGTTGTCCTTGCCGGTCTTGACTTCATTGACCTTCACGCCCAGGCTGAACTTCAGGCCTTGCTTGGTCAGCAGCTTCTGCGCTTCCTTGGCCACGCCTTCGTCGGCGGCGCCCAGGAACGACGGCAGCGCTTCCAGCACGGTCACTTCGGCGCCCAGGCGGCGCCACACGGAACCCAGCTCGAGGCCGATCACGCCAGCGCCGATCACGCCCAGCTTCTTCGGCACGCCAGCGAACTTGAGCGCGCCTTCGTTATCGCTGACCAGCACGTTGTCCACCGCGATGCCCGGCAGGTGACGCGCCTTGGAACCCGTAGCGACGATGACCTGCTTGGCCGTCACGACTTCGGTTCCTGCCTTGCCGGCGACCTCGACCTGGAAGCCCTCGGCGGTCTTGCCGACGAACTTGCCGTAGCCCTTGAGCAGCGTGACCTTGTTCTTGCGGAACAGGAACTCGATGCCCTTGGTCATCTTGCCGACGATATCGTCCTTGCGCTTGAGCATCTTGGCCACGTCGACCTTGACATCGCCAACCGTGATGCCGTGGTCGCCCAGGTGATGCTGTACGTTCTCGAATTCTTCCGAGGATGCCAGCAGTGCCTTGGAGGGGATGCAACCCACGTTCAGGCAGGTGCCGCCCAGGCGCGGTTCGTCCTTGGGATCGTCGTAGGCATTGCCTTCGCAGCAGGCCACATTCAGGCCCAGCTGGCCGGCACGAATGGCGGCGATGTAGCCGCCGGGGCCGGCACCGATCACCAGCACGTCGAATTGTTTGCTCATGGAGATTCCTTTTGCAACCGCGGCGGGGCAACGTCGCCCGCCAGGCCGCTTTCAACTCTTCGGTCCGTCATGCCCGCCAGTGCCGCGCCCGATGACAGGCGCGGCGGGAAAAATGCGGGCAAGACCTCAGGCTTTGCAGATGATTACAGGTCCAGCAGCAGGCGCGCCGGATCTTCCAGCGCGTCCTTCATGGCGACCAGGCCCAGGACGGCTTCGCGGCCGTCGATGATGCGGTGGTCGTAGGACATGGCGAGGTAGTTCATCGGACGGATCACGATCTGGCCGTCTTCCACCACCGGGCGGTCCTTGGTGGCGTGCACGCCCAGGATCGCGGATTGCGGCGGGTTGATGATCGGCGTCGACAGCATCGAGCCGAAGGTACCGCCGTTGGAGATCGAGAACGTACCACCGGTCAGCTCTTCCAGCGACAGCTTGCCGTCGCGGGCCTTCGCGCCGAATTCAGCGATCTTCTTTTCGATGTCGGCCAGGCTCATCTGGTCGGCGTTGCGCAGGATAGGCACCACCAGGCCACGCGGCGAGCCCACGGCGATACCGATGTCGAAGTAGCCGTGGTAGACGATGTCGTTGCCGTCGATCGAGGCGTTGATCAGCGGGAACTTCTTCAGCGCGTGGACCGCGGCCTTGACGAAGAAGGACATGAAGCCCAGCTTCACGCCGTGTTCCTTCTCGAAGCGGTCCTTGTACTTGTTGCGCAGGTCCATCACCGGCTTCATGTTCACTTCATTGAAGGTGGTGAGGATGGCGTTGGTGCTTTGCGATTGCAGCAGGCGCTCGGCGATACGGGCGCGCAGGCGGCTCATCGGCACGCGCTCTTCCGGGCGGTCGCCCAGGGCGGCGAAGTCCACCGGGGCGGCAACCTGCTGCAGCGCCGGCTTGGCAGCGGCCGGAGCCGGTGCTGCCTTGGCGGCCGGTGCGGGAGCGGGTGCAGCGGTCGCGGCCAGCACGTCACCCTTGGTGATGCGGCCATCCTTGCCCGTGCCTGCAACCTGGCCGGCGGACAGGCCGCCTTCGGCCATCAGCTTGGCTGCCGAAGGCATGGCCACGGCGCCGGCTGCTGCCGGAGCAGCTGCGGCGGCCGGGGCGGCAGCAGCGGGGGCCGGTGCAGCAGCGGCGGGAGCGACGGCGCCAGCAGTGGCTTCGGTATCGATCTTGGCGATCACTTCGTCGGCAACCACGGTATCGCCGTCGTTGCGGATGATCTGCGACAGCACGCCAGCCGACGGGGCCGGCACTTCGAGCACGACTTTGTCGGTCTCGATTTCAATCAGGATTTCGTCTTGGGCAACAGCTTCGCCCGGCTTCTTCTTCCAGTTCAGCATGGTTGCTTCTGCAACCGATTCAGAGAGTTGCGGAACCTTGACGTCAACAATAGCCATGGTTGGAATTTCCTTGATGTATTCGTTTTTGCTTAAGGCAGGTGGCAAAAAACATGGCGGTGCGCGCTCTTCGCGCGCGCCGCCATGCTGGCCACGATCATTTGGTCAGGACAAAGCCCTTGAGCTTGGAGAACGCCGCATCCAGCAGCGCCTTTTGTTGCTCGTTGTGCTTGGCGTAGTAGCCCACCGCCGGCGATGCCGAGGCGGGACGACCCGCGTAACCGAGCTTCTGGCCTTCCGCCATGTTTTCCATGATGAAGTGCTGGACGAAGAACCAGGCACCCTGGTTCTGCGGCTCGTCCTGGCACCACACGATTTCGTTGGCGTTCGGGTACTTCTTCAGCTCGGCTGCCACTGCCTTGTGCGGGAACGGATACAGCTGTTCCATGCGGATGATGGCCGTGTCGGTTGCGCCGCGTTCCTTGCGGGTGTTGACCAGGTCGTAGTAGACCTTGCCCGAGCACATGATCACGCGCTTGACCTTGCTGGCGTTCAGTTCTTCGTGATCGGGGATGACCGTCTCGAAGTGACCCTTGGCCAGGTCGGACAGCGGCGAGACCGCCTCCTTGTTACGCAGCAGCGACTTCGGCGTCATGATCACCAGCGGCTTGCGGAACAGACGGATCATCTGGCGGCGCAGCAGGTGGAAGATCTGGGCCGGGGTGGTCGGCTGGCAGACTTGCATGTTGTGGTCCGCGCACAGCTGCAGGAAGCGCTCGATGCGCGCCGAGCTGTGTTCCGGGCCCTGGCCTTCGTAGCCGTGCGGCAGCATCAGGGTCAGGCCCGAGGCGCGGCCCCACTTCACTTCGCCGGAGGAGATGAACTGGTCGATCACCACCTGGGCGCCGTTGACGAAGTCGCCGAACTGGGCTTCCCAGATCACGAGTGCGTTCGGCTCAGCGGTGGAGAAGCCGTATTCAAAGCCGAGCACAGCCTCTTCCGACAGCACCGAGTCGATCACCGTGAACGGTGCCTGGTTTTCCGACACGTTCTGCAGGGGCACGTAGCTGCCTGCATCCCAGCGCTCGCGGTTCTGGTCGTGCAGCACCGAGTGGCGGTGGGTAAAGGTGCCACGGCCGGCGTCCTGGCCGGTGATGCGCACCGGGTAGCCCGAAGCCACCAGCGAAGCGAAGGCCAGATGCTCGCCCATGCCCCAGTCCAGCGGCTGGTCGCCGCGGCCCATGTTGGCGCGATCCTTCACCACCTTCTCGACCAGCGGATGCAGCTTGAGGTGCTCGGGGATGGTGGTGATGCGTTCGGCCAGGCGCTTGAGCTCGGTCACCGGCACGGCGGTGTCGGCGGCGTCGGTCCACTTGCGGTTCAGGAACGGCATCCAGTCCACGGCGAACTTGTTCTTGAAGTTCGACAGGACGGGGTCGACCGTGTGCTTGCCCGCGTCCATCGCGGCACGGTATTCCTTGACCAGCTGGTCGCCGAAGTCGGCAGCCACCAGGTTCTGCGCGGTCAGCTTGTCAGCGTACAGCTTGCGCGTGCCCGGGTGCTGGGCGATCTTCTTGTACATCAGCGGCTGGGTAACGGCCGGGGTGTCCTGCTCGTTGTGGCCCAGCTTGCGGAAGCAGATGATGTCGACCACGACATCCTTCTTGAACTCCATGCGGAAGTCCACGGCCAGCTGCATGGCGAACACCACGGCTTCAGGATCGTCGCCGTTGACGTGCAGCACCGGTGCCTCGATCATCTTGACGACGTCGGTGCAATACAGCGTGGAACGCGAGTCGCGCGGATCCGAGGTGGTGAAGCCGATCTGGTTGTTGATCACGATGTGCATCGTGCCGCCCGTGCCGTAGCCGCGGGTCTGTGCCAGATTCAGCGTTTCCATCACCACGCCCTGGCCTGCGAATGCCGCGTCGCCGTGCACTTGCACCGGCAGCACTTCC
Source organism: Cupriavidus sp. UME77 (assembly GCF_014170355.1). Lineage (NCBI taxonomy): Bacteria > Pseudomonadati > Pseudomonadota > Betaproteobacteria > Burkholderiales > Burkholderiaceae > Cupriavidus > Cupriavidus sp. UME77. The sequence continues at coordinate 46,432 of NZ_LZZU01000060.1, forward strand.
GCATGGCCCGCGGGCTCGCCGCGGCGTTCCTGGCGGGCCTTGACCGAGCCTTCGACGACCGGGTTGACGATTTCCAGGTGGGACGGGTTGAAGGCGAGCGACAGGTGGACCGGGCCGCCTTCGGTGGAGACGTCGCTGGAGAAGCCCTTGTGGTACTTCACGTCGCCGGCCGGCAGGTCATCGACGTGCTTGCCTTCGAACTCGGCGAACAGGTCAGCCGGCATCTTGCCAAGCGTATTGACCAGCACGTTCAGGCGGCCGCGGTGGGCCATGCCGATCACGATTTCCTGCACGCCCTTGCTGCCGCTGTGCTGGATCAGTTCGTCCATGGCAGCGATGAAGCTTTCGCCGCCTTCCAGCGAGAAGCGCTTCTGGCCAACGTACTTGGTGTGGAGGAAGCGCTCCAGGCCTTCGGCCGCGGTCAGGCGGTCGAGCACGTGCTTCTTCTTCTCGAGGGTGAACACCGGCTTGGAACGCGTGGTTTCCAGGCGCTCTTGCCACCAGCGCTTTTGCGCCTGGTCGCTGATGTACATGAACTCGGCGCCGATGCTGCTGCAGTACGTTTCGCGCAGGTTGTTGAGCAGCTCGCGCAGGCTCATCGATTCCTTGCCGAAATACGTATTGCTGGCGTTGAAGACGATGTCGAGATCGCTTTCGGAGAAGCCGTAGAACGCGGGGTCGAGGTCCGGCAGGGGCGGACGCTCCTGGCGCTTGAGCGGATCCAGGTCTGCCCAGTGCGAACCGATGTTGCGGTAAGCGGCGATCAGCTGCGTGGCAGCAACGCGCTTGCGCCCCATATCGGAGTCGGCCGAGGCAACAATAGTCTTGATCGGGCCCGCCTTGGCACGCTCAGCGAACGAGGCGACGATGGGAGCGTGGGGGATATCGCGGGCGTTGGAGCCATCGACAGCCGGCACGTTCTGCATCGCGTCGAAGTACGCGCGCCAGTTATCGGGAACCGAGGAGGGATTTTCGAGGTAGGCCTCGTACAGCTCTTCTACATAGGGGGCATTGCCGCCGAAGAGGTACGAATTGCTCTGATACTGCTGCATCATGGGGCGCTCACTATTATCCGGGAATGCCGGAATAAAGCGGGTTCATCAACCTTCCGCGACACGGCTTGACCGGTTAGCGGATTGCAAACAACTCTTTCCGGGCAGCAACTGAAACACATTAAATGCATCATTATGCAAACGGCACCGCAGCGGGTGCCGATCTGTTCAGTCGCCCTGAAAGGGTCAGTTGTGCGTGGAAGGACCTAAGTCTTCACTCGCATAAGAATAGCACGTTTGCCGCGTGAGCCGAGGGAAATTTGCCGTAACGCGCGCGGGCCGCTTCGCAGTGTTGCGAAGCGGCCAAGACCGCCTCCCGTAGGAGATGTCGAAACCCATGCGTTCGATAGCATGGAGCCGTAAACCAAAGGAGCGATCCATGCATCTCTTGCCACACCTGCCGCGGGCCAGCGCCCGGCCCCGCCAATGATGCCCTCCCCCACCGCCGACGCCTCGGCGCCGGGCGCTGCTTCCGTCACATGGCGTGCAGACCTGGTGGCCGGCCTGGCCATCGCCGGACTGCTGCTGCCCGAGGCCGTGGCCTATTCCGGCATTGCCGGGCTGCCGCCGCAAGCCGGCGTGATCGCGCTGTTCGCGGGCCTGCTGGTCTACGGCCTGCTTGGCAGCAGCCGCTTTGCCATCGTTTCAGCCACCTCGTCGTCTGCCGCGGTGCTGCTGGCAGTCACCACGGCTGCGGCCGAGGGCGACGCCGGACTGCGCATCGCCCTCGGCGCAGGCGTGATCCTGCTGGCGGGGGTGCTGTTCCTGCTGGCGTCGCTGGCGCACCTGGGGGCGATCTCCAACCTGATCGCCAAGCCGGTGCTGCGTGGCTTCGCGCTGGGACTGGCGCTGACCATCGTGCTCAAGCAATGCCCGAAGGTCCTGGACGTGCATCCGGCGCACGGCGACTTCCTGCGCCTGGCTTGGGAGCTGCTCGCCAGCTGGCGCCACTGGAACCTGGCAGGCGCAGCGGTGGCATTGGTTGCGCTGGCGCTGCTGCACGTGTTCGCGCGCTGGCGCGCCATGCCGGGCGCGCTGCTGGTCATCGCCGCCGGCATCATGCTCGACCTCAGCGGCTGGACCCAGGCACATGGCGTGGCAGCCGTCGGCAACATCGCCCTGCAGTTCTCCGCGCCCCGGGTGCCGGACCTGAGCATGGCCGACTGGATGCGGGTGGGCGAGCTGGCCGCCGCGCTGGCCCTGATCCTGTATGCCGAGAGCTACGGCTCGATCCGCACCTTTGCCATGCGCCACGGCGACATCGTCTCGCCCAACCGCGACCTGGCGGCGCTGGGGCTGGCCAACCTCGCTTCGGGGTTGTTCCAGGGCATGCCGGTGGGCGCGGGGTTTTCCGGGACCTCGGCTAACGAAGCAGCCGGCGCGCAAAGCCGCCGTGCCGGCTTGATTGCGGGTGCCGTGGTCTTTGCCGCGGTATGCACCCTGCTTCCCTGGATCTCGCACACGCCAGAAGCGGTACTCGCGGCCATCGTGATCCGCGCGGTCGGGCACAGCCTCAACCCCGGCAGCCTCAGGCCTTATTTCGACTGGCGGCGCGACCGCCTGGTCGCGGTGACCGCTTTTGCCGGCGTGCTGTTGCTGGGCGTGCTGCATGGGCTGCTGCTGGCAATCGGGGTCAGCCTGGCGATGCTGCTGCAGCGCTTGTCGCGCCCGCAGGTGAGCTGGCTGGGGCGTTGGGCCGATAGCCACGACTTCGTCGACACGGCGCGCCACCCCGAGGCCACTGCGCCCAAGGGACTGCTGATCGCGCGCCCGGAAGTGCCGCTGTTCTTCGGCAATGTCGATAGCGTGCTGGGCACCGTGCGCCAGGTGCTGGCGCGCGAGCATCCCCAGTACGGCCTGATACTCAGCCTGGAAGAATCGTCGGACCTCGACGGCACTGCCCTTGAAGCCTTGGGCGAACTGGCGGTGTTCGCGAAGGCCCACGGCATGCCGCTGCGGCTCGCGCGGGTCAAGGACGAGGTGCGCGACCTGCTGGCGCATGCAAGCAACCCCGCCCTGCCCGAGGAAATATGGCGCGGCTGGAGCGTGGACGATGCGGTGCGCGACGCGTTGGCGCAGCCTGCATGAACAGGCCGCGCCAGCACCGCCGGGCGGACTAGTGGACTAGGCCTGACGCGGCGCGATCAGGTCGACCGCGTCGGTAATCAGTGTGTCCAGTCCCCAGCTCAGCAGTTCCGTCGCGCGCGCCGGGTCATTGACGGTATAGCAGGCCACCCGGAAGCCGGCCGCATGGGCCGCCTGGATGACCTCGGCGGTAAGCTCGCGATGGTTGGCATCGAGCGCCACGCAGTCCAGCCGGCGCAGCCGCTCCAGCCAGTCGGGCGGCAGCTTGTCCAGCAGCAGCGCGCGCGGCAGGCCGGGCGCGGCCTTGCGGGCCGCTTCCAGCGACTCTTCCGAGAATGACGACAGCAGCGGCAGCACATCGCTGCCGGCCCACAGTGCCTGGGCGTCGAGGGCTACCGCCGCGCCGGTGCGCCATTCCGCGCCGGGCACGGGCTTGATCTCGATATTGACGAAGAAGCCGTTGGCACGGGTATAGCGAGCAATCGCCGCCAGCGTGGGCACTGGTTCGCCGGCATAGGCGGGGCTGTGCCAGCTGCCCGCGTCCAGCATCGCGATCTCGCCCAACGTCAGCGCATCGGCCCGCCCCTGGCCGTTGGTGGTCCGGTCCAGCGTGGCGTCGTGCAGCAGCACCGGGCGTCCGTCGCCCGACAGCTTCACGTCGAACTCGAACATGCGGTAGCCAAACGATGCGCCGTGGCGGAATGCCGCCAGGGTGTTCTCGGGTGCGAGCTTGCCCGCGCCCCGATGGGCGACATGGCGCGGATAGGGCCAGGCGGCTAGGGTCATGTCAGGCCTCGATGCGCTTGCCGGAATCGGCGTCGAAGAAATGCAGGTGCTCGGCCGTGGCCGTGATCGGCAAGCGATCGCCGCTGCGCACAGGCATATTGCTGTCCAGCCGCACCACCACCGGCTGGCTGCCCAGCGTGCCGTAGGCATAGGAGTCGGCGCCGAGCGCCTCGACCAGGCGGACCTCGATCTCGGCGATCGCCTCATGCGCCGCGCACGGCTCGATATGCTCCGGACGCAGGCCGAGCAGCGCGCGCTCGGGCAGGTGCAGGCCCATCGGCAGGTGGCCGAGCGTGGCAGGCGCGCCTTGCGCACCCGGCTTCTGCTCCACGCGCATCTGCGCTTCGCCCTGCCCGCCATTGGTCCGCGCCACCGGCACCAGATTCATCGGCGGCGAGCCAATGAAGCTGGCCACGAAGGTGCTGGCCGGGCGCGCATAGACTTCCAGCGGCGTGCCGATCTGCTCCACGCGCCCGCCGTTGAGCACCATCATGCGATCCGCCAGCGTCATGGCTTCGACCTGGTCGTGGGTCACATACATGCTGGTGGTGCGCAGGCGGCGGTGCAATTCCTTCAACTCCAGGCGCATCTGCACGCGCAGCTTGGCGTCGAGGTTGGACAGCGGCTCGTCGAACAGGAACACGGCAGGCTCACGCACGATCGCCCGGCCCATGGCCACGCGCTGACGCTGGCCGCCCGACAGCGCGCGCGGCTTGCGCTCGAGCAGCGGCGCCAGTTCCAGGATGCCGGCGGCGTGCTTGACGCGCTGCTCGATCTCGCTCTTGTCCATGCCACGGATCTTCAGCCCGTAGGCCATGTTGTCGTACACGCTCATATGCGGGTAGAGCGCGTAGTTCTGGAACACCATGGCGATGTCCCGCTCCGCGGGCTCGAGGTGATTGACGATCTTGTCGCCAATATGCACCTCGCCGCCACTGATGGCTTCCAGCCCGGCTACCATGCGCAGCAGCGTGGATTTGCCGCAGCCCGAGGGGCCGACGATGACGATGAACTCGCCATCGTTGATTTCCATATCGATGCCGTGCACAACCTTGACGTTGCCGGCGTAAGTCTTCTGTACGTTGCGAAGCGACAGTTTTGCCATTGCTATTCTTTCTCGCTGGGCAAGCGTGGCGGGCGCGCCATCACATGGGCACGCCCCGCCCCACCCGCTTATTTTTCGGTTTCGACCAGGCCCTTGACGAACCACTTCTGCATCAGCACCACCACGATCGCGGGCGGCACCATGGCCAGCATCACGGTGGCCATCACCAGGTTCCAGTCGGTCGCGGCATCCCCGGAGCGGGAGATCATCTGCGTGACCCCCACCACCACCGGCGTCATCGACTTCTGCGTGGTGATCAGGAGCGGCCACAGGTACTGGTTCCAGCCGTAGATGAACTGGATCACAAAGAGCGCCGCGATGCTGGTCTTGGACAGCGGCAGCACCACGTCCTTGAAGAAGCGCAGCGGCCCCGCGCCGTCAATGCGCGCGGCCTCGGCCAACTCATCCGGAATGGTCAGGAAGAACTGGCGGAACAGGAAGGTCGCGGTCGCCGAGGCGATGATCGGGATGGTCAGGCCGAAGTAGCTGTCCAGCATGCCGAGATCGGACACCACCTTGTAGGTCGGCAGGATCCGCACTTCCACCGGCAGCATCAGCGTGATGAAGATCATCCAGAAGAAGATCTTGCGCAGCGGGAACTTGAAGTACACCACCGCGAAGGCCGAGATGATCGAGATCGTGATCTTGCCCAGCGCGATGCCCAGCGCCATGATCAAGCTGTTCAACATCATGGTGGAGACAGGCGAGGCGGCATTGCCCACGCCGGCTACCAGCACGGTGCGATAGTTCTCCAGAAAATGGCTGCCCGGCAGCAGCGTCATCGGTGCCTGCAGCACCTCGTCGGCGGTCAGCGTCGAGGCAACAAAAGTGACATAGACGGGGAAAGCCACTACCACTACGCCCAGCACCAGCATCAGGTGCGAGAGAAAATCTAGAAAGGGTCGTCGTTCTACCATTTTGCCAATCCTTCAGTACTGCACCTTGCGTTCCACGTAGCGGAACTGCACCACCGTGAGAACAATCACGATCCCCATCAGCACAACCGACTGCGCAGCCGACCCGCCGATATCGAGTCCGCGGAAGCCATCCTGGTAGACCTTGTAGACCAGCGTATTGGTGGCGTTGACGGGGCCGCCATGGGTCACCGCATCGATAATGGCAAAGGTGTCGAAGAAGGCGTACACCACATTGATCACCATCAGGAAGAACGTGGTCGGCGACAGTAGCGGGAATATGATCGACCAGAACCGGCGCCAAGGCCCCGCGCCATCGATGGCGGCTGCCTCGATCAGCGATTTAGGGATGCTCTGCAAGCCGGCCAGGAAGAACAGGAAGTTGTAGCTGATCTGCTTCCACGCTGCGATCAGCACCACCAGCAGCATGGCCTGGTTGCTATTGAGCAAGAAGTTCCAGTCCACACCGAACCGATGCAGCGCGTAGGACACCACGCCCAGCGTCGGGTTGAACATGAACATCCACAGCACGCCCGCCACCGCCGGCGCCACGGCATACGGCCAGATCAGCAGCATCTTGTAGCCACTGGCGCCCCGCACCACGCGATCGGCGAAGTAGGCAAGCATCAGCGAGACCGTCAGCCCGACCAGCGTCACCCCGACGGCGAACACGCCCGTGACGCGAAACGAGTTCAGGTACTGCGCATCACTGAACAGATCGCGGAAGTTCTCCAGGCCGACGAACTGGAGATCAATACCGAAGGCATCCTGCCGCAGCACAGACTGATACAGCGCCTGTCCGGCCGGCCAAAAAAAGAAGATCAGCGTCACCGCCATCTGCGGTAGCACCAGCAGATAAGGCAACCATGAAGATCGGAATACGACCCGTTTTTCCATCACGCATCCAAGCCACCGCTATGCGCGGCGCGTCATCAGTCATAGCCAGTGCGGCGAGGCTGCCGCACAAACCAAAGACGGAGGCACAGCCTCCGCCTCCTAAACACTCAAGAAGCCGCAGCGCTTATTCGCGGACCGTCTTCTGGAAACGCTCCAGCAATTCATTGCCGCGCGCAACCGCCGAATCCAGTGCTTCCTTGGGTTGCTTCTTGCCGGTCCACACTGCTTCGAGCTCTTCGTCGATCACCGTACGGATCTGCGGGAAGTTGCCCAGGCGGATGCCTCGCGACTTGTCCGTGGTCTTGACGATCATCTGCTTGACCGCCACGTCCGCGCCGGGGTTCTTCTCATAGAAGCCCGATTTCTTGGTGAGTTCGTAGGCTGCCATCGTCACCGGCAGGTAGCCGGTCGACTGGTGCCAGTCGGCCTGCACCTCGGGGCGCGACAGATAGGTGAAGAACTTGGCTACGCCCTTGTATTCCTCGGCCTTCTTGCCACCCATCACCCACAACGAAGCACCGCCGATGATGGTGTTTTGCGGGGCGCCCGGCACGCCTTGCTCGTACGGCAGTTGCGCCACGGTGAAATCGAACTTGGCGTTCTTGCGGATATTCGCCAGCGCCGCCGAGGAACCGGTCAGCATCGCGCATTGGCCGGCAATAAACTTCGCCTTCGGCTCGTCCTTGCGGCCGCCGTAGACAAAGTAGCCCTTCTGCTGCATGTCGAGCAGGTTGGCAATATGCTTGACGTGCAGCGGCGAATTGAACACCAGGCGCGCGCCCGTGCCACCGAAGCCATTGTTCTCGGTGGCGAACAAGACGTTGTGCCAGGCCGAGAAGCTTTCCAGATGCACCCACGACTGCCAGTCGGTGGTGTAACCGCAAGAGATGCCGGCAGCCTTGAGCTTGGCGGAATCGGTGGCCACCTCTTGCCAGGTCACGGGCGGCTTGTTCGGATCCAGCCCGGCCTTCTTGAAGGCGTCCTTGTTGTAGTACATCACCGTGGTGGAGCTATTGAACGGGAACGACAGCATCTCACCCTTGTTCGAGGTGTAGTAGCCAGCCACCGCCGGGATGTACATCTTGGCGTCGAACTTTTCGCCAGCGTCCTTCATGACCGTCGCCACCGGCTTGATGGCACCCTTGGCGCTCATCATGGTGGCCGTCCCCACCTCGAATACCTGCAGGATCGCGGGCGCGTTGCCCGAGCGGAAGGCAGCGATGCCCGCCGCCAGCGACTCGTCGTACTGGCCCTTGTAGATCGGTACGATCTTGTAGTCGGACTGGCTGGCATTGAACTGCGTGGCGATCGCGTTCACCTTCTCATTGAGCGCACCTTCCATCGAATGCCACCACTGGATCTCGACGGCGGCATTGGCCGATCCAGCGCCGGCCAGCATGACAAAAGCCGCCAGGGTCAACGCGGTACGTTTTACGGTCATGGAAATCTCTCCTGTTCTATCTTGTGGCATTGGACAAAAATCGTCCGACTGTATGCAGTTTTTGTGACAGGCGGATGTTACCCCGCCTTGTTGGATTGGAAAACCGGGCATTTCTACTAAATTACAATAATATGACAACGATTTATCGGCAGCTTGACAGGGTAGAATCTCGCGCTATGCAAGCCATACAAAGCCTTCCCGCCCCGGCGCTGCGCCGGATTCGCGGCGTACTGACCGATATCGACGGCACCATCACCACCGACGGCAGGCTGCCGGCGGCCACCTACATGGCGCTCGACCGCCTCAAGGCAGCCGGGCTGCACGTGATCCCGGTCACCGGACGCTGCATCGCCTGGGCCGAGATCCTGACGCGGTTATGGCCGGTGGACGCCATCATCGGAGAAAACGGTGCCTTCTACTCCCACCTGCGCGCGGGCAAACTGGTGACCCGTTACCTGGACGACGCCGCCACGCGAGCCGAAAACCTGGCGCGCATCCACGCGCTTGGCAAACGCATCGTGCAAGAGGTGCCAGGCTGCGCGCTGGCCTCGGACCAGGCCTGGCACGCCGCCGACCTGGCCGTCGACCACGCCGAGGACGTCGCACCCCTGCCGCCCGCCGCGGTCGAGCGCATTGCCGGGCTGATGCGGGAAGCCGGCATGACCGCCACGGTCTCGTCCATTCACGTCAATGGCTGGTTCGGGGATCACGACAAGCTCAGCATGAGCCGATTGTGCGCTGCGGAATTGCTGGGGGCGGACCTGGATGCCGAACGGGAGGAATGGCTGTTTATCGGCGACTCAGCGAACGACGCCAGCATGTTTGCTCATTTCCCGCTGTCGGTCGGGGTGGCTAATATCCGCGATATCCTGACGCAGCTGCCAGCCAAACCGGCCTATATCACCGAGGCGGCCTGCGGCGAGGGCTTCGCGGAAATGGCTGAACTTCTGCTGGCCGCGCGCGGCTGACCTGCCAAAGGCGCGCCGTCATAAAAAAAACAGCCGGGCAAGCCCGGCTGTTTTTTTATGTGCTGCAACGACGGGCATGACCCGATTCAATCGAAGCCCAGCTCCTGCAGCTTGCGCGTGATGGTATTGCGGCCAATGCCCAGGCGGGTGGCCGCCTCGACGCGGCGCCCGCGGGTAACGCCCAGCGCAGCCTCCAGCACCGCCTTCTCGAAACGCCGCGTCAGTGCATCCATGACTTCCGGCTGGCCGGACTCCAGCATGGCGCGGGCTTCCCCCGCCAGCAGGTGCTCCCAGCCGGCCAGCGCGCTGGCCGCAGCCGAGCGGCCAGCGTAAGCCAGCGCGGTGTCTGGCTCCCCGCCCAAGGTGGAAGGCGCGGCGCCGTAGTCGACGGCGTCATGGCCGTCGGCATCGTCCGCCCTGCCCTCTGCCCGGAACTCTGCCTGGCGCGCCGCGCCGGCGCCGCCGCCCGGCGCCGTGCCAGTGCCGATCATCTCGGCCGGCATGTCCTTGACCTCGATGGTCTGCGCGGGTGCCATCACGGTCAGCCAGTTGCACAGGTTCTCCAGCTGACGCACGTTGCCAGGGAACGGCAGTGTGCTGACATAGGCCAGGGCCTCGTCCGACATGCGCTTGGGCTCCACGCCCAGTTCCTTGGCACTCTTCTGCAGGAAATGGCGCGCCAGCAGGGTGATGTCTTCCGGCCGTTCGCGCAGCGGCGGCAAGCGCAGGCGGATCACGTTGAGGCGGTGGAACAAGTCCTCGCGGAACAGGCCTTCCTTGACGCGCGTTTCCAGGTTCTGGTGAGTGGCAGCAATCACGCGCACGTTGGCGCGCAGCGGATTGTGGCCACCCACGCGGTAGAAGTTGCCATCCGACAGCACACGCAGCAGGCGCGTTTGCAGGTCGAACGGCATGTCGCCGATTTCGTCGAGGAACAGCGTGCCGCCCTCGGCCTGCTCGAAGCGGCCGCGGCGCATGGTCTGCGCGCCGGTAAAGGCGCCGCGCTCATGGCCGAACAGCTCCGACTCCAGCAGGTCCTTTGGAATGGCAGCGGTATTGAGGGCGATAAAGGGCCCGTTGGCGCGCGGGCTGTGCTTGTGCAGCGCCTGCGCCACCAGTTCCTTGCCGGTACCGGACTCGCCGGTGATCAGCACCGTCACGTTCGATTGCGACAGGCGGCCGATGGCGCGGAACACGTCCTGCATGGCCGGCGCCTGGCCGAGGATTTCCGGCGCGTCGACCAGGCGGTCTTCGAGCTCCTCCTCGCGCAGGCTTTCCTGCAGCGCGCGGCGAATCAGCTCGACCGCCTTATCCACGTCGAAGGGCTTGGCCAGGTACTCGAAGGCGCCACCCTGGAAGGCCGCTACTGCGCTATCCAGGTCGGAGTATGCCGTCATCACGATGACCGGCAGCCCCGGATGCCGCGCCTTGAGCGCTTGCAGCAGGTCCAGGCCCGAGCCACCCGGCATGCGGATATCGGAGATCAGGACCTGTGGTTCATCGTCTTCCAGTGCGGCCAGTACGTCGCGCACGTTGGTGAAGCTGCGTGAGAGCAGGCTTTCGCGGGCGAGGGCCTTCTCAAGAACCCAGCGGATTGATTGATCGTCGTCGACTATCCAGATCGGCTTCATGTGCGTCGCTTGTCTGCTCGGTGTCATTTGGTCTTCCGTGAACCTGGCCGCACACCGCCGGCAAGCCGGTCGGCAGCAATCATTGGGGCAGTTCCAATTGCTGTCGCCGATGCGATCAATGCAGGGGCAGCAGGATACGGAAGTCGGTACAGCCCGGCCGGCTCTCGCATTCGATCAAGCCCTCGTGCTGCTGCACGAAGGTTTGAGCGAGTGTGAGACCGAGGCCGCTACCGCCATCCCTGCCCGACACCAGCGGGTAGAAGATGCGTTCGCGGATATCCTCGGGGATGCCCGGACCGTTATCAATGACATGCAAGTCCAATGCCAGCTTGAATAATCGCTTCGCTATGGTGACCTGGCGGGCCACCCGGGTCCGCAGGATGATCTGCGCATCGCCCCGCGCCACGCGCTCCGCGAGCGCCTGGGCAGCGTTGTGGACGATGTTGAGCACGGCCTGGATCAACTGCTCCATGTCGCCGCGCAGGTCGGGCAGGCTCGCGTCGTAGTCGCGCACGATATCCAGCCCGGAGGGGAATTCGGCCAGTACCACCGAGCGCACGCGCTCCAGCACCTCGTGGATGTTGAGGTCGGACACGATGTGCGGATGGCGGTGCGGCTCCAGCAGGCGGTCCACCAATGTCTGCAGGCGGTCCGACTCCTTGATGATGACCTGGGTGTACTCCCGCAGCGAACGGTCAGGCAACTCGAACTCGAGCAATTGCGCCGCGCCTCGGATGCCGCCCAGCGGGTTCTTGATCTCATGCGCCAGATTGCGGATGAGCTCCTTGTTGGCCGAGGTCAGGTCGAGGATGCGCTCCTCGCGGTCGCTGCGGACCTTTTGCTCGTTGGGAAGCACTTCCACCAGTACCGTGTCGGCCGTGGCATCCAGCGCGCCGATCACCACATGCGCGTGCATCGGCTCCTGCAGGGGCGGATGCAGTACCACATCCTGCCGGCGCGCGTCGAACTGCCGTGAAATCACGGTCTCGATCATGCTGCCGAGCTCTTCCGAAGCACCGAACAGGTCTGCCAGCGACAGCTCCACCATGGCCTTGCGCGACACCGCGAAGCTGGCCTCGGCCGCGGGATTGGCGTAGACGATGCGCAGGCCGGGCTGGCGCACCAGCAATACGGGGTTGGCGACCACGTCCAGCCCCTGGTGGTAGGACACATCGCCCAATGGCAGCACCACGGCTCCACCCTCGGCCGGCGTGCCAGCCCCGGCCGAAGCCACCTTGCGCGAGACGCTGCGAATCAGGCGACGCATAGTGCTAGTCCTTCAAATTGGAGAGTTCGCGCCGCAGCGAAGCGGCATTGGCCTCGCCACGCGCGATGTCGTCGCGCAGCATGGCGGTGCGGTCGAGGTACTTCTGGTAGTTACGTTCATTGCCCTGGCGCTCGGGCTGGCCGTTGTTGAACTCGGCGCGCAGCGCGGCCAGTTTGGCCTCCTCGCTTTGCAGTTCCTGTTCAAGCACCGCGCGGCGCTCGCCATCGCGGCTTTTCTGGGTCGCGCTGTCCACGCGCGGAAACGCGGTGGGCGCCATCGCAGGCCCGGCACCCTTGCCCGCCGAAGGGGCGCTCACGCGCCCGCCCGGCACCGTCGTGACTTCCGGCAGGCTGAGCCGCTTGCAGCCCTTGCCGCCGTTGCCGTTGCGGTATTCAGGCACGCCGTTGGGGCCAGCGCAGACATAGATATCCGACTGCGCCGGGGCCGGCCGGCTCCAGCACAACAGCACAAGCGCCAGGATGGCGCAGGCCGCCGCCGATACGTGCATGGAGGCACTGAACCGGTGCATGGGTCGAAGCGAGGAAAGCGGGAATTCGAGCGCGTCCATTGACATCAGCAGGGATGGTGGGAAAGGAGCCCCATTCTAGCGATCAAACCGGCGAGCAAAACAAAAAGGGACAGCCGAGGCCGCCCCTTCCTGGTGCAACTGTTGCCCGGTCACAACCTGGCAACGCCTCGCCTTACAGCGAGTAGTACATATCGAACTCGATCGGGTGCGTGGTCATGCGGAAGCGGGTCACTTCTTCCATCTTCAGCTCGATGTAGGCATCGATCATGGAGTTGGAGAAAACGCCGCCGCGCGTCAGGAACTCGCGGTCGTTGTCGAGGTATTCCAGGGCCTGGTCGAGGCTGGAGCACACGGTCGGGATCTTTGCATCCTCTTCCGGCGGCAGGTCGTACAGGTTCTTGTCGGCAGCTTCGCCCGGGTGGATCTTGTTCTGCACGCCGTCCAGGCCAGCCATCAGCAGCGCCGAGAAGCCCAGGTACGGGTTCATCAGCGGATCCGGGAAGCGGGTCTCGATACGACGGCCCTTCGGGTTGGCAACGTACGGAATACGGATCGATGCCGAACGGTTGCGAGCCGAGTAAGCCAGCTTGACCGGCGCTTCGAAGCCCGGCACCAGACGCTTGTACGAATTCGTGCCCGGGTTGGTCAGGGCGTTCAGCGCGCGAGCGTGCTTGATGATGCCGCCGATGTAGTACAGCGCGAATTCCGACAGGCCAGCGTAGCCGTTGCCTGCGAACAGGTTTTGGCCATCCTTCCATACGGACTGGTGCACGTGCATGCCCGAACCGTTGTCGCCAACGACCGGCTTCGGCATGAACGTAGCAGTCTTGCCGTAGGTGTGGGCAACGTTCTGGATCACGTACTTTTGCAGCTGCGTCCAGTCGGCGCGCTGCACCAGCGTGCTGAACTTGGTGCCGATTTCGTTCTGGCCCTGGCCAGCCACTTCGTGGTGGTGGACTTCCACGGGGATGCCCAGCGATTCCAGGATCAGGCACATTTCCGAACGGATGTCCTGGAAGGTGTCGATCGGGGCAACCGGGAAGTAGCCGCCCTTCTTGCCCGGACGGTGGCCGCTGTTGCCGTGTTCGAACTCCTTGCCCGACGACCACGGTGCTTCTTCCGAGTGGATCTTGACGGAGCAACCCTGCATGTCAATGTTCCAGGTCACGCCGTCGAAAATGAAGAACTCGGGTTCCGGGCCGAAGAAGGCGGTGTCGCCCAGGCCGGTGCTCTTCAGGTAAGCCTCGGCGCGCTTGGCGATGGAACGCGGGTCGCGGTCGTAGCCCTTGCCATCCGACGGCTCAACCACGTCGCAGGTCAGGATCAGGGTCGGTTCTTCGTAAAACGGATCGACGTTAGCGGTATTCGGATCCGGCATCAGCAGCATGTCCGAAGCCTCGATACCCTTCCAGCCGGCGATCGACGAGCCGTCGAAAGCGTGGCCGCTTTCAAACTTGTCTTCATCGAAGTGCGACACGGGTACCGACACGTGCTGCTCTTTGCCTTTGGTATCGGTGAAACGGAAGTCGACGAACTTGACGTCGTTTTCCTTCACAAGCTTCATCACATCTGCAACGCTGTGGGCCATGCCTATCTCCTGGAAATTCGGCTGAATCTAGAAAAGCCATTCTTGCGTCGATCTCCGCTGTGCAACGCATCAAAGACGTTTGCATCAACACAAAGATCGGCCACGAAAGGGACGAGGAATGTTAGCAGAAAGCATGCCAAGGCAACCCCCTAGTTACCCCTGCGTTCCCGAAAAAAGTGCAGCCAGACGGCGCGATATGGGGGGCCAGGCGCGTTTCGGGTGCCGCATATGGCATACGCATAAATCCGTTCGGCTTGCGCCTCATTCCGGGGACGCCAGCGGGTCTCCCCGGCTCCCGCGAAAATCACCAAAAGCGTGCATCAGCGCGCCTTATAGCCCTATTTTGGGGCAGACGCACCAAAATAGAACATTTTGGTGCAAACCGAGTGCCGTTGCCTGCTTGCGGTGCAAGATCCTAGCTACCAAGGGGTTCGCAGCGCGCAACCGCTCGCAGCGCGCAACCAAGCCGGGCGCAACTTCGGCACAACCGATGCCGCTTGCTGCCGTTCGCATCCAAAGGCCGCCGGCGAGCACGCCCGGCGCGCTAGAATATCCGGCAGCCTCTGCCAGATGCCATTTCACCCACCGATTTTGTCACCCAGATGACCACCCGAGACGATCTACTCCAAGCTGCGCGCGAGCGCCAGCAGCAAAACCAACTGCCATACTTCGGCGCCCTCTCGCCCCAGGAGGCCTTTGCACTACTGCAGGGCGACCCGACCGCCGTGATGGTGGACGTGCGCACGCAGGCTGAGCTCGACTGGATCGGCGGGCCGGACCTGCCGGAAGCCCAATTGGCGCATGTGGAATGGAGCAGTTATCCGGGCGGCACGCAGAACGCCGCCTTTATCGCGCAGCTCAGGGCCCGCGTGCCCGCCGATGTGCCCGTGCTGTTCCTGTGCCGCAGTGCGGCACGCTCCAAGCACGCTGCCCGCGTCGCCACGGAAGCCGGCTATCAGTTCGCCATGGACGTGCTGGAAGGCTTCGAAGGCGCTCGCGACGAGCAGCACCATCGCAAGACGGTCGAAGGCTGGTGCTTCCGCGGCCTGCCCTGGCACGGCGCCTGAAACTAGGGAGCGCGTACATCGCGCAAAAAAAAGCAAGACGGGACAGCGTGGCTGTCCCGTTTTCTCATTGCATCGGCCACGTCGGCGCCGTCACGGCTCAGTCCCCTGCCGGATCTCCCGGGCGCCGCGCCGCAACCTCCACCAGCTCGAAGCCCATTGCCTGCACGCCTTCGCGCAGCATGGCATAGGCCGGCTCGACCTGGTCGGCCAGCCCCTTCACACCCAGGTCGATGTGGCGGCGCGCATAGAGCTCGCCGCGCTTGGCGTCGCCCACCGACGGCAGGCTGAATACGCGGACGCCTTCGAAGGCGGCCTCGACCCGCTCCATCAGCGGCGTCAGGGTGGATTCCGGCGCCTCGAACACCAGGAACGACCGCTCCACTTGCACCGCCTGATGGAACAGGTGGGAATAGTAGGTATCCAGCACCCATTCCATCATCGGCCACGCCATGACCGGGAAGCCAGGCATGAAATGATGGTCGGCCACGGAAAAACCGGGGATGCGGTTGTAGCTGTTCGGGATGATGCGCGCCCCGGCGGGGAATTCGCCCATCTTGAAGCGATGCTGGTTCTCCGGCAGGTTCAGGTCGGCCTTGGCGGGATCGCCCGCCGCGGTCTCCGCGATCCGCAAGGCGATCTGCTCGCGGGCATCCGGATGCAGTTCCAGCGGCACGCCAAGCGCGGCCGCGGCGCACTGCCGGGTGTGGTCATCGGGTGTGGCGCCAATGCCGCCGGTGCAGAACACCACATCGTTGCCCGCGAACGTGCGGCGGAGTGTGGCGGTGATGCGCGCGCGCTCGTCGCCCACGTACTCCGCCCAGTCCAGCGCCAGCCCGCGCGCCGCCAGCAGTTCGATGGCACGGCGCATATGCTTGTCTTCGCGCCGCCCCGACAGAATCTCGTCACCAATGACGATCAGGCCGAAACCCATGATGCCCTCGCTTCAGGATTGTTCAATGCGCCGCACATCGGACGGCGCCAGGTCGATAACGTCCACCACCGGCGCAGCCGTGGCTGCCGCAGCAGCGCGCTCGGCGCGCAATTGCTCCAGCGCGCGCAGGCAGAAATGCCCAAACCACAGTGCCGAGAAAATAAAGATCAGCACATACAGCCACAGCGTGCCCGCGAGCACGAACGGGAACAGGAAAATCAGCGCCGCCGAAGCCACCCAGATCAGCGTCGGCGCCGAGCCCAGCAGGCCCACCGCCACGCCGATGGAGAGCAACGCCATGCGATGGCGCTTCATCAGCGTCTTGCGCTCCTCTGGCGTGGCATGCTGCGCGAGCGCGTCGTAGGTCATCACACGATAGGTCAGCCAGCCCCATAGCAAGGGCGGGATCAAGGCAAAGAAAGGCGGGATCAGCCACAGCGGCAGCGTCACCAGCGCCAGCAGCAGGAACACCATGGTGCTGCCCAGCGCCTGGAACACGCTGCCCACCATGCTGCCACCCTTGGCCTTGACCAGGTCCGGATAGCTGCGCTCCAGGTGCCGCACCGCGGCTGGCACCGAGAACAAGCTGATAAACACCAGCATGGAGGCAATCACCAGCGGGATCATCAGTGCGATCACAAACAGCGGCGCCACCACCGTGCGCAGGGACTGCAAGCCGAACCAGTCCAGCGCGCCGTAGATCCAGCTGGTCAGCACCGACGTCTCGAGCACGCCGCGCGCGGCCGTCATGATCGGCTCCCACCCCCACAGCAGCAGGCCACCCCACAGCCCGGTGGCGAGCAGGAAAGGAATGACGGTAAGCATCAGCATGCGCGGATGCAGCTGGCTGATCAGGGCACGGCCTAGCGCGCGAAAAATATCGTTCATGCAGTAAATTGGGGTTCCACAAAGGCGGGATTAACTAGACTAGCACACGTCATAAGTGCTGCGGGGGACGCGTGCGCCGCTAGCGCAAGACCGCAGGGCGCGGGAGGGAGCGCGCCTTGCGGGGGAATGCGCGCTCCCGGGCCTGCCGCGGCAAGCGCACCGCCGCTTCAGCCCAGCCGCAACAGGCGCTTGATCCCGTACCACTGCTGGGACAGGAAGCCAGCGCCGTAGTCGCGCCCCTTGCCTGCCGGTGGCGGCATCTGGTCGCGCACACCGGTGGGGTAGTAGGCGTCGGAGAACACGGCGGTGCGGAACAACATGTCCCACCAGGGAAAGATCACGCCGTAGTTGCATCCGCCCAGCTTGGTGGGCCGGCCGATGGCTTCGTGGCCGACGCCAACCGCGTGGTGGGTGCGGTGAAAGCGCGGCGAGACCAGCAGCCGCTCGCCCCACGTGCCAAAGTGCAGGCGCAGGTTGGCATGCTGCAAACTCTGCAGCAGTTGCGACAGCGCCACCAGCAGCACGTACTGGGAAGGCTCCACGCCCACCGCCAGCGCCGCCACCGCAAACACCACGTCGCGCAGCATGTCGTCGAGCAGGTGATTGCGGTTATCGCTCCATAGCGTCATCTGGCGCTGGCTGTGATGCAGCGAATGCAGGCTCCACCACCAGCGGTAGGTATGCGAGAGGCGGTGGTACCAGTAGTCGAGCAGGTCAAACAGCAGCAGGTAGATAAAGAAGCTGACCAGCGGGATCGACGTCACCGCTGGCCACCAGTCTTCCACATTGACCCGCTGCCAGCCAAGCAGGCGCAGATGCCCTTCCAGCCCATCCATCAGCGGACCGAGCAGGAAGAACATGGCCAGCCGGAACAGGCCGAGGCGATGCACGACGGTGTAGAGGATGTCGGTGCGAATGGCGGCGCGGTCGGTCACGGCTTCGACCGGGCGCAGCTTTTCCAGCGGCCCGAGGATCAGCACCATCACCACGATCTGCACCAGCCCGACCAGCAGCCATTCGGTGCCGGTGAAGGCGTCCTCGGCATAGCCGCCCAGCCCAAGCTGGTAGACCACCGGCAGGATCACGTCCTGGAACAGCGTGGCTTCAATCTGGCCAATCCAGCCGTTGAGCAGGTCGAGCATCAGCGGCTCCCGGCTGGTTGCCCGGCCACCGTGGCGGACTGCCCGCGCAGCCAGTCACGATAGGCGGGATGCTCGCGCAACGTGGCAAAGCAGAAACCCTTCTGCTCCAGGCCGCTGATCAGCGGCTCGAGCACGCCGGGCGCCCAGGGGTCCTTGCGCGACCAGATCCCCAGGTGCGCCATGGCGATGTCGCCATCGCGCAGGCCGCGCAATGCGCGCTCCAGCAGCACCTTGTTCGGGAAACGCTCGGACGAAAGCTCGTCACCCAGGAAGCCGGCCGGCGCCCAGGCCACGTGCTTGAACCCACACTGCTCGGCCCATTGCAGCGTCTGCGGCGCGGTATGGCCACCCGGTGCCCGCCACAGCGGCGACATGGTCGCGCCGCTGAGGTGCTTCAGCGCCTGCGCGCTGCGGTTCAGCTCGCTGCAGAAGCTTTGCTGGTCCATCACCACGTCCTGCCCCGCATGCACGCCGAACTGCGGCCGCATGGTGACCTTGCCGTCGCGTACGCCGCGCAGGTAGACGTGATCGAACGTGTGGCTGCCAAAAACATGGCCATCGGCGGCCAGCGTCTTCCAGTACGCGGCCCAGCCCGGGTCGAGCGAGCTGTCCTTGTTGATGGTGGGTTCGTTGGCGAGGAAGAACGTGGCCTTGATATGGTGCCGGCGCAGCGTATCGGCGATCAGCGCCGCCTGGCTCATGCTGCCGGTATCGAAGGTCAGGTAGAGCGTGCCGGCGCGGCAGGCCTGGGGCGCGGCGGCAGGCACCGGGCCCGCCGGACTGGCCGGCCCGGCGGCCAGCGCCAGTCCGGTGGCTGCAAGCCCGGCAGCCACCGCGCGGACCAAAGCGCGGGGCAACCGGGGCTGCGAATGCTTGCTCATGATGCCTGTCCTGATTTCCTGTGACTGCATTGGAGTGGCAGCGGCCATACTAGTTCGATGCCGCGCCCGCCATGGCGTTCCCGGACGGGCGCCCTCTCTCAATAAAGCGGTGCGCGGGTACGGAAATAAATGCCGTGCGGCGAGCGGCCCACGCGGATGGTCTTGACCAGCTTGCGGCTGGCCACGTCGATCAGGCCCACCGAACGCGCCCAGCGGAAGCTCACCCACAAGGTCTTGCCGTCGGCGGTCAGCTCCATGTCATCGGGGCCAGCCGGCAGGCCAGTGATGTCGCCAACCTTGGTCAGGGTCTGCTGGTCGATGATGCTGATGGTGCCGGAAACCCGGTTGGACAAGAACAGATGGCGCTTGTCGCCCACCGCGCGGAAATTGTGCGCGCCCTTGCCGGTCTGGATCTGCTTGACCACGGTGCGGGTATGCCAGTCGATCACGGCGACATAATCGGCACCGGTCATGCCCACCAGCAGGTATTTCTGGTCCGGCGTAACCCACACGCCCGCCGGCGCCGAACCGGCGTTCATGCGCCACATCACGGTCTGCGTGGGCAGGTCGATGGCGACCACTTCGTTGGAGTCCTGCAGCGTGACGAAGGCAACACGGCTGTCGGCGGTAAAGGCGATATGGCTCGGCGTCTTGGCCAGCGGCAGTTGCTTGGCGATCTTGAGCGCCTTGCCGTCCCAGCGATACACGTCGACGCGATCAAGGCGGTTGCCCGTGGTCAGGAACCACTTCTGGTCGGGCGAGAAGCCGATCTGGTAGGGATCGTCGATATTGGCCACGCGCTGCTGGACCTTGCCGGTGACCGGGTCGAGGAACACGAGGTCGTTGCCGACCGCATTCGCAACGATCAGCGATTTGTCGTCGGGCGTGGCGATCAGGTGGTGCGGCTCCTTCCCGATCGGGAACGTCTCCAGCACCTTCTGGGTGTCCTTGTCGATCAGGGTGACGGTAGCATCACCAGAATTGAGCACCACCACCACTTCCGCCAACGCCGGCGCCGCTACCATCCCCAGGGCCAGGGTGCCGATGGCGGCAAACCCGGAAACTACACGACGCAATGCGAGCATAAGACTGTTAGACAATGACTTAATCGATCATTCTAACGTTTTCAGACTGTGATCCGATGACCTAGCGCAACAAACTAACATTTGGTCACAATCTCCGCGCGGGGTAGCGTTCGCGCGAAAAGCTGGCAACCTGACTTCAGCGCTGCATCGCTTCCCACACCTTTTGCAGACGCTTGACCGACATCGGCACGGGCGTGCGTAACTCCTGCGCGAACAGGGCCACACGGAGTTCTTCCAGCATCCAGCGGAACTCGTCCAGGCGCGCGTCTTCCACGCCCCGCCCCTGCTGGCGCAACTGCGTCTCGGCCCGCTGCCATTGCTGCAGCAGCGGCGTGATTTCCTGCAGGCGCTGGGCGTCGCGCGCCGGGTCGCCCTTGATCTTGTCGATGCGCATGGCGATGCCCTTCAGGTAGCGCGGGAAATGCACCAGCTGCAGGTAAGGCGTGTCGGCCACAAAGTTCTTGCCCATCAGCCGCGTCAGTTGCGCCTGCATGTCGGCGTGCGCCGCGGCGAACGGCTTGGCCTGGATCAGCTTGCGCGGCAGCGTCGCGTACTCGGCCAGCACTGCCCCTACCAGCCGGGCAATCTCCTGCGCCAGCAGGCTCAGGCGCGAGCGCCCTTCTTCCTTGCGGGCGGCGAACTCAGCCTCGTTGCGCGGCAGCGGCGCCTGCAGGCAGGCCCGCTCCAGCGCCAGCATCACGATCTGGTCGCGCAGCATTTCCTGCGTGCCCAGCGTCATGTATTGCATCGCCATCTGCTGCATGCCGGGGATATTCTTCTCCAGGAACTTCACCTGCTCGCGCAACTGCAACGCAAACAGGCGGCGTAGCCCGGCTTGATGGATGCGCGCGGCTTCCTGCGGATCGTCGAACACCTCCACGTCGCAATGCGTGGCGTGGTCGACCAGCGCAGGATAGCCGTACAGCGTCTGGTTGCCCTTGCGGACCTCCAGCAGCTCGGGCAGTTCGCCAAAAGACCAACTGGTCAGGTTCTCGTATTGCCCCGCCTCGGCCGCCGGCACGTCGCGCGCGGCGATGTTCTGGAACGACTGCTGCGCCTGCCCGCCAAATTCGGCGCGCAACTGCGCCAGGTTGCGGCCCATGTCCAGTTGCCGGCCGTGCTCGTCCACCACCTTGAAGTTCATGGCGTGGTGGGCGGGCAAGGTTTCCAGCTTGAAGTCGGCGCGCTTGACCATGGTGCCGGTCTGCTCGCGGATGTCGGCAATCAGCACATCCAGCAACTCGCCCTCGCCAAAGGCATTGCGATCGACGAAGCCCGCCGCGTAATCCGGCAGCGGCACGCAATGGCGTCGCAACTTCTGCGGCAGCGACTTAAGCAGCAGGTGCACCTTCTCCTTGACCATGCCCGGCACCAGCCAGTCCGCGCGCTCCTGGCGCACCTGGTTGAGCGCGTACAGCGGCACCGTCAGCGTCACGCCATCGCGATGGCTGCCGGGCTCGAAGTGGTAAGTCAGCGACATATCCACGCCCGCCACCGGCATCAGCTTGGGGAAAAGGTCGGTGGTAATGCCAGCCGCCTCGTGCCGCATCAGCTCCTCGCGGTTCAGGTAAAGCAGCTTGCGCTCGCGCGCGCTCTCGGCCTGGTACCACTGCTCGAAGGTAGCCTGCTGGTGAATCTCGGCGGGAATCAGGCGATCGTAGAACGCGAAGATCAGCTCATCGTCGACCAGAACGTCCTGGCGGCGCGCCTTGTGCTCCAGGTTTTCGATCTCGCGCGTCAGGCGCTGGTTATGGGCGAAGAACGGCAGCTTGGTATCGAACTCGCCCTCCACCAGCCCGCGGCGGATAAACAGCTCGCGCGCCTCGGCCGGGTTCATCGGCCCGTAGTGCACGCGCCGGTGCTGGTAGACCACCAGTCCATACAGCGTGGCGCGCTCCATCGCCATCACCTGGCCGGATTTCTTCTCCCAGTGCGGATCGCTCCAACTGACGCGGAGCAAATGGCGTCCGACCTGCTCCAGCCATTCCGGCTCGATCTTGGCCAGCGTGCGCGCGAACAGCCGGCTGGTTTCGATCAGCTCGGCGCCGATGATCCAGCGGCCGACCTTGCGCGCGATCAGCGAGCCGGGCCACAAGTGGAACTTGATGCCGCGTGCGCCCAGGTACTCGCGCCCGCGCCCGTCGGCGTCTTCAATCTTGCAACCTACGTTGCCGAGCAACCCCGTGAGCAGCGACTTGTGCACCTGCTCATAGGTGGGCTCGCTCTCGTTGAGCTTCCAGCCCTGCTCGGTGACGGTGGTCAGCAGCTGCGAATGCACGTCGCGCCATTCGCGCAGGCGCACATGCGACAGGAAACTGGCGCGGCACTGGTCCTGCAGCTGGCGGTTGGTCTTCTTGTGCGCCACCGCATCCTCGAACCACTTCCACATCTTGACCCAGCCCAGGAACTCGGAGCGCTCGTCCATGAACTTGCGGTGGGCCTGGTCGGCGGCTTCCTGCGCCTCCTGCGGACGGTCGCGCGGATCCTGCACCGAGAGCGCGCTGGCGATGATCAGCACCTCGCGCAGGCAATGGTGCTCGCGCGCGGCCAGCGTCATGCGGGCCACGCGGGGGTCCAGCGGCAGGCGGGCCAGCTGGCGGCCGACCTGGGTCAGCGCGTTGGCGTCGTCGCCCACGCTTTGCACCGCGCCCAGCTCCTGCAGCAGCTGGTAGCCGTCAGCGATAGCGCGGCCCAGCGGCGGCTCGATAAAGGGGAATTCCTCGATCGCCGTCAGCTTCAGCGCCTTCATGCGCAAGATCACCGCAGCCAGCGACGAGCGCAGGATTTCCGGATCGGTAAAGCGCGCCCGGCTGACGAAATCGGCCTCCTCGTACAAGCGGATGCACACACCGTCGGCCACCCGGCCGCAACGCCCGGCTCGCTGGTTGGCGGCGGCCTGCGAGATCGCCTCGATCTGCAACTGCTCGACCTTGTTGCGGTAGGAATAGCGCTTGACCCGCGCCATCCCGGTATCCACCACGTAGCGGATGCCCGGCACGGTCAACGAGGTTTCTGCCACGTTGGTGGCCAGCACGATGCGCCGCGCGTTGGAAGGCCGGAACACCCGTTCCTGCTCCTGCACCGACAAGCGCGCGAACAGGGGCAGGATCTCGGTATGCGGTGGATGGTGCTTGCGCAGCGCCTCGGCAGCCTCGCGAATTTCGCGCTCGCCGGGCAGGAACACCAGCACATCGCCCGGGCCAAGCCGGCACAGCTCGTCCACCGCCTCGACGATGCCGTCGAACAGGTCGCGATCTTTCGATTGCGCGGACTTGGGCGCGCCCTCGGCCGCCGCCTTGTCCTTCTCGATTGGCCGGTAACGGATCTCCACGGGATACAGACGCCCGCTGACCTCGATCACCGGCGCGGGCTTGCCGCCCTGCGCGAAGTGCTCGGCAAAGCGGTTGGCGTCAATGGTGGCCGAGGTGATGACCAGCTTGAGGTCAGGCCGCTTCGGCAGGACCTCCTTCAGGTAGCCGATCAGGAAATCGATATTGAGGCTGCGTTCGTGCGCCTCGTCGATGATGATGGTGTCGTAGGCGCGCAGCAACGGATCGTTCTGCGTCTCGGCCAGCAAGATGCCGTCGGTCATCAGCTTGACCGACGCGCCCGCCGACATGGTGTCGTTGAAACGCACCTGGTAGCCCACGTGCTCGCCCAGCGGCGTGCCAATCTCTTGCGCGATGCGCTTGGCCGTGGAGGTGGCGGCAATCCGGCGTGGCTGCGTATGGCCGATCAGGCCACCGCTGCCGTCAGCGCCCGGACCGCGCCCGATCGACAGGCAGATCTTGGGCAACTGGGTGGTTTTGCCGGAGCCGGTCTCGCCGGAGACGATCACCACCTGATTGGCCAGCAGCGCCTGCGCGATCTCCTCGCGGCGGCCGGATACCGGCAACGCCTCAGGGAAGGTGATGGGGGGCAGCGGGTTGGCCCGGCGCACCGGGCGGCGTGCCTCGCGAGGCGCTCGCTCGGTGCGCTCGGTGCGC
The DNA here is from genome assembly GCF_014170355.1 of Cupriavidus sp. UME77. NCBI lineage: Bacteria > Pseudomonadati > Pseudomonadota > Betaproteobacteria > Burkholderiales > Burkholderiaceae > Cupriavidus > Cupriavidus sp. UME77. The sequence continues at coordinate 70,675 of NZ_LZZU01000060.1, forward strand.
TCCGGGCGCGGCGGCCGGGGCGTGCCGTTTGCCGGCTGCGTCCTGGATTGCCGGGCCTGGCCCGGCTGCCGAGGCTGGCGTTCGGCCGGCGGGCCGTCGGCCGGCGCGCGCGCCGGCCTGGCGACAGGCTGGACAGCGGGCTGGGCTGGCGACGGGGCGGCCTTGGGCGCGGGGCGGCCGGCATCGGTTTTCCGATCCGGCGACAAAGGTTTGGCTGGGCGTTGTGCTGACATTGGCCGGGATTATAATCCGCGGCATGAATGCAAGAACCGACACGCCAGCCGACGCGCCCGCGCCGTCCGAAATGGACGAGCCCCTGCCCGTCACCGACCCTTCCACGCTGCCCGCGCCCGCTACCGGCGCCGACCCCGTCGAGCGTGGCGCCCCCGACCACCAGCAGTTCGTCGACTGGCTGCGAGCGGTTGCGCCTTATATCCACGCCTTCCGCGGCAAGACCTTCGTGATCGCCTTCGGCGGTGAGCTGGTCAAGGCCAACATCCTCAACGCCCTGGTCAATGACGTGGCCCTGCTGCACGCCATGGGCATGCAGATCGTGCTGGTGCACGGCTCGCGCCCGCAGGTGGAGGAGCAACTGGCGCTGCGCCACGTCGAATCGCAATTCGCCGACGGCGTGCGCGTGACCGACAACGCGGCGCTGGAGTGCGCCAAGGAAGCCGCCGGCGAGCTGCGCCTGGATATCGAGGCCGCTTTCAGCCAAGGCTTGCCTAACACGCCCATGGCTGGCGCCCAGCTGTCGGTGATCTCCGGCAATTTCGTCACCGCCCGCCCGCTTGGCATCGTCGACGGCGTGGATTACCAGCATACCGGGCTGGTGCGCAAGATCGACGGCGAGTCGGTTCGCATGTCGCTGTCGCACGGCAAGATCGTGCTGCTCTCGCCGCTTGGCTTTTCGCCCACCGGCCAGGCCTTCAACCTGTCGATGGAAGACGTGGCCAGCGCCACCGCCATCGCCCTGAAGGCCGACAAGCTGGTATTCATCACCGAAGTCCCCGGCGTGCAGGACCCGGTCGGCAAGCTGATGCCGGAAATGTCGCTGCGCACTGCCATCGAGCGGCTGCAGAACAACCACCTGCCGCCTGATGTCTCCTATTACCTGGAACACCTGGTCAAGGCGCTCAAGGGCGGTGTGCCGCGCGCCCACCTGATTCCCTTCCAGCTGGACGGCTCGGTGCTGCTGGAGCTGTTCCTGCACGACGGCGTCGGCACCATGATCTCCGACACCGACCTGGAAAGCCTGCGCGAAGCCACGCTGGACGACGTCGGCGGCATCCTGCAACTGATCGCCCCGCTGGAGCAGGACGGCACGCTGGTGCCACGCGGGCGCCACCTGATCGAGCGCGACATCGCCAACTTCTCGGTGATCGAGCACGATGGCGTGCTGTTTGGCTGCGCCGCGCTCTACCCCTACCCGCGCGAAGGCATGGCCGAGATGGCCTGCCTGACTGTGTCGTCCGAAGCCCAAGGCACCGGCGACGGCGAGCGCCTGCTCAAGCGCATCGAGCGCCGCGCCCGCAGCCTCGGCCTTGACCGCCTGTTCGTGCTCACCACCCGCACGGAGCACTGGTTCCTCAAGCGCGGCTTTGTCCACGCCACCGTGGACGACCTGCCGGAAGACAAGCGCAAGCTCTACAACTGGCAGCGCAAGTCGATGGTGCTGATGAAGAAGCTGTGACGGCGGTGGGGGTAGCCTGAAGGCCGGCCCCTGCTTCGTTACAATAGCGGCACCGCAACGGCCGGCCACTCGCCGCGCCGGCCACATCACACGACAACAAGGAGTTCCCCATGGCCCGCATGGTTCAATGCGTCAAGCTCAACAAAGAAGCCGAAGGGCTCGACCTGCCGCCGCTGCCAGGCGAACTCGGCAAGAAGATCTGGCAAACCGTGTCGAAGGAAGCCTGGGCTGGCTGGCTCAAGCACCAGACCATGCTGATCAACGAAAACCGCCTGAACATGGCCGACGCCCGCGCTCGCCAGTACCTGCTCAAGCAGACCGAGAAGTACTTCTTCGGCGAAGGCGCGGACCAGGCACAGGGCTACGTGCCGCCGCCGGCTGCCTGATCTGGCTGCGCGCGGCTTGGCGCCGCGCGGTGGAAGACAAAAAGGGTGCCGTTACGGCACCCTTTTTTCATGCAACGATCCTCCAACGGGACCGGCAGATTCAATAATCGCTGCGCTTCACGCCCTCCGGCGTGCCCAGCAACAGTACGTCGGCACCGCGCAGGGCAAACAGCCCAACCGTGACCACGCCCGGCATGTGATTGATGGCTTCTTCCATCGACTTCGGATTGCTGATCTTCAGGCCTGCCACATCCAGGATCACATTGCCGTTGTCGGTCTTGAAGATACCGCCTTCCTTGGTCATGCGCAGGCGCGGCTGGCCGCCAAATGCAGCCAGTTGGCGGGCGACCGCGGCGCGTGCCATCGGAATCACTTCCACCGGCAGGGGAAACGCGCCCATCACATCCACCAGCTTGCTGCCGTCGGCGATGCAGACGAAGCGCTTGGCCACCGAGGCCACGATCTTCTCGCGCGTCAGCGCGCCGCCACCGCCCTTGATCATGGCGCCGCTGGCGTCGATCTCGTCCGCGCCGTCGACGTACACGGGGATCTCGTCGACCTCATTCAGGTCCAAGACCTGGAAGCCGTGCTGCTGCAGGCGGCGCGTGGACGCCTCCGAGCTGGAGACCGCGCCGGAAAAGCGTTCCTTGAACGCCGCCACCGCATCGATAAAGAGGTTGGCCGTGGAGCCCGTGCCCACGCCCAGTACCGCACCCGCCGGCACTACCTCTTTGACATAGTCGGCCGCGGCTTGCGCCACCAGCGCCTTGAGTTCATCCTGTGTCATGACAACAGCCCATCTGCTTTGGGGGAAACCGCATAGTGTACCGGAATGCCGTGGCATCCCCGGCGTGGGCGCGAGCCGACGGTACAATGCCCCGAGGCATGCATCAGCGCGGCGCCCGGGGCCTGCCGTTTTGGTCCTGCGCCATCACCAACCCTTAAAAGCAACTCACTGACCATGAACCAGCTCGATCAGCTCAAGCAGTTCACCACCGTGGTGGCGGACACCGGCGATTTCCAGGTGATGAAGCAGTACACGCCGCAGGACGCCACCACCAATCCTTCCTTGATTCTCAAGGCCGTCCAGAAGGCCGAGTACCGTCCCCTGCTGGAAAAGGCCGTGCGCGGCAATGAAGGCACCGATGCCGTGATGGACGCTCTGCTGATCGCCTTTGGCTGCGAGATCCTGGCCATCGTGCCGGGCCGCGTGTCGACCGAGGTCGACGCCCGCCTGTCCTTCAACACCGAAGCCACACTGGCCAAGGCCCGCCACCTGATCTCGCTGTATGAGCAGCGCGGCGTGGCCCGCGAGCGCGTGCTGATCAAGATCGCCTCCACCTGGGAAGGCATCCGCGCCGCCGAAGTGCTGCAGCGAGAAGGCATCAACTGCAATATGACGCTGCTGTTCTCGCTGGCCCAGGCCGTTGCCTGCGCCGAGGCCGGCGCGCAACTGATCTCGCCCTTCGTTGGCCGCATCCTGGACTGGCACAAGAAGCAAGCCGGTGACAAATGGGACGCCGCCGCCAACGCGGGCGACAACGATCCCGGCGTGCGTTCCGTGCGCCAGATCTACGACTATTACAAGAAGTTCGGCCACCCGACCGAAGTGATGGGTGCCAGCTTCCGCAGCACCGAGCAGATCCTGGCTCTGGCCGGCTGCGATCTGCTCACCATCAGCCCGGACCTGCTGGAGCAGCTGGCCGCCAGCGAAAGCACCGTGGAGCGCAAGCTGTCGGTCGACCAGGCGCAGGCCGGCAATATCGCCCGCATCGAGTGCGGCGAGGCAGCTTTCCGCTGGCAGCTGAATGAAGACGCGATGGCGACGGAAAAGCTGGCCGAGGGGATCCGCGCATTTGCGGCGGATGCGGTCAAGCTGGAGGCGTTGATTACGGCTTGAGAGGGGGTATTTAGAGCGAGAAAACAGACGCCGCCCGGGAATCCAGGCGGCGGGCCGTGATTCAAGCTGGTGTCGCGCTCACACCGTCCCACAGCAAGGGCAAGACCACGCCGGCCGGGCCGCGCAGCACGATGTCGGCGGTCTGATCCAGCGCCGAGGGCTCGGGATTGACCACGATGACGTGCGCGCCATAGTCCTTGGCAGCGCCGGGCAAGCCGGCTGCCGGATAGACCAGCCCGGAGGTGCCCACCACGATGCAGAGATCGCACTGCTCGGCTGCGTGCTCGGCGCGATAGCGGGCCACGCGCGGCAGTTCCTCGCCGAACCACACCACGCCGGGGCGCATCATGGCATTGCAAAGGGAGCAGCGCGGCGGCACGCCCGGCACGGCGGTCGCCGGGTCGCAACGGCCGCAGCCGTCTAGCCACTTGTTGGCGAACAGGTTGCCGTGCAGCTCGATCACATCGCGGCTGCCGGCGCGCTGGTGCAAGCCATCCACGTTTTGCGTGACCAGGGTGACGGCCTTCTGCGCGGCGAGCGCCACCAGGGCCATATGCGCCGGGTTGGGATCGGTGGCCGCCACCAGCTCGCGCCGGTGCAGGTACCACTCCCAGACCAGCGCGGGCTGGCGCCGGTAGGCGTCTTCCTGTGCCAGCTCCTCGGGATTGAAGCGCGACCAAAGGCCGGTCATGGCGTCGCGGAACGTGGGCACGCCGGACTCGGCCGATACGCCCGCGCCGGTGAGCACCATGATGTTGGTGGCTTCGCCGATCAGGCGGCGCGATGCCGCGAGCGCCTGTGCGTCGATGTTCGCCGTCATGGATGCTGCCCCAGCGCTCAGCGCTTGAGGCGGCGCTGGCGCACCGCCTCATACAGGCACACGCCGCTGGCCACGGAAACGTTCAGGCTTTCCACGCCGCCGGCCATCGGGATGCTGACCAGCTCGTCACAGGTTTCGCGGGTGAGGCGGCGCATGCCCTCGCCTTCGGCGCCCATCACCAGGGCAACCGGCCCCTTGAAATCGACGTCATAGAGCGTCTTTTCCGTGCCGTCGTCCGTGCCGATCACCCAGATGCCGCGTTCCTGCAACTCGCGCAGCGTGCGCGCCAGGTTGGTGACAGTGATGTAGGGGACGGTTTCCGCCGCGCCGCTGGCCACCTTGGCCACCGTGGTGTTCAAACCCACGCTGCGGTCCTTCGGAGCGATCACGGCGTGCGCGCCGGCGCCATCGGCCACGCGCAGGCAAGCGCCCAGGTTGTGCGGATCGGTGACGCCGTCGAGCACCAGCAGCAAGGGCGTGCCTTCGATGCCGTCGAGCAGTTCGTCAAGATTGAGGGCCAGCGCCACATCTTCGGCGCGGGCGACCACGCCCTGGTGGCGGTCGGTGCCGGCCATGCCGCGCAGGCGCTCGGCATCCACCGGGTGCAGGCGGACTTTGAGGCTTTCGGCAAGGCGGATGAAGTCCTGCATGCGGCGGTCACGCCGCGCGGATTCTACGTAGACATCGGTGACGCCAGCGGCGTCCTGGCGCAGGCGCGCGGTGACGGCGTGAAAGCCGATCAGGAGTTTTTGTTTAGCCATGGCGAGATTGTACATTCCCGCCGGGGCTTGCCCCGCGTCCGCAGCCATGGCGCCGGAACCGGGCAAGCCGGCGCCGGCGCCATGGCCGTCAGGTGCGCTTGCGCGAAGCGCGGCTGCTCTTGCCGGCCGGCTTGGCGCCGCCCTTGTGCGTCGAGCCCAGATGCTGCGGCTTGGGCTTGGCGGCGCGCTTGGCCGGCTTGCCGCCGGCCTTGGCGCCCTGCCCCACGTGCGGCTTGACCGGCGTCATGACAGCTTCGAACACCGGCTGCTCTTCGATCACGCGGTCCAGCGTTTCGTCGAACGACTCTTCCGGCTTGGAGCTGCCACCCAGCAGCGCGGCCAGCTGACGACCCTTCTTGCGCGCGGGCACGGCATGCGCGGCAGGCACGCGCGGCGCGGCATCGGCGGTCGGGGCGCGGCCACGCAGGTTCTTGGCTGAGGGCTCCTGCACCAGGCGGAAGTCGATCTTGCGCGCATCGAGGTCCACGCGCGAAACCTGCACGCGAACGCGGTCGGTGAGGCGGTAGCGGATGCCGGTACGCTCGCCGCGCAGTTCATTGCGCGCTTCGTCGTACTGGAAGTAATCGCTGCCCAGCTCGGTGACATGGACCAGGCCTTCGACATAGAGCTCGTCGAGCTGCACGAAGATGCCAAACGAGGTGACCGAGCTGATGGTGCCCGAATACTCGCTGCCAAGCTTGTCGCGCATGAAGTAGCACTTGAGCCAGGCTTCCACATCACGCGAGGCTTCATCGGCGCGGCGCTCGTTGGCTGAGCAGTGCAGACCGAGCTCGTCCCAGATGGCTTCGTTGCGCTGGGCGCGCGCGGCGCTGCGCTCTGCCTTCTCGGCGGCGTCCTTGGCTTGCATGCGGCGAGCCTTGGGCGCGATCGCGGTGTTCAGCGCGGTGCCCGGCGCAAATGCCGGCCGGTACTTGGTATGGGCCAGCACGGCCTTGATGGCACGGTGCGTGAGCAAGTCCGGGTAACGGCGGATCGGGCTGGTGAAGTGGGCGTAAGCCTCATACGACAAGCCGAAGTGGCCGATGTTGTCCGGGCTGTAGACCGCCTGCTGCATCGAGCGCAGCAACATGGTCTGCAACATCGGCGCGTCGGGACGGCTCTTGATCTTGTCCATCACGTCGGCGTAGTCGCCCGCCTGCGGCTTGTCGCCACCGGCCAGCGAAAGCCCGACGGTGCGCAGGAACTCGCGCAGGTTCTTCAGCTTTTCCTCGCTCGGGCCGGCATGGATCCGGTACAGCGTGGGATGCTTGAAGCGTTCGAGAAAGTCGGCGGCGCACACGTTGGCGGCCAGCATGCATTCCTCGATCAGGCGGTGGGCGTCGTTGCGGGTACGCGGCAGGATCTGCTCGATCTTGCCCTGCGCATTGCAGACGATATAGGTCTCGGTGGTATCGAAGTCGATCGCGCCACGCTCGCGCCGCGCCTTGAGCAGGACCTGGAACAATTCGTACAGGTTCTGCAGGTGCGGCACCAGGTCGGCACGCTTGTGCGCCTCCGGGCCCTTGGTGTTGGACAACACCGACCAGACCTCGTTATAGGTCAGGCGCGCCGCCGAATGCATCACGGCGGGATAGAACTGATAGCCCTTGAGCTCGCCCTTGGCGGTGATCACCGCATCGCACACCATGCACAGGCGGTCGACTTGCGGGTTCAGCGAGCACAGTCCGTTGGAGAGCTTTTCCGGCAGCATCGGGATGACGCGGCGCGGGAAGTACACCGAGGTGGCGCGATCCAGCGCATCGGCGTCGAGCGCCGTGCCGGGGCGCACGTAGTGCGACACATCGGCAATTGCCACCACCAGGCGCCAGCCCTTCGAGCGGCCGATCTTGACGGGTTCGCAGTAGACAGCGTCGTCGAAGTCGCGCGCGTCTTCGCCGTCGATCGTCACCAGCGGCACGTCGCGCAGGTCGATGCGGTGCTCCAGGTCGGACTCGCGCACCTCGTCGGGCAGGCCGGCGGCTTCTTTGGCGCAGGCATCCGAGAATTCATGCGGCACGCCGTACTTGCGCACGGCGATTTCGATTTCCATGCCGGGGTCGTCGAAGTCGCCCAGCACTTCCACCACACGGCCCACGGGCTGCACGTAGCGATCGGGGTAGTCGATGATCTCGACGCTGACCACCTGGCCGACTTGCGCCTTGCCTTGCGATTTCGGCGGGATCAGGATGTCCTGGCTGATGCGCTTGTCTTCGGGCGCCACCACCAGCACGCCGCCTTCGCTCAGCAGGCGGCCGATCACGTAGCGGTTGGCGCGCTCGAGGATCTCGACGATCTGGCCTTCGGGCCGGCCGCGCCGGTCGTAGCCGATCACGCGCACCTGGGCGCGGTCATTGTGCATGGCCTTCTGCAGCTCGCGCTCCGGCAGGAAGATGTCGTCATCGCCATCGTCGCGGATCAGGAAGCCGAAGCCATCGCGGTGGCCCTGCACACGGCCGACCACAAAGTTAGGCTGGTTGGCCAGCTCGTAGCGGCCCTTGCGGTTAAGTTCGATCTGGCCGTCGCGCTCCATGGCGGCGAGGCGTTTCTGGAAGCCGTCGTGTTCTTTGCGCGTGACAGCGAGCGCCTTGGCGATATCGCCGCCCGACAAGGGCGACCCCGACGTCCGCAGGACGCCAAGGATTTCTTCCCGACTAGGGATCGGATAGTTATTCTGATTCAATTTTTTCTAGAATTATTTGACAAACGATTTGCGGTCGCTATAATGAGCGCTTCGGTTGTTTCGACGCCCGCCCAGGTGGCGAAATTGGTAGACGCACTAGGTTCAGGTCCTAGCGGTGGCAACACTGTGGAGGTTCGAGTCCTCTCCTGGGCACCAGATCAAACGGAAAACCCGCAGCGCTTTCGAGCCCTGCGGGTTTTTTATTTTCCGGCGTCTGATCTTGCAACTTGGCACTCCCGATTCGATATTGGCGCGACTGCGCGACTTAACACTTAACAATTGACTAAATACCAGTCGCAGCAACGACCGCTCCGGGGCGTGGAATCCGCTCTTGCCTGTAGAGGCAGAGGCATCCACACGGCCTGGCGCTCACACGAACTGCCAGGGCGCGGCCGGAGCTGCAGCCGACTGCTGCGCTGCGAGTGAGTGTATCAGTTTCAGTGGCGCTCCCGGCATTCTTCCACCATTCTCACGCCGGAATGTCGCGTTTTCCGACGTGTTCAGGCGCAAACCACCCGATTGCTGCAGGCGCATGCCACAGCGGCATGCCTGCGTGGCCCGCCAGTCGCTTGACAACGACGCTCATCTGTAACTAAGATAGTTTCACATTGCCTTACCCACCATGACCACCAGCAGCCGATTCGCCGTTGCCGTCCATATCCTCACCTTGCTGGCCAGCGCCGCGGAGCCCTTGCCGTCGTCGCTGATCGCGGGCAGCGTGGGCACGAACCCGGTCCTGATCCGCCGCCTGGTCAGCCAGTTGGCCGAGGCGGGGCTGGTGAGCACGGTGATGGGGAGCAACGGCGGCGCGTCGCTGGCGCGCGCGGCGGCATCGATCACGTTGCTCGATGTGTTCCGTGCGGTGGAGTCGGCCACGCTGATCGCGCCGCACCACAGCGTGCCCAATCCGGCGTGCATGGTGGGACGGGAAATTACCGGCGCGCTGAAGCACGCTGCGGACCGTGCCCAGGCCGCGATGGATGGTGCGCTGGCCGAGATCACGATTGCCGGCATGCTCGCCGACGTGGAGCGCGCAGCCCGGCAACGCAAGCCGTAAAAATTTTTATCTCGATATGTAACTGAAATAGTTTCATATTGATATTCAACAGCGCAACGAAGGAGTCAACATGAAGATCGCAATCATCGGTGCCACCGGCCGTGTCGGCACCCGCCTCATCGACGAAGCCCTGAGCCGCGGCCACACGGTCACCGCCATCGCACGCCAGGCCGACAAGCTGGCCGCGCGGCCGGGCCTCGCCACGATCAACGCAGATGTCGCGGACACCAAGGCCCTGGCGGCCGCCCTCGCCGGCCAGGACGTGGCAATCAGCACAGTACGTTTCCTGCAGACCACGGCGCAACAGATCACCTCCGCAGTCAAGGCCGCCGGCGTGCCCCGCCTGCTGGTGGTGGGCGGCGCGGGCAGCCTCTATGTGGCACCGGGCGCGCAACTCGTGGACACGCCGCAGTTCCCGGAAGCCTATAAGGCAGAAGCCCTGGCCGGACGCGACTTCCTCAACGCCCTGCGCAACGAGACAGCGATCGACTGGACCTTCCTGTCCCCCGCAGCCCTGTTCGAGCCGGGCGCGCGCACCGGCAAATTCCGCGTGGGCGAGGAGACGCTGCTCTCCGACGCCAGCGGCAAGAGCTGGATCTCGATGGAAGACTATGCCATCGCCATGATCGACGAAGTGGAAAAACCGGCGCACTCGCGCCAGCGCTACACGGTCGCTTACTAAGCAGGAAACGGGCAGCAACGGCGGGGGCCGCGGCAAGCCGCCCTCGCCGTCTTCTGCAGGCCCGGGTCAGCGCCCCGGCCGCGCCAGATAGCCGCGACGCCAGGGCTTGAGCACCGCAATGGCAAGCAACGCGGTCACGATATCCAGCGTGATTGCCACGCCGAACACCGGCATCCAGCTGCCCAGCTTCTCGTGCATCAGCGCCGCCAGCGGGCCGCCGAAGATCGAGCCGATGCCTTGCGAGATATACAGCCAGCCGTAGTTGGTGGTGGCGTAGCGCGTGCCGAAGGTATCGGTCAACGTGGAAGGAAATAGCGAGAAGATTTCGCCCCACCCCAGGAACACCACGCCCGACAGCAACACGAACAGCACCGCGTTCTCCCGTGTGAGCAGCCACAGCGCCATGGCCACGGCCTCCAGCGCGAAGGCGAAGCACATCGTGTTCTCGCGCCCCCAGTGGTCCGACACCCAGCCGAACAACGGCCGCGTGAGGCCGTTGGTAAAGCGGTCAATGGTCAGCGCCAGCGGCAACGCGGCCATACCAAACACCACGGCGCCGGACACACCGAAGTCCTTGGCGAACGAGGCCATCTGCGAGGTGACCATCAGCCCAGAGGTGGACATCATCGTCATCATCGCAAATAGCAGCCAGAACAGCGGCGTGCGCAGCATCTGGCGCGTCGGCACATCAACCACACCGGACGCCGCCACCGCACGCGGGTGGGTGGGCACGAGCTGCGCGCCGGCAGCCGGCGCGCGCAGGCCCTGCGAGGCGATGAAGCCGATCACAGCGAACAGCAGGCCGAACTGCCACAGCGTGGTTTCCAGCCCCTTGCCTGCCAGGGCCGACGCGATCGGGAAGGTGGTGAGGATAGCGCCCATGCCATAGCCGGCAGCCACCAGGCCCACCGCAAAGCCGCGCCGGTCCGGGAACCAGCGCACCATCTGGCCCACTACCCCCACATAGACAATGCCCGTGCCCAGGCCACCCACCACGCCGTAGCTGAGATACAGCATGCCCAGGCTATGCACTTGGGCCGCCAGCACCCAGCTCAGGCCAGACAGGACCGTGCCGAGCGCAATCAGCCGGCGCGGGCCGAAGCGCTCGATCAGCGCGCCCTGGAACGGTGAGAAGAACGTCTGCAACACGATCAGCAGGGAGAAGGTGACCTGTAGCTCGGAGAGCGGCACGCCGAGCTTGGCCGCGAGCGGCTTGGTGAACAAGGTCCACACATACTGCGGACTGGAGATCGCCATCATGCACGCGACACCCAGCGCCAGCTGGATCCAGCGCGTACGCGCCAACGGCAAGGCAGGCGACATGCCGAGTGCCGGATTATCTGCAACAGAACGCATCGAACCACTCCTTGGAAGGGACTTCGAGGAAACCGCAGGCTCTTTGGTGAAGCCTCGGGGAACCAGGCCCGGCGGCGAGCGGCGGCAAACCGGGGACGGCCAGCCCAGACCTGGAGAAAGCCAAGCGTCGCCGCGCCGGCACGCGCACGGTGGCGTGCCTACCAGCTGGCCACCGCGCCGTCGCTGCGCGGATCGAACCCGCCTTCATAGAGCCCGTGCGCATGCAGCACGATGGCGCCGGCATGCCCCATGGTCTCGTCGTAGGGCTTGAGCATTTCCACCTCGTGGCCAAGCACGCGCAGCGCGTCGCACGTGGCCGCGGGAAAGCGCGCTTCGAGCTTGAGGGTGTCGCTGGTCTGGCCCCAGGTCCGCCCCAGCAGCCAGCGCGGCGCGTCAATGGCGGCCTGCGGGTTCATGCCGAAATGCACGATGCGCGAAAACACGGCACTCTGCGATTGCGGCTGGCCGTCGCCGCCCATATTCCCGTAGACCAGCGTGCGTCCATCGGCCAGGCGCGCCAGCGCCGGGTTGAGCGTATGGAACGGCTTGCGCCCCGGCATCAACGGATTACGCGCGGCCGGATCCAGCGAGAAGCTGCAGCCGCGGTTCTGCCAGTTCACGCCCGAAGCCGGCAGCACGATGCCGCTGCCGAACTCGTGATAGATGCTCTGGATAAAACTGACCGCCACGCCATCGCCATCAACCACGCCCATCCACACGGTATCGGCCGGCCCAAGGCCGTTGCCCCACGGCAGCACGGCGTCCGGGCGGATCCGGGAAGCGGCGCCGTCGAGCCAGGGCGGCGCCAGCAGGTCTTGCGGCTCGATTTCCATGTAGGCCGGATCGGTGATATGGCGGTCGCGCACGCCGAATGCCTGCTTGGTGGCCTCCACGCAGGCGTGCACGAAGGGCGCGCCGCAGGGGTCCATGCCGCTATCCAGCAAGCGGTCCAGCTGGCCAAGGATCAGCAGCGAAACCAGGCCCTGGGTCGGCGGCGGCATGTTGTAGATCGTGCCGAACGAATGGGCCAGCGACAGCGGCGTCTTCCACACCGCACGGTGCGCGCGCAGGTCATCGAGCGTCAGCGGGCTGCCCACGTCCGCAAGATCGCGCGCCATGCTTTGCGCGAGTTCGCCCTGGTAGAAATCATCCAGCCCAGCCCACGCCAGTTGCTCCAGCGTGGCTGCCAGGCGGGGTTGCCGGAACCGGCTGCCGGGCGCCGGCACGCCGTTGGCGAGGAAGGTTTCGGCAAAGCCAGTGATATCGGCAAGTTCGCCCCTTTTGGCGGCGACGCATGCGGACTGGCTGTGCGTCACGGGCACGCCGTCGCGCGCGTAGGCAATGGCATCGGCCAGCAGCCGCGACAGCGGCAGGCGCCCGCCGAGCGCCTCGTGCGACCAGGCCCGCGCCGCTCTCCATCCGGAGATCGTGCCGGCCACGGTGTTGGCCGCCATGCCGCCACGGAAAGGAATCGTGCTCAGGCCAGCGTCACGATAGCGTGCAATGCTGGCCGCGCCCGCGGCGGCGCCGCAGGCTTCCAGCCCGCGCGGGGCCTCGCCCGGCCGGGCGATCAGCCAGAAGCTGTCGCCACCGATGCTGTTCATATGGGGATAGGCCACCGCGATGGTGGCTGCCGCGGCGATCATTGCCTCGACGGCATTGCCGCCCTCGCGCAACACGGCCAGCGCGCTCTGCGATGCCAGCGCATGAGGCGCCACGGCCATGCCTCGGCTGCCGCGGATGGGATTCAGGTAATGACTCACGGGACGTCCTGTGATTTATGTATACATAATCTTGCTCACAGGCGTCGTTGCAACATGCGTGCCACGGCGCATGGCCATCACGGGATGCGCAAAGAAAGGCACAAAAAACAATGGCCGCCCTGCGGGCGGCCATTAGCGGCAGGTCATGCAAGCCGGCGTCAGCCGAAGCGCCTGCGCCGCTGCGGTGCGTTGCGCACCGCCTGCTCGGTAGGCGGCACAAGGCTGGTGCGGGCCTGCTCGAGCCGCTCGGTGGTTAGCCTGCTCACCTCGGCACGGCCATCCTCGATATGCGCGGCCAGCAAGGAAACCGCCCGCGGCGCATCGTGCGCGGCCAGGGCATCCAGGATGGCGGCGTGTTCGTCATAGGTGAGCGCGACACGATCGCCGTAGGCGAAATCCATCCGGCGGATGATGCGGATACGGTCGGTGACCTGCTGGTGAACGGAGGCAGCCTCGGGGTTGCCAGCGGCATGCATGAGCGCCATGTGGAAGGCTTCGTCCAATGCGGCCACCGTGTTGCCATCGGTGAGACGCTCGGCGCGCGGCACGCGCCAGATCGCTTCCAGCTTGGCCAGGCCAGCAAGGTCGACTTGCCGCGCGGCAGGTTGCTGACACAGCCGCGTCACCGCGTGGGTCTCCAGTACGGTGCGCAGTTCGTAGAGCGCCTCGAAGCGGCCCAGGTCGAGCGGCACGACTTCCCAGCCATTGCGGAAGTAGCCGCGCACCAGACCGTCGCCCTGCAGGCGCTGCAGGGCCTCGCGCACTGGCGTGCGCGAGATGCCGAGCCGCTCGGCAACGTCGTTCTCGGTGAATCGGTCGCCGGGCAGCAGGCGAAAGGCAAAGATATCGTCGCGCAGGCTGTGATAGGCCGCCTGCGAACGCGATGCTCGCGCGGCAGCACCCTGCGCGCTCGTTTGCTCGCTCATTTGCCCGAGCCGCCCGGGATCAGGCCTGCGAGCTGCCGGCGGCGTGCTTGCCGCGCTTGAGCCAGGCCGCCAGGTTATGCGGACGCAGCGTGTCGTACTCTTCGAACGGCTGGTGAATCCAGGGATTCGTCGGCAGGAAGGTCACGTGGTAGTCCGGCTTGACCTTGGAGCAGGCCTTGTACCACAGCACGGACGAGCGCACTTCCGTCACGGCGGGATAGCGCTCCTGCAGATGGCGGCCCACGCGCTCCAGCGTGACGCCGGAATCCACCAGGTCATCGACCAGCAGGATCTTGCCGGAGAGGTCGCCCTTGGTCATGGTGATGTACTGCGCGATATCGAGGTCGCCCTGCTGTGTGCCCGCTGCCTCGCGGTAGCTGCTGGTGGCCAGGATGGCGAGAGGCACGTCGAAGATACGGGACATCTGGTCGCCGACGCGCAGGCCACCGCGTGCCAGGCACAGGATCTTGTCGAACTTCCAGCCCGACTCGTGGACGTTCAGCGCCAGGCGCGCGATCAGGCTGTGGTAGTCGTCCCACGAGATCCACAGGTTCTCTTCGTCGTTCGATGGCAGGGTCATGATTGTTTTAGCTCTTCGGCTTTAGGCTTGAGGTCTGTCGACCGATAAAGTTTCGGCCCGCTTGCGCGGGCCGATTTGCTCTTGTGCAGCTGCCGTCTTCTAGCGGGCGCGACTTCGTTCAGCCGCGCGGGCACCCTTACGGGCAAGACAGCATCAGGCTACGTACGGGTGACGCAGCAGGATGGTTTCGTCGCGGTCCGGGCCGGTCGAGATCATGTCGATCGGGATGCCGACCACTTCCTCGACGCGCTTCAGGTAGGTGCGAGCCTGTTCCGGCAGCGCATCCCAGGCCTTCACGCCGAAGGTGGATTCATTCCAGCCCGGGAATTCCTCGTACACCGGCACGCAGCGCGCCACGGCATCCGAGCCGCGCGGCAGGATGTCGACGGTCTTGCCGTCCAGCTCGTAGCCCACGCACAGCTTGAGGGTTTCCAGGCCATCCAGCACGTCGAGCTTGGTCATGCAAAGACCCGACACACCGTTGATCTGCACCGAACGCTTGAGCGCGGCGGCATCGAGCCAGCCGGTACGGCGCGGTCGTCCGGTCACCGAACCGAATTCCTTGCCGACGTTGGCCAGGCGCACACCCACCGGGTCCTGGCGCTTGGGATTGTCGTTGTCGTACAGCTCGCTGGGGAACGGGCCTGCGCCCACGCGGGTGCAGTAAGCCTTGGTGATGCCCAGGATGTAGTTCAGGCGGCCCGGGCCAACACCGGCACCGGCGGCGGCCGCACCGGCCACGCAGTTGCTGGAGGTGACGAACGGATAGGTGCCGTGGTCGACGTCGAGCAGCGTGCCTTGCGCGCCTTCGAACATCAGGTTGCCGCCGGCAGCGTTGACCGCGTAAAGCTCGGCCGACACATCGGCCACCATCGGGGCCAGGCGCGGCGCGTAGGCCAGCATTTCGTCCAAAGTCTGCTGGAAGTCAACCGCTTCCGCGCCCAGGTACTGGGTCAGCATGAAGTTATGCAGGTCGAGGTTCTCGCGCAGCTTCTCGGCGAAGCACTTGGGATCGAACAGGTCCTGCACGCGCAGCGCACGGCGGGCCACCTTGTCTTCGTAGGCCGGGCCGATGCCGCGGCCGGTGGTGCCGATCTTGTCGGCGCCACGGCGCACTTCACGGGCCTTGTCGATGGCCACGTGGTACGGCAGGATCAGCGTGGTCGCTTCGGAAATGCGCAGGCGGTTCTGCACCTGCAGGCCGGCGGTTTCCAGTTCCTCGATCTCACGGAACAGCGCCTCCGGCGACAGCACGACGCCGTTGCCGATGTAGCAGATCGTGCCTTCACGCATGATGCCCGAGGGGATCAGGCGCAGGATGGTCTTCTTGCCGCCGATGATGAGCGTATGGCCGGCATTGTGGCCGCCCTGGAACCGCACCACGCCCTTTGCATGATCGGTAAGCCAATCGACGATTTTTCCCTTGCCTTCGTCACCCCATTGGGTGCCGATCACGACGACATTGCGTCCCTGGCTTACTGCAGAAGCGGACATGTTGATTTTGGTCAGTGGGTTAAAAACGTATTTTACTCTCGTTGCAGGTCAACTCCCCGATTTTGGGGAGATCGGCCCGCAACGCGGGGGAAGTCCGCGGCCTGGCGCTTGCGCTCAGGCCCCGGCGCTGCGTGGAATCACCTTCCAGCCGCCATCCTGTTGGACCAGTTGGCGGTCGCAGTTGAACTCGTCGAGCTGGTGCGTATGCCCCGGCAGCGATTGGATGACGATCTCGCCGGCGGCGCGCAGCGCGGTAATCGCGGCACGCAAGGCAGGATCCGCATCCCACGGCGCGAAAATGGCAAAAGCACGCACTTCCAGCGGCGAAAGCGAGGCAACTTCGCGCAAGTCCAATGAAAAGCCGGTTGCCGGCCGCGCGCGACCAAAGGCCTCGCCGACCTTGTCATAGCGGCCACCGCGCGCCACGTAGTTGGGCAAGCCAGCCACATAGGCAGTGAACATCACGCCACTGTGATAGTGATAACCGCGCAGGTCGGACAGGTCGATATTGACGCTCGCCCCGCTCACTTCCGCGGCCAGTGCCGCCAGTTCGTCCAACGCACGGCCAATCGCCGGGCTCGCCGGCAGCGTCGCGCGGGCGCGCTCGATCACCTCCACGCCGCCGTACAGCGTCGGCAGCGCCAGCAGCGCATCGCGCTCGGCCTGCGGCATGCCTTCGGTCAGCTCGCGCAGCGCCGACACATCCTTGGTTTCCAGGGCCGCAAACAGCACATCCTCGATCTTGCGGCTGGACGGCAAGCCGTCCAGCAAGGCCTCCAGGATGCCCGCGTGGCAAAGGTCGAGGCGGATCTCGGTCAGGCCGGCAACCTGTAGCGCGGCCAGCATCAGGGCCTGGATTTCCACATCCGCTTCCAGGCCGGCATGGCCGTAGATCTCCGCGCCGACCTGGATCGGCTCGCGGGTTGCGCGAAAGCCGGCCGGGCGAGCGTGCAGCACATTGCCGGCATAGCACAGCCGGGTCACGCCGGAGCGGTTCAGCAAGTGGGCATCGATGCGGGCGACCTGCGGGGTAATGTCGGCGCGCAGGCCCATGGTGCGCCCGGAGAGCTGGTCGACCAGCTTGAGCGTGCGCAGGTCGAGGTCGTGCCCGGTCCCGGTGAGCAGCGATTCCAGGTATTCCAGCATCGGCGGCATGACCAGCTCGTAGCCGTAGGTGCGGAACAAGTCCAGCATGCGGCGGCGCAGTTCTTCGATCTTGCGGGCCTCCGACGGCAGCACGTCGGCGATGTTTTCAGGCAGGAGCCAGTGATTGGACATGGTAAATCTCTTCACTTCACACAGTTGCCGGGGGGCCTTGAGCCGCCCGTTGAAATTCGATCCCGCCGCGCGCTGTGCCGGGAGCGCCAGCCGCAAGCGGGGAGCCAGTCACCTGGCGTGGCGGATGAGACGGCAGCGACGCCCCTCGGGGGCCTCTCTTGCCGCCCCTCCAGCCGGACAAAACCCCGGCAAGCCGGGGTTTTGTCGAAGCGCCTGGCGGACGGAACCGCCTAGCTTAGCGACGGCTCGCCGGAGGCGCTGCCGCCGGCGCCGCTGCGCCGCCCGACGACCGCATATAGCGGAAGAAGTCGGAATTGGGCTCCAGCACCAGCACGTCGCGCTTGTCGCGGAACGTATTGCGGTAAGCCTCCATGCTGCGCCAGAACTGCGCGAACTGGGGATCTCGGCCAAACGATTCGGCGTAGATCTGCGACGCGCGGGCATCGCCCTCGCCCTTGATCTTCTGCGCATCGCGGTAGGCCTCCGCCAGCACGACTTCGCGCTGACGATCGGCATCGGCGCGGATCTTCTCGCCCTCGGCCGCGCCGGTGGAGCGCAGCTCGTTGGCCACGCGCTTGCGCTCGGCTTCCATGCGGCGATACACCGATTCGCTGATTGCGGGCAGCAAGTCGACACGCTTGAGGCGCACGTCGATGATCTCGACGCCAACGGACTGCGCGTAGTCAGCCATCGCGGAGCGGATATTCTGCATCACCTTCTCGCGCTCGCCGGCCACCAGCTCCGCCACCGTGCGCTTGCCGAATTCCTCGCGGGCAACGGAGTCGATACGCTGGGTCATACGGTCCTGCGCGCCGCGGATGTTGCCATTGAAGGCCACGTAGAACTTGCGCGGATCGGTGATGCGCCATTTGACGAACCAGTCCACCACCATGCTCTTCTTCTCGGCCGTGAGAAAGCGCTCCGAAGCGGCCACGTCGATCGTCAGCAGGCGGCGATCCATGAAAATCACGTTCTGCAGCGGCGGCGGCAACTTGAAGTGCAGGCCCGGCTCGTTCACCACCTGCTTGATCTGGCCAAAGGCGAACACCACGGCGTACTGACGCTGGTCCACCACGAACACCATCGAGGAGCCGATCGCCAGCGCGATGAAGAGGCCGATTACTACGGAAATCAGTCGGTTCATGTCGGGTCTCCTCAGCGCGAATCGCGGTCACGGTTGCGCAACAGCTCGCGCGACCGGTTATCGCCGCTGGCATCGGGCGCGGGAGACGTGCCGCTGCCTGCGGCAGGGGCCTGCGCGGTGCCGGAAGCCGGCGCGCGCGCATCCACCGCCGATTGCGACATCAGCTTGTCCAGCGGCAGGTAGAGGAGATTGTTGCCCTGGCGTGAATCCACCAGCACCTTGGTCGAATTGGTATAGATCTGCTGCATGGTCTCGATATAGATGCGATCACGCGTCACCTGCGGGGCCTTGGCATACTCGGCCTGGACCTGGCGGAAACGCGAGGCATCGCCTTCGGCCTGGGCGGTCACTCGCGCCTTGTAGGCTTCGGCTTCTTCATTCAGGCGCGCGGCGGTACCCTTGGCGCGCGGAATCACGTCATTGGCGTAGGCCTGGCCTTCGCTGATGGCGCGTTCGCGGTCCTGGCTGGCCTTGTTGACGTCGTCAAAGGCTGCCTGGACCTGCTCGGGCGGCTGCACGCTCTGCACGTTGACGGAGATCACGCGGATGCCGGTCTTGTACGCGGTCAGGATCGACTGGATCGACTTGGCCAGGTTCTGGGCAATCTGTTCACGGTTCTCGTAAAGCACCGCGTCCATCTTGTTGCGCCCGACGATCTCGCGCACCGAGGTCTCGGCTGCCTGGGTCACCAGTTCTTCGTCGCCACCACGGTCGGTCTTGTTGTAGAACAGGAATTCGCTCGCGTCCTGGATGTCGTACTGCACCGTGAAGCGGACGTCGATGATGTTCTCGTCCTGCGTCAGCATCGACGCGTCCTTCAGGTTGCTGTCCTTGATCGAGGTGGAACGGCCCACTTCAACCGAGCGCACGCCCGACAGGTTGACGATTTCGGCGGACTGGATCGGGTACGGCAGGCGCCAGTTGATACCCGGACCCGTCGTGTACTTGAACTTGCCGAACTGGAGGATGACGGCGGTCTGGCCTTCCTGCACCATGAAGAAACCGCTGGCCAGCCAGATGCCGACCGCGGCGATCACCACCACGCCCGCGCCAATCCCCGAGCCTTTGCCCGGCGTGCGCGCACCGCCGCCAAAGCCCTGGTTGCCGCCGCCGCCGTTGTCCTTGCGGCCAAGAAGGCCGTTCAGGCGACGGTTGAAATCGCGCCAGAGCTCGTCGAGGTCGGGCGGACCATCCTGGGGCGGACGCTGGTTTTGCTGGCGATTGTTGTCGCGGCTATCCTTGTCCTTGTCTTTGTCCTCGTCATCCGGGCCGCCCCTACCCCAACGGGGATCGTTCAAAGACAGGATCGCGCGCAAACGCTGCCAGGCCGTTCGCGACGGTGCATGGCCGCCGTTGCGGCCACCTGCGCGGCTGCCAAAGGCATGGCTCGATTCAGAATTCCGGGGAAACAGGGGCATGAAGTGCACGGGTCCGGGATAGTTGGAACAAGGGGATTCTAACAGTCATCGACGCCACTTTTACCCATTTGGGGCAATCTGGATCCGATTTCCGTCGAACTGGCTCACTGCGTGTCGGGTTCTTCCGGATCCACCCGGGTGTCATCGCCGTCAAAATCGCTGTCGAGATCGTCGTCCGGGTAAGGCTGCGCATCCGCGAGGCGCGGATCAAGCGGGGGGCGCTCCGGCGGGCGCTCGGCCAGCCAGCGCGCCACCTCCACCAGCGCCTCGCGCAAGGCATCCAGGCCAATACCGTCGCGCGCGCTGACGAACACGCGGGTCGGCACACCCTCCTCGTTGCGCTCCACGCGGGGGCCCTGCTCGAGCAATTCCGGCGACGCGTCGATCTTGTTCATCACCACGATCTGCGGGATGTCGTCGGCATTGATTTCGGCCAGCACACGGTTGACCTGCTCGACCTGCTCATGGCGCACCGGGCTGGAGGCATCGACCACATGCAGCAGCAGGTCCGCGTGCACGGTCTCCTCCAGCGTGGCGCGGAACGCGGCCACCAGCTGGGTCGGCAGGTCGCGGATGAAGCCCACGGTATCCGACAGCACCACGTTGCCCACGCCTTCCAGGTACAGCCGGCGCGAAGTGGTATCCAGCGTGGCAAACAGCTGGTCGGCAGCGTAGGCCCGAGCCTTGGTGAGGGCGTTGAACAGCGTCGACTTGCCAGCGTTGGTATAGCCGACCAGCGAGATGCTCAAGGTGTCGTTGCGCGCGCGCGCGCGCCGCTGGGTGCTGTGCTGACGCTGCAGCCGCGTCAGGTCAGCTTTCAGCCGCTTGGCGCGCTCGTCCAGCAGGCGGCGGTCGAGCTCGAGCTGGCGCTCGCCCGGGCCGCCACGCATGCCAATGCCCCCCTTCTGCCGCTCCAGGTGGCTCCAGGCGCGGACCAGCCGCGAGGCCTGGTACTGGACCTGAGCGAGCTCGACCTGAACCTTGCCGACGTGGCTCTGCGCCCGCTGGCCGAAGATATCCAGGATCAGTCCGGTACGGTCGATGACATGGCGCTGCAGGAAGCGCTCGAGGTTGCGTTGCTGGGCGGGGCTGAGCGAGTGGTTGAACACCACCACGTCGGCATCGAGCGCATCGGCGGCCTCCTTCAGTTCCTCCGCCTTGCCGGAACCGATGAACAGCGCCGGGTCGGGACGGGACCTGCGTCCGGTCAGCGTGTGCACCGGCGTGGAACCCGCGGTCGACGTCAGCAACGCCAGCTCGCTCAGGCTTTCCTGGAAATCATGCTTGCCGAAATCGACACCAACGAGGATGGCGCGGGAAGACTCGGAATTGGAAGTGGCTCTAGATTGCAAACGGGAGGATCGCGAAACGCGAGAAAGGAAAACGGGTTGGAAGCTACTGGGAGGCAGCGGCTGGCGCCGTTAGGCAGGAGCCCTGGCCTGGGGAGACGCTTGAAGCGGGAGCGCTGTCCGTGGCGGAATGCACCAGGGTGAAGCATGTCCGTGCCCGTGGCCACTTTGCAGCCAGGATGGGCTGGCGTCTTTTGGTGTCGCGCCGGAGCATCTGGCCCCTGCGCGACACCGGCACTGGCGGCCGTGTCGTGGTACGACTGGCCCGCCGGAAAACTGCGGTGCTATCCGCGGATGATCAGCCTTCAGCCGTTTCGTCCACGCGGAAATTCACGGCGCGGGCCGGCACGACGGTGGAAATCGCATGCTTGTAGACCATCTGCGTCACGGTGTTGCGCAACAGGACGACGTACTGGTCGAACGACTCGATATTGCCTTGCAGCTTGATGCCATTCACGAGGTAGATGGAAACCGGTACGTGCTCTTTGCGCAGCGCGTTCAGGAACGGGTCTTGTAGCAATTGCCCTTTGTTGCTCATGGCACACTCCAAATTTATAGATTTAGTGATAGATGATGGGGACGGTAATCCCCGATTCAAGTCAAACGGCGCAAACCGCGCCAAAAAAAGATCAAAACGGTACCAAGCTAGCATCGCCTCGCAGGGAACCCCCTGCTACCGTGAATTTAGCCTCAGTTCCAAACGAACGCAAACGAAACTTGCCCGCCTGGGCTCCCGTCGACTGACTCAATCCTTCGAGTCGGCATATGGGTTTTTGTTCGTTCTAAATTCGATGCGAAGCGGTGTGCCCTTCAGTTTGAAAGCCGAGCGGAAACGGTTTTCGAGATAGCGCCGATAAGTGTCGGCGATGCCGGAAAGCGAATTGCCGTGCACGATGATGATGGGCGGATTGGACCCGCCCTGGTGCGCGTAGCGCAGCTTGGGCCGGGTCGCGCCGACACGCCGCGGCTGCTGGAACTCGACCGCCTCCTGCAGGATCCGCGTGAGCTGCGGCGTGGGCAGCTTGACCATCGCCGCGGCATACGCGTCATCCACCGAGCGCAGCAGCGCGCTGATGCCCGTGCGCTGCTGCGCGGACACAAAGTGGAAGTTGGCGAAGTCCAGGAACTGCAGCTTGCGCTCCAGATCGTGCTTGATACGGTCGCGGCTATGGCCGTCAAGGCCGTCCCACTTGTTGACGCCAACCACCAGCGCCCGCCCGGATTCCACGATGAAGCCGGCGATGTGCGCATCCTGCTCCGACACGTCCTGCTGCGCGTCGAGCAGCAGCACCACGACGTTCGCATCGGCGATCGATTGCAGCGTCTTGACCACCGAGAACTTCTCGATGGCCTCGAACACCTTGCCGCGCTTGCGCAGGCCGGCTGTGTCGATCAGCGTATAGGGCTTGCCGCCGCGCTCGAACTCCACATAGATGGCATCCCGGGTGGTGCCGGGCATGTCGAACGCGATCACGCGTTCTTCGCCGATCAGGGTATTGACCAGCGTGGACTTGCCCACGTTCGGCCGGCCCACGATAGCGATCTTGACGCCGCGCTGGGCGCCCTCGTCTTCCTCGGCAAGTTCCGGGCGCTCTTTCACCGCCAGTTCCAGCGCCTCGTCGACCAGCTCGCGCACGCCGTCGCCGTGGGTCGACGAAATGGCATAGGGGTCGCCCATGCCAAGCTCGTAGAACTCCGACACCACGGTCGTGTACTTCATGCCTTCGGCCTTGTTCACGGCCAGCATGACGCGGCGCCCGGTCTTGCGCAGGTAATCGGCAATCACGCGGTCCTGGGGCGCCAGCCCGAGTCGGCCGTCGACGAGGAAGATCACCACGTCGGCCTCGACCACCGCCTGGCGGGTCTGCTTGGCCATTTCGGCAACGATGCCTTCCTTGGCCACCGGCTCGAAGCCGCCGGTGTCGATGGCGATGAACGGACGTTCACCGATGCGGCCTTCGCCATAGTGGCGATCGCGCGTGAGCCCAGGCAGATCGGCGACAAGCGCGTCGCGCGAACGGGTCATGCGGTTGAATAGCGTCGACTTGCCCACATTGGGACGGCCGACCAGAGCGATAACTGGTTTCATGCAATAAACGGAAATGGGGGCCGGCAGATGCCGCCCCCCAGGAACTCCGGAGTGATATGGGTCCGACGGCCAGGCGTCGCGCGCCTGGCCACTTTTCCTGTCGGGTGGTCAGGTTTGCATTGCAACCCGACCTCGTTCACCTGCACGGCCAGAAGGGCCGCGCTACCGGATTGGCGCCGCCCGTGCCGACAGGTGCACGGACAGTCGCCATGAATGTCGACCGCCTCAGTCCGGCACGAAGCCGTAGAGGTTGCCGTCGCGTGTCTGTACCACTAGCGACGGGCCCGCCACCACCGGCGCAGCGGTAATCTCGCTGCCATCGGTCTTCAGGCGTGCCACGAACTGGCCGTCGTCGCGCGACAAGAAGTGTACATAGCCTTCGTAATCGCCCGCCACCACCGAACGCCCCACCGCCAGCGGCGTGCCGAGACGGCGGTACAGCAGTTGATCGTTCTTCCAGCGTTCCGTGCCGTTCTGGCGGTCAAATGCATGGACCACGGAGCGCTCGTCCCCGGCGTACAGCGAAGTGTCATCCTGCGCGGGGCCGGTCGGCGAAGAGAAATCCTTGCCCCACTGCGGCTGGCCATTGGCCAGCTCAAGACAGGCGATCCGGCCCTGGAACGTGGTCGCGCAGACCTGGCGGCCATTGACCATGGGCTGGCCCGTCACGTCGTTGAGCCGTTCAATCTCGGACACGCCCTTCGGATAGGAAACCGTACTCTCCCAGCGCAGCACGCCGTTGCCCGGAGCCAGCACACCCAGCTTGCCGCCGGGGAAACCCATCACGATGCCGTCGCCGGCAAACGCCATGCCCATCGAGGCGCGCAGGTTGAGCGGGGTCTGCGAACGCTGGTAGATCCAGCGGCGCTCGCCGGTCTGTGCATCCAGGCCAAGCACCCGGGTATCGGTCGTGCGCACGACCACCAGGCCGTTGCCGACCAGCGGCGCGGAGAGAACCTCCCCATTGACCTGCTTCTTCCAGATCTGCTTGCCGCTGGCGTCAAAGGCAAAGACCGCGCCCTTCTCGCCCGCCACCGCCGTCACGGTGCCGTCGCTGCCGGGGCCGGTGGTCAGGTCGATGTCGGTCTTGGCTTCCCACAAGGTGCGTCCCGTGGCGCCATCGAGCGCCAGCACCTTGCCGCCATTGGAAGATGCATAGACGGTGCCGCCGGAGACAGAGGGTTGCAGCGAGTACGGGCCGCTCTTGCCGACGCTGGCCTTCCAGGCCTGGCGCACCGACAACGTCTGGGTGATCGGCTTGAGTTCGACCGGCGTGCGCTTGTCAGCCTTGCTGAACAGCGAGCAGCCGCCCAGGCTGGCGACGCTGGCCGCACAAGCGGCGGCCACCACCAGGCCGCGGACAAATTTGCCGTGTTGCTGGTTCTGGGCCGTGCCGGAAAACAATGACTTCATGAGGTTCCGATCCTGATTTAAGTTGAGGCGCAAGGGTGCGGGCAAGCGGGGCATGCGTGGCATGCAAATCCCGCGGGCCTGTCGGCGAGCCGGGCCAACCGCCTTCAGGCGGTGCCCAGCGCGTCAAGCTTGAACTGAATGATCTGGCGCATGGCAGCGTCATTGGCGCTCAGCTTGTCGAGCGCCTTCTGGTAGGCCAAGCGGGCTTCCGGGCGCTTGTCCTGGGCAGCCAGCAGATCGCCCCGGCGGTCCGCATATAGCGCCACGAACGGTGCCGGCGGCTCGTCCTTGAGCAGTGCCAGGCCCTGGTCGTAGGCCTTCTCGTCAAGCAGCACACCAGCCAGGCGCACGCGCGCCAGGTGAGCATACTCGCCATCGCCATGGTCGATCGCCCATTGCAACTGGGCCTTCGTACCAGCCAGGTCGCCAGCATCGTACAGCACCTTGGCCGATACCAGCGCGGTCATGGGGCCATAGGCGGTCTTGCCGAACTTTTCCTCGAGGTCGCCGGCGGCGCGCTTGATCCGCTCGACATCGCGGCTCTCGGCAGCCTTGGCCACCTGCTCGTACAGCAGCGCCGCTTCTCCGGCCTGCTTGCGTTGCCAGTAGTTCCAGCCACTCCAGGCAGCGAAGGCCAGCAAGCCGGCGATCAAGGCCCAGGTCACGGTATTGCCGTACTGGCGCCACCAGGCCTTGAGGCTCTCAAGCTGTTCCTGTTCTTCTAGATCGTAAGCCATGTCGAGGGATCCACCCGCGTTTGTTTGTATGAAGGACTGCGCTCTTGCAGTCCCTGGTTCCGATACTGCCTGCTGACCCGCAGGCTTACTCGCTGGCGCCAACCATGGCGTCGATGATGTGGTCGACCAGCTTTCCCGCCTCCACCGTCACCTGCGCGCCACCGCCTTCGGCCTGGGCGCCCTGGCGCAGGTCCTTGACCTGTGCCGTGCCCGCCGCCACCTCATCCTCGCCAATGATAACGGCATAGGCCGCACCGCTACCGTCGGCGCGCTTCATCTGCGACTTGAAGCTGCCGCTCCTGCCGTCGGGCGTGGCATGCAGCAGCACGTCAAGGCCGGCATCACGCAGGCGCTCGGCGATGATCATGGCCTGCTCGCCAGCCGCTGCGCCCTGGTGGACGAGGTACACATCGGCGCCTTCCGCCTGCGGCACGAGCTTTTCCTCGCGCAGCAGTTCGATGATGCGCTCGATGCCCATCGCCCAGCCACAAGCCGGTGCCGCCTTGCCGCCCATCTGCGCGATCAGCGGATCGTAGCGCCCGCCGCCGGCGATGGTACCCTGCGCGCCGAGCTTGTCGGTGATCCACTCGAACACCGTCAGGTTGTAGTAGTCCAGCCCGCGCACCAGGCGCGGATTGATCTTGAACGGGATGTTGTTGGCCTTGAGCAGGCGCTGCACGCCGTCGAAGTGGGCAAGCGACTCCTCGCCCAGGAAATCGATCAGCTTGGGCGCGTTGCTCGCCATTTCCTGCAGCGCGGGATTCTTGGTATCCAGCACGCGCAGCGGGTTGGTGTACAGGCGGCGCTTGCTGTCTTCGTCAAGAATGTCCTGGAAGCCTTCCAGGTATTTGATCAGTTCTTCGCGGTGCGCGGCGCGCTCTTCGGCCTGGCCCAGCGAATTGAGCTCGAGGCGCACGCCGACCAGGCCCAGGTCATCCCACAGGCGCTGGCACATCATGATGATCTCGGCGTCCACATCCGGGCCGGCAAAGCCGAGGGCCTCGGCGCCGAGCTGGTGGAACTGGCGATAGCGCCCGCGCTGGGGACGCTCGTGGCGGAACATCGGGCCGGTGTACCACAGGCGCTTCGGGCCGTCGTACAGCAGGTTGTGCTCGATGGTGGCCCGCACCGCGGCCGCCGTGCCTTCGGGGCGCAGCGTCAGTTGCTCGCCGTTGAGCGCATCGGTGAAGGAATACATTTCCTTCTCGACGATGTCGGTCACCTCGCCGATGCCGCGCACGAACAGCTGCGTGTGCTCAACGATGGGGGTGCGGACCTGCTGGTAGCCGTAGGCACGCAGCATCGCGCGCGAGGCGTTCTCGAAATGCTCCCACAGCGGCGCGTCGGCGGGCAGCATGTCGTTCATGCCCTTGACGCCCTGCAGTGCTTTCACTGCCTTGCTCTTGCTCTCGGCCTTGCTGTCGGCAGCCTTGGCGCCATCGCTGGCGGCCACCGGATTCACGGGTTGGTTCATTGTGTCTTGTCTTTCCCTGTAGCGCCTGGCCGCGACGGCTCAGGCTGCCACCTCATTGCCGGCGCTCCCGGCCTTGTTGCCGTAGTGGGCGCGCACATAATCGTCCACGATCGCCTGGAATTCCTCGGCGATGCGATCGCCGCGCAGCGTCTTGACCTTCACGCCGTCGACAAACACGGGCGCCGCCGGCGATTCGCCCGAGCCCGGCAGCGAGATGCCGATATTGGCATGCTTGCTTTCGCCCGGCCCGTTCACGATGCAGCCCATCACGGCCACATCCATTTCCTCTACGCCAGGGTAGGCGGTCTTCCAGGTCGGCATCTGCTCGCGCAGGTAGCTCTGGATGCTGGACGCCAGTTCCTGGAAAGTGGTGCTGGTGGTACGGCCACAGCCCGGGCAGGCAATCACCATCGGGGTGAAATTGCGCAGGCCCATGGTCTGCAGGATCTCCTGCCCCACGTAGACTTCCTTCTCGCGCGCAGCGCCGGGTTCCGGTGTCAGCGAAATGCGGATGGTGTCGCCGATGCCTTCCTGCAGCAGCACCGACAGCGCGGCGGTGGAGGCAACGATACCCTTGCTGCCCATGCCTGCCTCGGTCAGCCCGAGGTGCAATGCGTAGTCGCAGCGCTTGGTCAGCTCGCGATACACGGCGATCAGTTCCTGCACCTGCGAGACCTTGCACGACAGGATGATCTGATCACCCGAAAGCCCGATTTCCTCGGCCTTCTTCGCCGACTCGATCGCGGAGGTGATCAGCGCCTCGACCATCACATTCTGCGCCGGCCACGGCTCGGCGCGCAGGGCGTTCTCGTCCATGATGCGCGCCAGCAGCGATTGGTCCAGGCTGCCCCAGTTCACGCCGATGCGCACCGGCTTGTCGTAGCGGCAGGCCATTTCGATCATCTGCGCGAATTGCGTGTCGCGCTTGGCGCCCTGCCCCACGTTGCCGGGGTTGATGCGGTACTTCGACAACGCCTGGGCGCAGTCAGGATAATCGCGCAGCAGCGTATGGCCGTTGTAGTGGAAGTCACCCACCAGCGGCACGTTCACGCCCATGCGGTCCAGTTGCTCACGCAGGGCGGGCACCGCAGCCGCGGCTTCCGGCGTGTTGACCGTGATGCGCACGATCTCGGAACCAGCACGTGCCAGTTCCTTGACCTGGATCGCGGTGCCGATGGCGTCCACCGTGTCGGTGTTCGTCATCGACTGCACGCGCACGGGAGCGTCGCCACCGATCGTGACCACGTTGTCGCCCCACACCACGCGCGCCTGGCGCGTTTTGCGGCGGGGCAGCGGGCCGGGCAGCACCGGCATACAAGCCTGTTGATTCATAGCATTACCACCTTGCAATGCGGCGTTGCGCATGGCTGGAGAAACGATGTTCAGGGCAGCGTCAGGCGCGCCACGTTATTGCGGTTGGCCGCATGCAGGTCGACCGGCGTGCCGTTGCGCGTCAGCGATTCGACGCCCTTGACGTTGCCGATCACGATTTTGTACGGTGGCGTACCGCCACCGCTGAGATCCTGGCCCGCGCGCGCAGTACCGCCAAGCACGACCTTGCCGCTACGGTCGCGGATCTCGTACCAGGTATCCGATGCGAAACGGATGCGCAACTCGCCCGCACCATCCGCCGCTGCGGGGGCAGGCACTGCCGCTGAAGCAGCTACCACGGGGACGGCGGCCACCGCGGCCGGAGCCGGCGCTGCCGAAGGTGCGGGTGCTGCCGAAGGCGCTGGCGCCACCGCCACCGGGCCGCTGGCGGGCAGCGACTCGGACGGCGCGGGGGCATCGGACGCGGCCATCACCGACGGCAGTGCGGCCGTGACGGTACCGGGCTCGCCGCCTTGGACCGTGGCTTCCGCCGCCGGGGGTGCCGTGAGCGTTTCCTTGCGCGTCTCGATCCATTGCTTGAAATGGTCCAGCCCGAACAGCACTCCGCCACCGATCACGGCGACCACCAGGGCCAGCCAGATCCACCGGCCGCCGGAGCCGCCGGAGCCAAAGCGGTTACGGTCGTCGAAGCTCTCGTTCAGGCCGCCTTCACGGCGCATGCCGATTTCCACCACCGGCACAGCCTGCGCGTGGAAACGCGCCAGCAAAGCGTCGATGTCGATCTGCAGCATGCGCGCGTAGGCGCGCATCACGCCCTTGGCAAAGGTCACGTCGGGCAGCGCCGCGACGTCACCCTGCTCGATGGCGGCCAGTTTGTGCGAGGCGACCTTCAGCCGCGCACTGACATCTTCCAGCGAAAAACGCTGATCCTTGCGCGCTTGCGCCAGGCGCTCGCCAATCTCGCGCGCCACCACCTCGCGCCCGGCATCCGCAGGGGTACCCCCCGCATGACCCGTCGCTGCAGTCTGGCCTTCGGCGCGCTCGTGCTCACTCATCCCATGCTCCTTGTTCGTATGCGGTCAACTCACGCGAATCGGGGAAACGGCTGCGCAACTGTGCCACCAGGGCATTCTGCGCCGCTACATCACCCTGACGGCGGGCAATGCGCGCACCCAGCCAGAGGGATTGCGCGCTGACGAAATTGCTGCTGTTGATGCGGCCGACATACTGCTGGGCACGCTGGTAGTCCCCGCGCTGGTAATACAGCAGCGCCAGGTTGTTGTTGGCTACCGGGTTGTTGCGATCGTAGCGCAAGGCGCCAAACAAGCTCTTCTCGGCTGCCTCGCTGTTGCCATTGCGCAGCTGGCAGGCGCCAAGGCTGGTCAGTGCCTTGCCTGGCCCGCTTGCCGAGGGCGCGTTGACCGCGCGCTCCAGGTAAGGCACGGCCTCGGCATAGCGCCCGTTCACGCACAGGAACCAGCCGTAGTTGTTCAGCACGTCGCCGTCATCGGCGCGCATGGCCAGCGCGCTACGGAAGCTCTCTTCCGCCAGCACGCGCTCGTTCATGTTCATGTAGACCAACGCGCGGATATGGTACGCATCGACCAGCGTCGGGTCGATGGCAATGGCCTGCTTGGCCTCGTCCAGCGCGACGGTGTACTGTCCGGCTTCAAGGTAGCTGGTAGCCAACTGGAGACGGATGGTGGCACGCCGGCTCAGCTCGGTCTGGTCGGATGCGGTCTGCAACTCGGGCTTGACCGGCGGTGGCAACTGGCACGCGGACAGCAGCGCCAGCCCCATCAGGACCGCAACTATCAGACGGGTCATGCAGGCCGGGCCTCTTGCGGCTGGCCGGCCGCGGGCGCCGCCACGATCGGCGTGATCTTGCCGAACTTGCCGCGCTGGGCCAGGCGGGTACGGTCCTTGACCTCGCCGGCGAGCTGGCCGCAGGCGGCGTCGATATCGTCGCCGCGCGTCTTGCGGATGGTGGTGACGATGCCGGCGTCCATCAGGACCTGGGCGAAGCGGCGGATCTGCTCGTTGTTCGAGCGCTTGAGGCCCGACTCCGGGAACGGGTTGAACGGGATCAGGTTGAACTTGCAGGGCACGTCGGCCACAAGCTTCAGCAGTTCCCGGGCATGCTCGACACCGTCATTGACGCCATCCAGCATGCAGTATTCGAAGGTGATGAAATCGCGCGGGGCGAATTCCAGGTAGCGGCGGCAAGCCGCCATCAGCTCGGCGAGCGGGTACTTCTTGTTGAGCGGCACCAGCATGTCGCGCAACGGATCGTTGGACGCGTGCAGCGATACCGCCAGCGCCACAGGCAAATCCTTGGCCAGCCGGTCCATCATCGGCACCACGCCGGAGGTCGACAACGTCACGCGCCGGCGCGACAGCCCGTAGGCATTGTCGTCCAGCATCAGGCGCATGGCCGGCACAACCTGGTCATAGTTGAGCAGCGGCTCGCCCATGCCCATCATCACCACGTTGGAGATGACGCGATCGTCCTTGGCGCCACGGCCCAGTTGGGCACGCATGGCAAACTCGGCCATCCACAGCTGGCCGATGATCTCGCCAGTGGACAGGTTGCGCGAGAAGCCTTGCTTGCCGGTCGAGCAGAACCGGCAATTGACGGCGCACCCCGCCTGCGAAGACACGCACAGCGTGCCGCGCGTCTCCTCAGGGATGTACACCGTCTCCACCGCATCGCCGGCGCCAACGTCCAGCAACCACTTGCGCGTGCCGTCGGCCGACAGGTTGTCGGTGATGACGGCAGGCGAGCGGATCTCGGCGCGCGTGGCGAGCTTTTCGCGCAGCGACTTGGCGAGATCCGACATGGCATCGAAACGGCTGGCGCCGAACTGGTGAATCCAGCGCTGCAACTGCCGCGCACGAAACGGCTTCTCGCCGAGCTCGCCGCAATAGGCGGTAAGCGCGTCCGCATCCAGATCGAGCAGGTTGACGAGAGTGTTCATGACGGCAGTATCAACTTCTATGGCAGTCTAGTCTTGTGGAATAGACCAGACAATCAGCGGCTGTAAACGTTCATGCCGGGGAAGAAGAAAGCAATCTCGACGGCAGCGGTTTCTGCTGCGTCCGAGCCGTGAACGGCGTTGGCGTCGATGCTGTCAGCGAAATCGGCGCGGATCGTGCCGGCTTCAGCCTTCTTCGGGTCGGTTGCGCCCATCAGGTCGCGATGCTTGGCGATGGCGTTCTCGCCTTCCAGGGCCTGGATGATGACCGGGCCGGAAACCATGAAGTCCACCAGGTCCTTGAAGAACGGGCGGGCAGCGTGCACTGCGTAGAATTGCTCGGCTTCACCGCGCGACAGGTGAACCATCTTGGCAGCCACGATCTTCAGGCCTGCGGCCTCGAAACGAGCGTAAATCTGGCCGATGACATTCTTTGCCACGGCATCCGGCTTGATAATCGACAGGGTGCGTTCGATCGCCATAAAAACTCCAAAAAATGAAGGGGTTACAATTCAAGTAAACGTGCAATTCTAGCACGAGACGGTTATGGTTTCGAGAAGGCCCATGGCCGCAGGTTCCCGGGAGCCAACCAAGGCACGGCACACACCAATAAGTGCTTTAAAAATCACTTTAAATGACGCGCCACGTGCAGGGAACGCAGGAGGCCGGTTGCGATCAAATCACCACTGGCAGCGCGGATTTTGCAAGAATGTGGCTGATACGTTCCCCAACCCTTGCAATTCCGTTACTGCGATGCCACATTGGCGTTGTGCCCGCCTGGGTTACCCCGGCGCCTCACCGTTTTGAGACAGGAGTCACCATGGATAACAAGCTGAACACATACAGTTTCGGCAGCGGCACCGCGACGAGCGACGTCGTGGTGCGCAATCGGGTCATGCGCAACACCTACTGGTTGCTTGCGATTTCGATGATTCCCACCGTCATCGGTGCGTGGATCGGCGTCACCACGGGCTTCAGCCTGATGAAAGGCAGCCCCGGCCTGTCGATGATCCTGTTCCTGGGCATCGCGTTCGGCTTCTTCTATGCCATCGAGAAGACCAAGAACAGCAGCATGGGCGTGGTCCTGCTGCTGGCATTCACCTTCTTCATGGGGCTGATGCTGTCGCGCCTGATCGGGTCGGTGCTGCAGTTCTCCAATGGCCCCGCGCTGATCATGTATGCCTTTGGCGGCACAGCGGCGGTGTTCGGCGCCATGGCCACCATCGCTACCGTCAGCAAGCGCGATTTCTCCGGGCTGAGCAAATTCCTGTTCGTCGGCGTGATCCTGCTGATCCTGGCCAGCGTCGCCAATATCTGGCTGCAACTGCCGTCGCTGATGATCACGGTTTCGGTGATCGCCATCGGCATCTTCTCCGCCTACATCCTCTTTGACGTGCAGCGCGTGCTGAACGGAGGCGAGACCAACTACATCACGGCAACGCTGGCAATCTACCTGGACGTGTACAACGTCTTCGCCAACCTGCTGGCGCTGCTGGGCATTTTCGGCGGCAACCGCGACTAAGGCAGGGCGGCCCGGCCGCCCTGCCCCCGACTAAAAAGGCCAGCGCATCCGCGCTGGCCTTTTTCTTTGCCATGGCCGCAACGCCACGCCCGCCTTCTTCAGCCGCGGTCGAACACCGCGATCGATTCCACGTGCGAGGTGTGCGGGAACATGTTGACCACGCCAGCACCGGAAAGCCGGTAGCCGGCCTCGTGCACCAGCAAGCCGGCGTCGCGCGCCAGCGTGGCCGGGTTGCACGAGACGTAGACGATGCGCTTGGGCAGCACGTCGCTGCCAGCCTGGGCCAGTTCACCGAGCGCCTTGCTGACCGCCAGCGCACCTTCGCGCGGTGGGTCGATCAGCCAGCGGTCGAAACGGCCCAGCGCGGCGATGTCTTCCGCACCCACCTCGAAGAGGTTCCTGCAGGCGAATTCGGTCTTGTGGTCCAACCCGTTGATGACCGCATTGGCCAGTGCCCGGGTAGTCAGGACCTCGCTGCCTTCGATGCCCATCACCGAGCGGCCGCGCGTGGCCAGCGGCAACGTAAAATTGCCAATGCCGCAGAACAGGTCGAGCAGCCGCTCATCCGGCCGGGCGTCCAACAGGCGCAGCGCCCGGCCGATCAGCGCGCGGTTGATCTGGTGGTTGACCTGGGTAAAGTCGGTCGGCTTGAACGGCATGCGGATATTGAATTCCGGCAGCGTGTAGGCCAGTTCGCGGTCCAGCGGGTAAAACGGCACCACGGTGTCCGGGCCCTTGGGCTGAAGCCAGAACTGCACGCCGTGCTGGTCGGCGAAGGCGCGCAGCAACGCCTCGTCGGCCTCGGTCAGCGGCATCAGGATGCGCAGCACCAGCACCGTCACATCCTGCCCCACCGCCAGTTCGACCTGCGGCAGGCGGTCGCGGATCGACAAACCCGTGATCAACTCCCGCAGCGGCACCAGCAGGTCCGATACGTGCGGTGGCAAGACCTTGCAGCTCGCCATATCGGCCACATAGCTGCTCTTGCGCTCATGGAAGCCGACCAGCGCCACGCCTTTCTTTGCCACGTAGCGCACCGTCAGGCGCGCCCGGTAGCGGTAGCCCCAGTCCGGGCCGGCGATCGGGCGGAACACCACATCCGGGTGCAGCTTCGACAAGTGCCAGAGATCGTCTTCCAGCACGCGTTGCTTGATGGCCACCTGCGCGCGTGCGTCCAGGTGTTGCATCGAACAACCGCCGCAAACGCCAAAATACTCGCAGCCCGGCTTCACGCGCATCGGCGAGGCTTTCTTGATCATGCCCAGGTTGGCCTGCTCGAAGCTGGCCTTGCGCTTGAAGCTGCTGTAGCTGACAGTCTCGCCCGGCAGCGCACCTTCGACAAAAATCACCTTGCCCGGGCTGCCGTCCTCATTGACCAGCCGGCCAACGCCGCGCGCCTCCATGTCGAGGCTGTGGATCTGCACGACGGGCAGCTGCACGGGCGCAGGCTTGACCGGTACTGGTACGGCCGGGGAGGCGAAAGCGCCACCTTCCGGCGCAGAATGGGCTTGCGAAAGAGTCACGGCTTGAGACACCTGGGGAACCTGACGTATTGTTTTGTGAAAGCGCGATTGTAGTCCAGACGCACGGCCGGGCGGCCCTGCGGCAGGCCCGGCGGCATGAAGACCGGGACAAGCGCGCGAGATAGGCGCAACATGGGTGCAGCACGCGCGTGGCACTCCCGGCACAGAACACCGGCACCGCGCACCGCGGCAACCGAGCAGGGGGCGACATGGAACTGATTTCCTGGAACATCCAGTGGGGTCGTGGCGCCGACGGGCGCGTCGACCTGGCCCGCACCGTCAGGACGCTGCGCGCGATCGCCGACGCCGATGTACTCTGCCTGCAGGAGGTGACGCGCGGCTACACCGACCTCGCAGGCGAGCCTGGGCCCGACCAGGTGGCCGAGCTGACGGCGCTGTTGCCCGGCTACCGGATCCTCTACGCGCCAGCGGTGGACCGCTTCACCATAGACGGCGCGCCACGCCAGTTCGGCAATCTCATTGCCACCCGCCTGCCCTTGCGCGAAGTATTTCGCCACGCCCTGCCCTGGCCCACCGATCCAACCGTCCCGTCGATGCCACGCGTGGCGCTGGAAGCGACGGTAATGACGGGAGAGCGTCGCCTGCGCGTGATCTGCACCCACCTGGAGTATTACTCGACGCATCAGCGCGCTGCACAGACCGACGCGCTGCGTGCCTGGCACCGCGAGGCCTGCGAGCACGCCAGCCAACCCGGCCTGCGCGAGACCGGCCCCGGCCCGTTCACGCCCGAAGCACGGCCCGCCTCCGCCGTGCTGTGCGGCGATTTCAACGGCGCGCCGGACGATATTGCTTACCTGCGCATGTTGGCGCCATACGACGGTTGCCACGAAACCGGCATCATCGGCTGGCACGACGCCTGGACGCATACCCACCCCGGCATGCCCCACGCGCCAACTTGCGCCTTATATGACAGGGAGCAATGGCCGCAGGCGCCGTTTGCCTGTGACTTCGCATTCCTGACGGAGGACCTGTTGCCGCGCGTGCTGTGCTGCGAGGTGGATGGCGAAACGCGGGCATCCGACCACCAGCCGATCTACCTGTCGCTGGCGGACGAATAAGGGCCTGCAACGGAGAGACGCTTAGATTTCCGGCTCTTCGTCGTCATCGCCGCCGGCATACACCGGCTTGATGCGGAAGGACTGAAGGTACTGGATCCACTGGGAGCCCGGCAACTCGGCGAGCGACTCCTGCACGAATTCGATTTCGGTATCGAACTGCTTCGGCGTCAGGCCGCCGCGCATCAACTGGAAGCGGCAGTACACCAGGTAGGTATTGACGACGTCGGTCTCGCAGTAATCGCGGATCGCGGGCAACTGGCCGTCCTGATAAGCCTGCCAGACCTTGCTGCCATCCATGCCCATCTTGCCGGGAAAGCCGCACAGCTTGGCAAGATCGTCCAGCGGTGCACTGGCACGCGGCTGGTACATCGCCAGCAGGTCCATCAGGTCCAGGTGCCGCATGTGGTAACGACTGATGTAGTTGTTCCACTTGAATTCGCGGCTGTCGGACTCGCTGCCTTCGCCCATTTCCCAGTAGCGCGGCGCCACGATGCCATGCACCAGCCCGCGGTAATGCAGCACGGGCAGGTCGAAGCCGCCGCCGTTCCACGACACCATCTGGGGCGAGTAGCGCGCCACCAGGTCATAGAACTTCTGGATCAGCACCGCCTCGCCGTCTTCCAGCGTGCCAAGCGAGCCCACGTGGAAAACCGGTGTGCCGTCGCGCTGGTTACGGCGCAGCACGCAGGAAATGGCCGCGATGCGCTGCAGGTAGTGTGGCAGGAAATCGGTGCCGTTTTTCTCGCGGCGGGCCGCGAAAGCATGTTCGGCGACCTCGGCATCGGTCATGGAATCGGGATGGTCGTGCAGACGACGCAAACCATCGACATCGGGAATCGTCTCGATGTCGAATACCAGCACAGGTGTCATAGAACAGCGTCCTTGCGCACGCCTTGCGAAGCAAAATGGCGTTTGAGCTTGACCAGCGCCTCTTGCTGGATCTGGCGCACACGCTCGCGCGTCAGCCCCATTTCCTCGGCAAGTTCTTCCAGCGTGGCCGGCTCGATGTGATTAAGCCCGAAGCGGCGCTCGACAACGTAGCGGTGCTTTTCGGACAAACGCGCCAACCATTGTTTCATCAGGTTTTCCAGCTCGCGGTGGGCGACTTCCTGGTCGGGCGCGGCGTTGTGCTCGTCCGATAGGAAATCAAGCAGGCTGGATCCGGGATCGAGATCGAATGGCGTGTCGAGCGAGGTGGTGTGCTCGTTGAGCGCGAGCACGTCTTGTATTTCGTCAGGGGTCTTGCCCAGCAGGTGGGCAATGTCTTCCAGGCTGGCATCGCGGCCGTCGGTGCCGCCCTTCTCCAGATGGCGCTTGGCGCGCAGCACCTGGTTGAGTTCGCGGATGACGTGCACCGGCAGGCGTACGGTGCGCGCCTGGTTCATGATGGCGCGCTCGATGCTCTGGCGGATCCACCATGTGGCGTAAGTCGAGAAACGGAATCCGCGGGAGGGGTCGAATTTCTCGATGGCGTGCATCAGGCCGAGATTGCCTTCCTCGATCAGGTCCAGCAGCGGCACGCCGCGATTGAGGTAGCCCTTGGCGATGCTGACCACCAGGCGCAGGTTGCGCTCGATCATGACCTGCCGCGCCGAGAAATCGCCGCCCTTGGCCAGGGTGGAAAAATGCAGCTCCTCCGGCGCGGACAGCAGCGGCTTGATGCTGATGCGATTCAGGTAATGCTGGACGGTGTCGGCTGCCAGTTCGGTGTGCAGCACGGTGCGGAAGTCGTCGTGATCGGGCGCGGCCGGCTCGGCTGCGGCCTCGCCCTCTTCTTCGTCCTCGGACTCTTCTTCGTCCTCGTCGCGGGCCTGGCGCTCGACTTCCTCGACCATCAGGTCGGCCTCGCGCAGGCCTACTGCCGTACCCGTGGTGATGGGCTCATCGGTGAGCGGCACCAGGTCGGCGGCCGGATCCTGGCCGTAGGCCTCGGAATCTGCATCGGCATCGGCTTGCGCCACGCCAGTGGACTGCTGCAACTCCGGCTGCTTGGGACGCCGAGCGCGGCTGGTGCTTCCGGTGGAGACAGTTTTCTGGCGTGGCATGAACCCTCACTGTGGCGGCAGATACCGCATCGGATCGACTGGTTTCCCGTTCTTGCGTACCTCGAAATGCAGCTTCACACGATCGGTGTCACTGTTACCCATCTCTGCAATCTTTTGTCCCTTGCGGACCGTTGCCTGCTCCGTCACCAGCACCTTGTCGTTGTGGCCGTACGCAGTGAGATATGTATCGTTGTGTTTGATGATGACAAGATTCCCGTAGCCGCGCAAGGGGCCAACGTGAATCACGCGGCCATCGTCGGCTGCTTGCACCGGATCGCCCTTTTTGCCGGCAATATCGATGCCCTTGTTGCCTTTTTCGTCGAAACGACCGATCAACTGGCCGGTGACCGGCCAAGCCAGCTTGATCGAGCCATCGGCGGCGGGCGCGGAGGCCGCCGCCACGGGCGTGGAAGCCCCGCCAGCTGTGGCTGCCGGAGGAACCGGCGTGGGCACAGGCCGCGCCTGGTCGATCGGCTGGCCCTGCACGCCGCCCGGCGTCACCGGCATGGTGGCTACGCCGGTGCCCGCGTTGACGTCGGCGCCAGGAGGCGCCACGCGCAACAATTGACCCACTTCGATCTGGTTGGCGTTGGCCAGCGAATTCCAGGCCGCGACATCGCGATAGGACTGGCCGTTCTCGAGCGCGATTCGATAAAGCGTATCGCCTCGCTTGACGCGATAGTATCCCGGCGGCGCGGGTTCCAGCGGGACGACGCCGGCGACGCCGGCTCCGGAGGTTCGGTCCACCACGGGCGCCGGCATGGGCGAGGAGGCGCAGGCGGCCAGCAGGGCCAGCAGCAGGGAGGCGGTAGCGAGCTGCCCGGCGCGGGCGAAACGTTCCGTATTCACGATATTGTGCATAGTTCGACTCAGATAGTGCCCGATTTTAATGGCACAAAGAAAACGGCTTCAAGCGCGGTCCGGTGAAATCGATGCCGGTTACGCCGCTCGATCAACAATAATTGCTGTGTGACGGTCTGCCCGGGCCCGCCGGCGGAGGGAGGCACCGCCACGGGCGCGATCAGCCGCCCGCCAATGGCAAGCTGCTCCAGCAACGCCTGAGGCACCTCCATGCCGGCCGCCGCCAGGATAATCGACGAAAACGGCGCCGCCTGGGGTAAACCCAACATGCCATCGCCATAATGCAGGCGCAGGTTTGGCACCCGCAGCGGCCGCAAGTTCGCCTTGGCTTGTTCGTGCAGCGGACGAATCCGCTCGATGGAGAACACTTCCCGCGCCACCAGGCTCAGCACGGCCGCCTGATAGCCGCAGCCGGTACCGATTTCCAGCACACGCTCCAGCGGCTCATCCGCGCCGAGGCCATCGCGCAGCAGCTCGATCATGCGAGCCACCACCGACGGCTTGGAGATGGTCTGCTGGTGGCCGATTGGCAACGCCGCATCTTCATACGCCTGCGACGACAGGCCTGGCTCGACAAACAGGTGGCGCGGGATGGTGGCAATCGCGTCGAGCACGCGGTCGTCGCGGATGCCGGCCGCGCGCAGCCGCGCCGCCAGCGCGCCACGCGCGCGTTCCGAGGCCATGCCGCCGCCGCCCGCCGTGGCGGCACTGGCGCGCGCCTGCACGGCGCTCGCTCCCGGGGTGGGCGCAGCAGGCGCCTTGGCCGCGCGCGATTTGGCGGCCATCGCCGCGCCGCGCGCGCCGCCCACCGCAGGCATGCCAGCGGTACGCGCCGGCGCGGGCTTGCGCTCGACCACCGCGTCCAGCGACAGGGGAAATTTTGGACGACGCGGGACGGAACTCATGACGGCCGGCTACTACGCGGGCAAGAGCTTATGCCAGCCACTGGTTGATCTGCTCGAGCTGCCCGCGATGAGTCAGGTCCAGCTGCAAAGGGGTCAGCGACACGAAGCCTTCGCCGGTGGCATGGAAATCCGTGCCCTCGCTCGCATCGCGCGCATCGCCGGCGGGGCCGATCCAATAGTTGGTATCGCCGCGCGGGTTGACCTGCGTGATCACCGGCTGGGACGGATGGCGCTTGCCGAGCCGGGTGGCGCGGTAGCCTTTGATATGTTCAGACGGCAGGCTGGGAATATTGACGTTGAGCAGGAACGGCTCGGCCGAGGGCCTGGCGATATAGCGCTCGACAATGTCGCGTGCCACGCGCGCGGCGGCGTCAAGATGGGTCCAGCCCTTGTCCACCTGCGAAAAGGCGATCGAGGGAATGCCGAGCAGGAAGCCCTCGATGGCGGCGGCGACGGTGCCGGAATACAGTACGTCCTCGCCCATGTTCTGGCCCTGGTTGATGCCGGACACCACCAGGTCGGGTTTCTCGTCTAGCAGGCCGGTCAGCGCGATATGCACGCAATCGGTGGGCGTGCCGTTGACGAAGCGGAACCCTTTCTGCACGCCCTCCCGGGCTTCATAGATGGACAGTGGCCGCTGCAAGGTCAGCGAGTTGGAAGCACCGCTATGGTTTTGCTCAGGTGCAATCACCGTGATGCGCGCCAGCGGCGCCAGCGCGGCATGTAGCGCGGCTAGCCCCGGCGCCAGGTAACCGTCATCGTTTGCGAGGAGGATATGCATGGCCGGGATTGTACCTGACAAGGCTGCCGCAAGCGGCCTGTCCGCAGCGCAAATCCTGCCGCAAAACCAGTACCCGGCGGCGGCTCGCCAGCTTGTAACAGAACGATCGTGCTATTTTGCGCTACACTTGCCCGGGCCTGCCTGGCGCAACTGGCATGGACCACGCGTGCACCGCGCACGCACCCTTTTGCGCCATCTTCTGCCGGGCATCGAACATATCACCGGAGACATGATGAAAGCCGTACTTTGCAAAGCCTGGGGCCCGCCTGATTCGCTGGTGCTCGAAACCCTGCCTGACCTGGTGCCCGGCGCGGGCGAAGTCGTCATCGATGTGAAGGCGGCTGGCGTGAATTTCCCCGACGTCCTCATCATCCAGAACAAATACCAGGCCAAGCCGCAACTGCCCTTCTCGCCCGGCTCGGAACTGGCCGGCGTGGTCAACGCGGTGGGCGAAGGCGTGACGCACGTCAAACCCGGCGACAATGTGATCGCCTACCTGGGCAACGGCGCCTTCGCCTCGCAGGCCAAGGCCCCCGCCGCCGCCGTGGTGCCGATGCCGCCGGGCATCGACTTCGAGACCGCAGCGGCATTCACCCTCACCTACGGCACCTCGCACCACGCGGTGATCGACCGCGGTGAACTGAAAGCCGGCCAGACCATGCTGGTGCTCGGCGCTGCCGGCGGCGTGGGCCTGGCCGCCATCGAAATCGGCAAGGCCATCGGTGCGCGCGTGATCGCAGCCGCCTCCACCGACGAAAAGCTCGCGGTCTGCAAGGACCATGGCGCCGATGCGCTGATCAACTACAGCACCGAAGACCTGCGCGAACGCGTGAAGGCGCTGACCGATGGCCGCGGCCCCGACGTCATCTATGACCCGGTGGGCGGCATCTACGCCGAGCCGGCGTTCCGCTCGATCGGCTGGCGCGGCCGCTACCTGGTGGTGGGCTTTGCCAATGGCGAAATCCCCAAGCTCCCGCTGAACCTGGCGCTGCTCAAGGGCGCCTCGCTGGTGGGCGTGTTCTGGGGTGACTTTGCGCGGCGCGAGCCCAAGGCCAATCAAGCCAACATGGCGCAGATGCTGGGCTGGATGAAGGAAGGCAAGATCCGCCCGCACATCTCCGCGCGCTATGCGCTGGAGCAGGCGCCGCAAGCCCTGAAAGACATGGAAGCCCGCAAGGTCACCGGCAAGATCGTCATCGTGCCCTGACTTGGCGCGCCTCTGGCGCCGTGCAAGAGTAAAAAAGCGCCTGGTGCCGTAGCACCAGGCGCCTTTTTTTCTTGCGCTGCGGCGCTTCACGCAGCCATCACTGCGCGCATCAGAAGCGATGCTGCAAGCCGGCGGTCACCCCCACCTGGTTGTTTGCATAACCGATGAAGTCCCGGGACAAGCTCACGTTCTGCCCGTTGCGCGCCTTGGCATAGCCGCCCGACAGGTAAGCCGTGGTGCGCTTGGACAGCGCATACTGCGCGCGCATCGAGAACAGGATCGGATCGGCATCGCTGCCGCCCTTGATATTCTGCTTGTAGACCGCGCCATACAACGTGAACGCCGGCGTGAAGTCATACGACGCGCCGCCCCAGTACATATCGCTGCGGTGAGACGCGGCTGCCGTGGTGAAGGTCCGCTTGTAGTTGCGGTAACCCGCGTAGAGCTTCAGGTCGCCGAAGTCATAGCTGGCGCCAGCGTGGATGCCCTGAATGTAGTCCGTGACATCGGCGGGCGTGGTGCTGGTGCCTGCGCCGTTCTGGCGGTCCCAGGTGGCGGCCGCGGCGAAGCCGCCCGCACTGTAGCCCACGCCGAGATCGTACTTGGACGAGCTCTTGAAGCTGCCGGCCACTTCGCCCAGTGCCACCGTGGCGCCCAGCTTCACGCCACCAAACGTGCCGTCGTAGCGGATCGCGTTGGACGCGCGCGAGAACAAGCCATCCTTGCGGTCGCCGGTAGCGGTCGCCGAGGTCGCCCACGAATAATTCGGCGCGTAGCCCATCGGGTCGAACGGCAACATGAAATCGTAGGTAGTGGTGAAGGT
Source organism: Cupriavidus sp. UME77 (assembly GCF_014170355.1). Lineage (NCBI taxonomy): Bacteria > Pseudomonadati > Pseudomonadota > Betaproteobacteria > Burkholderiales > Burkholderiaceae > Cupriavidus > Cupriavidus sp. UME77. Next base: position 112,728 of record NZ_LZZU01000060.1, read on the forward strand.
GCGGCCCAGCACCACTTGGCCGTACTTGCTGGACAAGCCAACAATGGCGCGCCGATCGAACAGCGTGCCATCGGAATCCAGCCGGCCTGTATCGATGGCAATGCCGCTCTCCAGCTGGAACAGTGCCTTGAGCCCACCGCCAAGGTCCTCGCTGCCGCGCATGCCCCAGCGCGACGTGTTCTTTCCGCCCGAGGTCATCTTGACCACTGAACCATTCGGGCCGGCATGGCTGGCATATTCAATGCCGGCATCCATGATGCCGTACAGGGTCACGCTGGATTGCGCCGCAGCGCCACCGGCCAGGCTCATGCCGACTGCTGCCAGCGCGATCGATTTCAGCTTCATGCTGTCTCCTCTTGTGATTTGTGACTTGTGATTGTTGTGGTGATGTCCGGGCAGGCCCCCGGGATGGCACGCATGGTATGGCAGGCGCACTTTCAGTTCGCTTTCGAAATTCGACGGATTTCATCGCCGCGCCGGCGTTCGGGGTTGGGAGTTTCCCTAGCTTCAAAGTCGGGCGCGATACCTGTATCTCTCAGCGCGGCCCGAGTTCGCGGCCATCCCCTGCTTTTACCGATTTCAACCGGGCACCCTGCCCCGCCAAGAGAATGCGAATCCTGCTCGTTGAAGACAATGTGATGCTGGCGAATGCCCTGGTCGAGGCGCTCAGCCAGGCGGGCTTCACCGTGGACTGCATGCACGATGGCCGCGCGGCCGATCACCTGCTCTCGACCCAGGACTACGCGCTGGTCATCCTCGACCTGGGCTTGCCCAAGCTCGATGGCCTGGAGGTGCTGCGGCGCCTGCGGCAACGGCGCAATGCCATGCCCGTGCTGATCCTGACCGCGCACGGCTCGGTCGAGGACCGTGTGAAGGGGCTCAACCTGGGTGCGGACGACTACCTGTCCAAGCCGTTCGACCTGTCTGAGCTGGAGGCCCGGGCGCGTGCGCTGATACGTCGCAGCTTTGGTCACGAGAGCACGCAACTGCAATGCGGCACGCTGCGCTATGACGGCATCAGCCGCGCGTTCGTGCTCGGCGGCGAGCCCCTGGCGCTGACCCGGCGGGAGCGCGCCGTGCTCGAGGTGCTGATGCTGCGCGACGGGCGCGCTGTCAACAAGGAAGCCATGTCGGAGAAGATTTTCGGCATCGACGAATCGGTCAACCCGGACGCCATCGAAATCTACGTGCACCGCCTGCGCAAGAAGCTCGAAGGCAGCGGCGTGGCCATCGTGACCCTGCGCGGGCTGGGCTACCTGCTTGATGCCTGCGCACAAGCGAACATGGCCACGCCGGCGGCCCGATGAGAGTCCCGAGCCTGCGCCTGCAGCTGTCGCTCTGGCTGCTGCTGCCGTTGCTGGCCCTGTTGGCAATGGACGCATGGATGACCTACCACCGTGCGATGGACGCGGCCCACGTGGCGTTCGACCGCACGCTGGAAGCCTCGCTCAAATCGATGCGCGAAGGCATCCGCCTGCATGAGGGCCGCTTCGCCATCGACGTGCCTTACCTGGCGCTGGAGATCTTCGAGTCCGAGGCCGGCAGCCGGATCTACTACGTGATTCGCGACGAGCACGGCGCCACGCTGACCGGCTACGACGACCTGCCGATGCCGGCCACGCCAAAGCAGCCGCTCTACAAGACCGTCTTCTACGACGCCGTTTTCCGCGGCGAGCCGGTGCGCATGGCAGCGCAGCCGCTGCCGGTGCGCGACATGCCGTCGGGGCAGGCGCGGCTGGTCTGGGTGCTGGTCGGCGAGACCATCGAGCCGCGCCAGTCGCTGGCGCACGAAATCCTGGCCGGCTCGCTGCAACAGGAATTGGTACTGGTCACGCTGGCGCTGGGCATCGTGTGGTTCGGCGTGCGGCGCGGCCTGCGGCCGCTGCACCGGCTCAGCGCCACGGTAGCCGAACGTGGCGCCGACGACCTGGCACCGCTGGAGCAAAAAGACCTGCCCGCCGAAATGAAGCCCCTGGTCGAGGCGATCAACCAGTACGTCGCGCGCCTGCACCGCATGTTGCTGGCGCGCAAGCGCTTCTTTGCCGATGCCGCCCACCAGCTGAAGACCCCGCTGGCCATCATGCAGGCGCAGTCAGAACTGGCGCTGCGCGAGCGCGATGGCGACCGCATCCTTCGCCACCTGCGGCCACTGCACGATACCGTGCGCCACGCCGCCAAGGGCGTGCAGCAACTGCTTTCGCTGTCGCGCCTGGAACCGGACAGTGGCTACGCGCCGGCATTGCTGCCCTTGCGCCTGGATACGCTGGCCAGGGACGTGGCCCTCGAATGGGCACCGGTGGCACGGGCCGGCCAGGTCGACCTGGGCTTCGAAGCCGATGCGCCGGTGCAAGTCTTGGGGCAAGCGGAACTACTGCAGGAATTGGCCGGCAACCTCGTGGATAACGCGATCCGCTATGCCGGCCCCGGCGCGCAGGTGACGGTCCGCGTGGCGGGTCCGGAGAACCAGCCGCTGTTGCAAGTGGTGGATAGCGGCCCGGGCGTTCCCGACGACGAACGCGACAAGGTATTCCAGCGCTTCTATCGCGGCGAATCCACCCCGGCGCAGGATGGCAGCGGCCTGGGCCTGCCGATCGTGCGCCAGATCGCGCGCGCCCATGGCGCCACGGTGGCGCTTGAGGAAACCCCCGGTGGCGGCCTGACCGTCAGCGTGCACTTCGCGGTGCCTGCGGTGGCAGGCGCCGGGGCCGGGAAGTGGATCGACCAAGGCCGCGCAACGACGCCAGAATCTTCTTGAATGGCCTCTAAGGCGGGCAATTGGCCGGCAGCGCCAGCTCCTGCCGAAACGGATCGACCTTCAGGCTTGGATCCTTCATGCGCAAGCAGTAAGTCCCTGCAGCGCCGCGCACACGCACGGTGCGATTCGTGCCCACCTGCGACTCAACAAGGGCTTCGCCCTGCGCGGCCGCTGCCATGCCCGCGGCAAGCCGCTGCGCAGGCGAGGCCACCGCGTCAGAGGCGGCGCGCTCGAAAACGGCCTCGCCCCGCTGACGACTGCGGGCGATATTGTCCCGCGCAACGCCAGTGGCAGATGACGGATCTGCGGAGCGCGTCGGTGCCAGCGGCAGCATGGGCACGCTGGCCGCGCTCGAACTGCGCAAAGGTGTGCCCGCCCCGGGCGGCAAAGCCATCGCCGCGACTGGCTCGCGGCCGGGTTGTCCCGCCGGCGCGGCGCGATTCGCAACGGCGGACGCGCGCTCAGGCCGAGGCGCAGGCAACGCCTGCGGCTTGCGGGAGGATGCAGCAGGCTTGGCGGTGGCAGCGGGCGCGGGCGCGGGCGCGGGCAACCTGGCCTGCGGCAGCGCAGCCACCCACTGCATGGCCCGCTGGTCCCGCTCGCCCGGCCGGGGCAACGAGAGCGAGGCCTGCCGTGCCGGCCAGGGCACCGGAACCAGCACGAGCCCATGCGCCACCAGCACCAGCGCCACCACGATCGACCACTGCCGGCGGCGCGTGGCGTACGCGCCGCGGTCAGCTTTGCGCATCACGCTGGCTTAGACGAACTGGCGGTGTTCCTGCTCCAGGTCGCTGGCTTGGCGCAGGATATGCGCGATCACGGTAATGCAGGCAGCCAGGAACAAGGCGACCACGGTTCCCGTGCCCACGCTGAACATCACCCGGTGCCCCTGCGGCGTGCCCATGGTCACCCACACGCTAAGCAGTGGCTCGCACAGAAAATCCAGCACGACCCAGGCCAGCACGGCCCGACCGACATTGCCGAAGTGATCGGCCGCGGCCGCCGAGAAATACTCGCCGCGCGCATAGCGCTGAAACAGCGCGCGCAAGTTAAGCAACGCAAGGGCCAACGCCAGCAGCGGAACACTCGACAGCAACGCGGCGCCTAGCCGCTGCCATTCGCCAAGCGCCACCAGGTCCGGCGCAAGCCGCGACACGATCCGTGCGCTCAGGCCAAAGCGAAGGCCACCCAGGCGCGCCACCACCGGCATCAGCCAACTAGCGGCGTTGAGCAACAGCATGACCACCACCACCAGCAGGCTCAGCGCCGCCAGGCGCTGGCTGACACGGACGATGCGCAAGGAAGCAGGGAGATGCATGGCGACTCCGGTGACGATAAGCAAGTCGTGATTCTATGTGGAAATGATTGTTTCACAAATAATTATTATTGCAAAACAATAATTTCAGCCAACTTCACCACGTCCCGACTCACTCTCGCCATCGCCCGGGCGCCAGCCCAACAGCGGGCCTACAGCCGCTCGGTCTCACCGCTCTTGGGCTGCCACTTCATCAGCCGCTTCTCCACGCTGCCGACCAGCGTATCCAGCATCAGCGCCGCCGCGGTCAGCACCACGATGCCCGCAAACACGGTGTTGATGTCGAAGGTGCCCTCGGCCTGCAGGATCAGGTAGCCGACGCCGCGCGCCGAGCCCAGGTACTCGCCCACCACCGCGCCCACGAAGGCCAGGCCGACTGACGTATGCAACGAGGAAAACACCCAGCTGGTCGCGCTCGGCAGGTAGACATGGCGCAGCAGCTGCTTGCGGTTCGCGCCCAGCATGCGCACATTGGCCAGCACCACGGGGCTGACTTCCTTGACGCCCTGGTAGACGTTGAAGAACACGATGAAGAACACCAGCGTCACCGCCAGCGCCACCTTGGACCAGATGCCCAGGCCAAACCAGACGGCGAAGATCGGCGCCAGGATCACGCGCGGCATCGAGTTCATCGCCTTGATATAGGGGTCGAGGATGGCCGAGGTGAGCGGGCTAAGCGCCAGCCACAGGCCAACGCCGAGGCCCGCGGCCGTGCCGATGCCAAAGGCCAGCAGCGTCTCGATCAGGGTCACGCCGAGGTGGACGTAGATGTCGCGTTCGACCACGAACCAGTTCCAGATGCGCTGGGCCACCATCAGCGGCTCACCGAAGAAGAAGGCAACCTGCTGCGAGCGCGTGGCGGCATGCCAGGCGCCGAGGATCACAACGAGGACGAGCAGCTGCCAGAATCGCAGCATGCCCTTGGAGTCGGGACGGAAAGCCATGGGAATCGAAGCTCGAATTGAAATCAGACCGGATTGAATGGGAACGATGTGCGCCAGGCCGTCTCAGGCCACCTTGCGCTGCTGCGCGTAGCCCTTGAGGACTTCCTCGCGCAGCACGTCCCAGATGGCCGCGTGCAGCTCGATGAAGCGAGGATGGTTGCGGATCTCGGCCACGTCGCGCGGACGCGGCAGGTCGATGGCAAACTCGCCGATCGGGTGCGTGCCGGGACCTGCCGACAGCACCACCACGCGATCGCTCATGGCGATCGCCTCGTCAAGATCGTGGGTGATGAACAGCACTGCCTTGCGCTTGGCCGCCCACAACTCCAGCACCTCGTTTTCCATCAGCTGGCGGGTCTGGATGTCGAGCGCGGAGAATGGCTCGTCCATCAGGATGATGTCCGGATCCAGTATCAGCGTCTGGGCCAGGCTCACGCGCTTGCGCATGCCGCCGGAGAGCTGGTGCGGGTAGCGGTCGCCAAACCCGCCCAGGCCGACGCGGCGCAGCCAGGCCTCGCCCTCCTGCTGCGCTTCGGCACGCGCCATGCCGCGGAATTCAAGCCCGGCAATGACGTTGTCGAGCGCGCTGCGCCACGGCATCAGGGCCTCGGCCTGGAACATGTAGCCGGCGCGGGTATTGATGCCGCGCAGCGGCTCGCCGAACACCCGTACCTCGCCGATCGAAGGCTGCAGCAAGCCGGCCCCCACATTCAGCAAGGTGGACTTGCCGCAGCCGGTCGGCCCCACCACGGAGACGAACTCGCCGGGCTGGATGTCCAGGGTGGTCTCCTTGACGGCGGTATAGCGCTGGCTGCGATCGTCGCGGGAGACGAAGGTGCAGGTGACGTTGTCGAGGGATAGTGCGGGAGTGCTCATGGCAGGCTCTTGGCGGATACGGTGCTGAGTGACGCAACAGGTGCGATGGATGCAGGCACCGCGGCTCCGCGCGATAGTAATGACGTGAAAAGCGGGTTCAGGACGGCGCGCCGGATACCATGGATGGCGTCGGCAAGCGCCAATGCAAAGGCCCGCTGCACGCAGCGGGCCGCCGGCACCCAGGGCGCAGGCGATGCCTTACTTGTACTTGGCGTTCGCCTTCTGCACGAAGGTGTTGGTGAAGGTGTTTTCCAGCTTGATCGTCTTGCCCTTCAGGTCCGGGTCGAACTGTTGCAGCGTGTTGAGCGCGGTCTTGGGACCGTCGGCCGGCATGGTGCCGTCCGGCGAGATGGCTTCCTTGACCTTCTCCCAGGCGGACAGGTACAGCGCGCGGTCGCCCAGCAGGTAACTTTCCGGCACGGTCTTGACGATGTCCGACGGGCCAGCCTTCTGCAGCCACTTGAGCGCGCGCACCATGGCATTGGTCATGGCCTGCGTGGTGTTCGGGTTCTGCTGGATAAAGGCGGTGGACGCGTACAGGCAACCCGACGGCATATTGCCGCCGAAGACAGCCTGGGTGTCCTTCAGCGTGCGGGTGTCAGAGGCGATGTGCACTTCGTTCTTCTGGGTCAGCATCGACACCACCGGATCGAGGTTGGCCATCGCGTCGATCTGGCCGGAGCGCATGGCCGCCACCGCGCCAGCGCTGGCGCCGACACCGATGAAGGAGACGTCCGATGCCTTCAGGCCGGCTTTTGCCAGCACGAAGTTGGCCATCATGTTGGTGGAGGAGCCCGGCGCGGTCACGCCGATCTTCTTGCCCTTGAGGTCGGCCACGGACTTGAAGTTGGGCATGGTCTTGTTGGAGACCACCAGCACGATCTGCGGGGCGCGGCCCTGCAGTACGAATTCCTGGTACTGCTGGCCCTTGGCCTGCAGGTTGATAGTGTGCTCGTAGGCGCCGGAAACCACATCGGCACTGCCGCCCACCACGGCCTGCAGCGCCTTGGCACCGCCGGCGAAGTCGACGATCTCGACGTCGAGCCCTTCGTCCTTGAAGTAGCCGAGGCGCTCGGCAATGGTCAGCGGCAGGTAGTAGAACAGGTTCTTGCCGCCCACGGCGATGGTGACCTTGGTCTTCTCGGGCTTGCCCTGGGCCTGGGCGTAGCCGCCAAAGGTGAACCAGCCCGCAAGGAACAGCGCCAGCGCGAGCAGCGCCTGCTTCCAGAATTTCTTGTTATACATTTCTCTCTCCTACCTGATTACCCGTCAACCGCAGCTCTCGCGCTGATGCATGCCGCATGTGCCATGGTTTGCGTAGTGCCGCGTAGCGGCAAGTTGCGATGCTAGCCGACGCCGCAAAGGGCCGCATCGGGATCAACACCTATGCCACGCCGGCATCCGCGCCAGCGTGTGGGCATCGAAGATACAGGGTGAGCCTTTCGGCCGGCTTACTGCCGCCCCCGGGCGCAGGCATCATTCCGCGTGGATATCGGCCGCCTTGATGACCTTGGCCCAGCGGACCAGCTCGTTGCGCTGATAGGTCGCGAGTTGCTGCGGGCCCATGAACTTCGCCTCGGCGCCGAGCTCCTCGGCCTTCTTGCGGAAGGCCTCGGTCTGCATGATGCGCTCGATCTCGCCGGCGAGCTTGTCGATGACCGGCTTGGGCGTGCCGGCCGGCGCGTACATGGCGAACCAGGACGACACGTCCAGATCGGGGTAGCCCGCTTCCGGCGCGGAGGGCACGTCCTTCAGGCTGGGCAGGCGCTGCTTGCTGGTGACCACCAGCGCTCGCAGCTTGCCGCCCGCGATATGCCCCATCAGGGGTGGCGGCGTGGTGATGGTGAGATCCACCGAACCGCCCAACAGGTCGGTCATGGCCGGGCCGGTGCCTTTGTATGGGACATGGGTGATCTGGATGCCGGCCATCTGGTTCAGCAACTCAGTGGAAACATGCTGCAGCGAGCCATTGCCCGACGAGGCGTAGTTGAGCTTGTTGGGGTTGGCCTTGGCATAGGCCACCAGTTCCTTGAGCGTCTTCACCGGCAAGCTCGGGCGCACCACCAGTACTTGCGGCGCCGACAGGATGTTGGCGACCGGGGAGAAATCCTTCACAGGGTCCCACGCGTTCTTCATCAGCAGCGGCGAGATGACCTGGTAGCCCGAGTACTGCACCATCAGGGTGTAGCCATCCGGCTTGGCGCGCGCCACCGTCTGCGCGGCAATGCCGCCCGAGCCACCGGGGCGGTTGTCCACGACCACCGGCTGGCCGAGGGCCTTGGACAGGGGCTCGGAGATCATGCGCGCGGCCAGGTCGGTCGTGCCGCCGGCAGCGGCGGACACCACCAGCGTGACCGGGCGCGTCGGATAGGAGCCGTCCTGCGCCCATGCGGCGGTGCTGGCCAGGCCGGCGGCAGCCAGCGTCACGGCAGCGGCGAGCGTCCTGCGGCGCGCGCCGGACGCGCACAGGGAAGATTGGGGACGTGCGATGGCAGATGCCGGATTGCGAGGCATGAAGTGTCTCCTGCTTGGTGCTTGTTGATCTTGCTTTTCTGTTCAGCGCCCGCCGGCCCTCGCCGTGCGGTGCGCACCCGTCCTTCGGGATTCTTGCGGCGGGCCCGGTGTCAGCCCCGGTGTCAGCCCTGCCCGGCGAAATGCTCGGCCAGCCAGGCCGGCGGCTGGTGCGTGCGCAGGCGCGTGCCCGCGCGCAGCAACTGGCTGGCGGTGTCACGCTGGACCAGCGCGGGCAAGCCAGCCACCACGTCGAGCAGGCGCGCCAGGTCCACGCCGGTGTCCACGCCCATGGCATCGAACATATGCACCAGCTCTTCGGTGCTGACGTTGCCGCTGGCGCCGGGCGCAAAGGGGCAACCACCGAGACCGCCGGCGGCGGCGTCGAAGCGGGTCACGCCCGCCTGCCAGGCGGCCAGCGCGTTGGCCAGGCCCATGCCGCGGGTGTTATGCAGGTGAATGGTGAGGCCCGCCTGCGGCAGGCTTCGCCTGAAACGCTCGCACAGCGCAGCCACCTGCGTGGGATACGCCATGCCGGTGGTGTCGCACAGCGTGATGCCCGCCGCGCCAGCATGGGCGAAGGACTCGGCCAGCGCCATCACGGCATCCGCATCGACCTCGCCCTCGAAGGGGCAGCCGAACACGGTGGACAACGAAACATTGACCGGCACACCTGCCGCGTTAGCCGCCTCGATCATTGCCAGCAACTGCGCTTGCGACTGGGCGCGCGTCATGCGCAGGTTGGCGCGGTTATGCGTCTCGCTGGCCGACATCACCAGGTTGAGCTCATCGGGCCGGCACGACAACGCGCGCTCCAGGCCGCGCAGGTTCGGCACCAGCGCGGTGTAGCGCACGCCCGCGCCGCGCTGCATGCGGTGCATGACCGCCTCGGCATCGGCCAATGCGGGGATGGCCTTGGCCGAGGTGAATGACGTGGCTTCGATGCGTGCGAAGCCACAGGCGGACAAGGCGTCGAGGAAGGCGACCTTGGCATCAGTCGGCACCACGGCCGGCTCGATCTGCAAGCCATCACGCGGCGCGACTTCGTTGATCTCGATGCGGGCCGGGCCGCGCAGCATGGATGGCGCGCTCATGCCACGACCCCGCGTGCGCGCAGGTCAGCGATGGTGGCAGCGTCGAAGCCGGCCGCCTCCAGCACGCTGTCCGTGTGTTCGCCCAGCGTCGGCGCACGATCGTGGATGGCGCCTGGGCTGGCCGAAAGCTTGGGCATGATGCCCGGCACTTCGACGGTCAGGCCGCTGGCCGCGGTCACGCTCTCGATCACGCCGCGCGCACGGTAGTGCGGGTCTTCCGAGATGTCCTTCACGGTGTAGATGCGCCCGGATGGCACTTCGGCCTGCTTGAGCACCACCAGTGCGTCCTCCACGCTTTGAGTGCGGGTCCACGCGGTGATGGCGGCATCGATCTCGTCGACGCGTTTCACGCGGCCATCGTTGCGCGTGAGCGCCGGGTCGTCGCCCAGGTCAGCGCGGCCGATAGCGTGCATCAGGCGCTTGAAAATGGCGTCTCCGTTGGCGGCCACCAGCACGTACTCGCCACTGGCGCAGGGATAGGCGTTGGACGGCGCGATGCCGGGCAAGGCGCCGCCAGCCGGCTGGCGCACGGCACCAAACGCCGAATACTCCGGCAGCAGGCTTTCGCTCAGGTTGAACAGCGACTCGTACAGCGCCACGTCGATCACCTGCCCTTCGCCGCCGCGTGCGTCGCGCTCGTACAGCGCCAGCAGCACGCCGAGCGCGCCATGCAGCCCGGCAATGGTGTCGCCTAGCGACAGGCCGGCGCGCACCGGGGCACGGCCCGGTTCGCCCGTGAGGTAGCGCAGGCCGCCCATGGCCTCGGCCACCGCGGCAAAGCCCGGCTCATCCTTCTTCGGGCCGGTCTGGCCGTAGCCGGACACGCGCACCATGATCAGGCCGGGGTTTTCCGCGCGCAGCGCTTCATAGCCCAGGCCCCATTTTTCCATGGTGCCCGGGCGGAAGTTCTCGATCAGCACGTCGGCCTCGGCGGCCAGCTTGCGCACCACGGCCTGCCCCTCCGGATTGCGCAGGTCGATGCAGATGGATTGCTTGTTGCGCGATTGCGCTTCCCACCAGACGGAGGTGTCCTCGTAAAGCATGCGCCATTTGCGCAGCGGGTCGCCCTGTCCGGGCGGCTCCACCTTGACCACGTGGGCGCCGAAATCGGCGAGGGTCTTGGCGGCGAAGGGGCCGGCAATCAGTTGCCCGAGTTCGAGGACCCGAATGCCTTCAAGGATCTGTCGCGCCATGGTGGGGGGTGTCTCCGTGCGGTGTGGATTACAGCAGGCGCGTGCCGTTGGGAAGCTCCGCGGCCAGTGCGGCCGGTGTGGCTGGCCACACGCCTTGTTTCGACGCAGTGTGCCCCAGCCGGACGGCTGGCGGAATCGGCATTCGGAGAAGCGGGCCTTCTCGGAACGCGAAAGCCCCGAACGAGCCACGTTGAAGCCCCAGGGCGTCAGAACGGCGCGCGGTCGCCGCAGAGATGGGTGATGAGCAGCCGCGCCGACACCGTCAGCCCCGCGGGGTCACGCATGCCGATCAGCAGCGTGCGGCGGGCCCACGCATCCTGCAGCCCCACCAGCGACAAACCCATCGACTGCACGTGCGGCTCGGCCGCGATGCGCGGCAGCACGCCCACGCCCAGCCCCGCCATCACCATGCGGCACATGGCGTCGAAGCTGCGCACCTGGATGCGCAGGCGGAAAGGCCGGTCCAGCCGGCTGCTTTCCTCCAGCAGGCGGGCCGCCAGCGAGGTGACCTGCGGCAAACTGACGAAGTCGTATTCCAGCGTGTCCGCGTAGCGCACGGGCCCGCGCTCGGACAGCGGATGGCCCGGCGGCGTGACCAGCACCAGTTCGTCCTGCCGGTACTCGACCGTGACCAGGCCCGCGCTGGGCGTGCGGTCGGCAAAGATGCCCACGTCCGCGCGGTTTTCGACCAGCGCGGCCACGATCTCGCTGCTGTTCTGCTCTTCGAGCTCGATGCGGATGGTGGGATGCAGCGCCATGAAGCTCGCCAGGTCGTCGGGCAGGAACTGCGTGATGGCCGAGGTATTGGCGCACACGCGCACCTGGCCACGCACGCCGCTGGCGTAGTCCGACATCACGCCGGCCATGCGCTCCACGTCCTGCAGGATAGTCAGCGCATGGTGGAAGCAGGCCTGCCCGGCCTCCGTCAGCTGCACCCCGGCCGCGTGGCGAAAGAACAGCGGCGCGCCAACGGCGGCCTCCAGGTCGGAAATGCGCTTGCTGGCCGCCGCCACCGCCAGGTGCGACTGGCGCGCGCCGGCGGAAATGCTGCCCTGGCGGGCCACGGCCACGAACAGGCCAAGCGTGACAAGGTCGAAACGGGCGAGATTCATGCGGTTGCGGCCCCGCGCACGGACCCGGGCATGGCAATGCGATCGGGCACGGCTACACCGCGCGCCGGTCCATCACCGCGCGGGCAATGGTGCCGGCATCGACGTATTCGAGCTCGCCGCCCACCGGCACGCCGCGCGCCAGGCGCGACACCTTGAGGCCGCGCGCTTTCAGCATCTCGCCAACATAGTGCGCCGTGGCCTCGCCTTCGCTCGTGAAATTGGTGGCGACGATCACCTCCGTCACCGGGCCGCCCATGGCGGGGTCGGTGGCGCGCGCCAGCAACCGGTCCAGGTGGATCTCGCGCGGGCCGATGCCGTCGAGCGGAGAGAGCCGGCCCATCAGCACAAAATACTGGCCGCGGTAGGTCAGCGTCTGCTCGATCATGATCTGGTCGGACGGCGTCTCCACCACGCATAGCAGCGAGGCGTCGCGCCGCTCGTCCAGGCAGGTCGAGCAGATTTCCTGCTCGGTGAAGGTATTGCAGCGCGAGCAATGCTTGATGCCGTCGGCCGCACCGCGCAAGGCGTCACCCAGCTTACGGGCACCTTCGCGGTCGTGCTGCAGCAGGTGGTAAGCCATGCGCTGGGCCGACTTCGGCCCCACGCCCGGCAAGACCCGCAGCGCCTCGATCAACGCCTGCAGCGAGGTCGGGGGGGCACCCTTCATGCCGCCCCCCCGGATGCAGCCATGCTCACCACCGGCAAATGATGCAGCACGGTGGGAAACGGCTCATAGAAATGATGCAACAAGGCCTTCCACTGCTGGTACTCGGGCGAGCCACGGAAACCCTCGGTGTGGTCTTCCAGCTTGCGCCAGCGCACTGTCAGCAGGTACTCCGACGGCTGCTCGATGCCGCGATGCAACTCAAGCCCAAGAAAGCCCGGCATGCCCGCGATGATATGACGCGCCTGCCCGAAGGCCGCTTCAAAGGCGGCTTCCTGGCCGGGGCGCACCGGCAGCACTGCGGATTCGAGAATCATGCGGGCTCCGTGTCAGGCTCAGAACGGCAGCTTGAAGCCCGGGGGCAACGGCAGGCCGGAGGTCATCGAGCCCATCTTTTCCTGCGAGGTGGCCTCGGCCTTGCGCACGGCGTCGTTGAACGCAGCGGCGACCAGGTCTTCCAGCAGTTCCTTGTCTTCGCCTTCGGCGAGCAGGCTGGGGTCGATGGAGACGCGCTTGACGTCGTTCTTGCAGGTCATCACCACTTTGACCAGGCCGGCGCCGGACTGGCCCTCGACCTCGATCAGGGCGAGCTGCTCCTGCATCTTCTTCATGTTTTCCTGCATCTGCTGGGCTTGCTTCATCAGCCCGGCCAGTTGGCCCTTCATCATGGAGTGCTCCTGATTAGCGTTTGGATAGAAGTTACGGGCCGCCGCGCGTCATGGGCGCCGGCGGCCTGGCAAAAATAAGAGGTCAGGCGGCGCGCGGCTGGATCGATCCCTCCAGGATCGTGCCACCGAACTCGCGCAGCAGGCCCTGCACGAAGGGATCCCCTTCGATGGTGGCCTCGGCTTCGCGCTGGCGCTCGGCGCGAGCCTGCGCATCCGCGGCGGCGGCGGTATCGGCCACCGCGCCAATCTCGCACTGCACCCGCACGTCGGTGCCGAGGTGCTCGGCCAGCGTCTGCTGCAGGCGTTCGACGACGCCGGCCTCGGTAATGGGCGCCACCGGCGCGCGCAGGTGGAAGGTGCGGCCCACGACCTGGACAAGCTCGCTCTGGTAGGCCAGTTGCTGCGCAAGGCCCTTGAGCGGCAGGCTGGCGGCCAGTGCCGGCCACGCGCCGGTGAACACCGGCGGCGTGCCATCTTCGCCGGCCACCGGCGGCTTAGGCGGCGTGAGCCGCACCGGGGCCACCGGCTCGGCCGGGGCGGCTTGCACGGCAGCGGGAGCAGGCGGCGCGGCGCGCGGGGCGGGCTCGCGCCGGGGCGCAGCCTGGCGCGAGGGCATCGGCTCGGGATCGCTGTCGTACGGCCCGATCACGGGCAGGTCGGGCGGGAGGTCTTCCCAGGGCGGCACGTCGCTGCTGCCTGCGTGTTCCCACGGCGGGACGTCGTCGCTCGGGCCGCTATCGCGGACATGGCGCCCATCCGCAGCGGCCTGCCGCACGGGCGCAGGCTCCCTGTGCGATGAGGCTGCGGCCTGGGCGGCAGGCATCGGGGCCGCCGGCCTGGCCACCGCAACGGGTGGGCCGGGCGGACGCAAAGGCTGGGCCGAGGGCGCACGCGCAGCCGGCGCAGCAGCAGCTACGGCTGCAGGCGGCGGCATGCGCGGGCTGCCCCCTGCGCGCGCGGCGGAGGCCAGGCGCGCCGCGGCCAGCGCGGCACGGGCCGGCGACATCGGCGCCCCGGCGGCGGGAGCGGCTGCCGGCGCGACGGCTGCCGGAGCCGGGCTCAGCGTCCTAGCGGGTGCTGCCGGCGTCGGAGCCGGCACAGGTTGTTGTGCCTGGACTGGCGAGGGATCGGCGGCCGGCATCGGCGCGGCCGCACGCAAGCTCGGAGCAACCGGCGCCACGGCGGCGCTGGCTGCTGCCGCATCTGCCGCAACCCGGGCCGCCGGCGCGGCGGCACCGCGTGCGCGCGGCACCTGTTGGCCGCCACCCTGCGCCACCGCAGGTGTGGGGCTGGCCGACGGGCGGAACGCCAGCATGCGCAGCAGCGTCATGGTGAAGCCCGCGTACTCGTCGGGCGCCAGCGCCAGTTCACTGCGGCCAAGGTTGGCGATCTGGTAGAACAACTGCACTTCCTGCGCATCGAAGGCGGCGGCAAAGCGGCGCACTTCCGCGGCTTCCGGCCACTCTTCCTGGACCGAGGCGGGCACCGCCTGCGCCAACGCGATCTTGTGCAGCAGCGAGGCCAGGTCCTGCAAGGCGCCGGCAAACGACAGGCTGCGATCCGCCATGCCGTCCGCCACCGCCAGCATGGCGGCGCCGTCTTCGGCGGCCAGCGCATCCAGCAGCTGCACCAGGTAGCTCTGATCGATCGCGCCCAGCATGCCGCGCACGGCGGCCTCGGACACCTGGCCGGCGCTGTAGGCGATGGCCTGGTCGGTCAGCGACAGCGCGTCGCGCATCGAGCCGTGGGCGGCCTGGGCCAGCAGGCGCAGCGCATTGGGTTCGCGCACGATGCCCTCCTCGCCCAGCACGTGGTCGAGGTGGCTGACGATATGGCCCGGTGGCATCTGCTTGAGGTTGAACTGCAGGCAGCGCGACAGCACCGTGACCGGGATCTTCTGCGGATCGGTGGTGGCCAGGATGAACTTGACGTGCGCGGGCGGCTCTTCCAGCGTCTTCAGCATGGCGTTGAAGGCGTGGTTGGTCAGCATGTGCACTTCGTCGATCATGTAGACCTTGAAGCGCCCCGCCGTGGGTGCGTACACCGCCTTGTCCAGCAGCGACGCCATTTCGTCGACGCCGCGGTTGGAGGCCGCGTCCATCTCGATATAGTCGACGAAACGCCCGCTATCGATCTCGGTGCAGGCCTTGCACACCCCGCAAGGCTGCGCGGTGATGTCGCCCGTGCCATCCGGCCCGATGCAGTTCAGCGCCTTGGCGAGAATCCGGGACAACGTGGTCTTGCCGACGCCCCGCGTGCCGGTAAACAGGTAGGCATGGTGCAGCCGCTGTTGTTCCAGCGCGTGCGTGAGCGCGCGGACCACGTGCTCCTGGCCGACCAGCGTGGTGAAATCCCGGGGGCGCCATTTGCGCGCTAGCACTTGATAACTCATGGCGGCGATTGTAGCAAAAGGCGGCCGTCCTTCAGGCGGGATTCACGCCTGCTTCACAGCGTGGCCAGGTGCGTTGCCCTGCGCCCCAGGCCCCTAGCCACATTCCCCGACATACCCGCAGTTGGCGCACTTGGCGCAGCCATCGACCTTGTGCAGGGCATGGGCGCCGCACTCCGGGCATGGCTTGCCCGAGCGCAGCCCCATCCCGGCGGCCGGCATGCCAGCGCCACCCGCTCCCGGGGCCGCGCCACCACTGTCAACGGCACGCCCGCCAGCCCCCTCCAGCCCCTCCAGCCCGGCCAGGCGGGCTGCAAGCGCCGCCACCGGCACTTGGACGCCCTCGGCATCGAGGAACCCCCGCTTGATCAGGATGCGCTGCAGGGCATAACCGATCGCCGCCACCTCGGAATCGTGGAAGCGCGGCACCTCGGTGCCGTCCTGGCGCACCAGCGTGCCATAGCGCACCGTGCCCTTATCCCATACAACACTGCGCATGTCGGCTAGTGCCTTGGCGATCGAGCCCCCGGAGCGCGCCACCATCGACAGCAGCCGCATGGTGGACGTGATCCACTGCTGGCCGTCGTTGCGTTGCCCGGCCGGCATGAAAAACTCCACCGGGCGCTCCACGGCCACCGGCTTGCCGTCGAGCTGGCCGGGCACACGCATGAAATTGACCGTCAGGTAGACCGTCTTGTGCCCCTCATAGGTCATGTACTCGACCTTGGACGTCACCCCTTCGAGGTCGCCCACGGGCCGGCTCGCGAATGGCTTGCGCAGCGGGTCGTCCGTCACGGCGGCCGTGGCGGGCGCAGCCGGGGCGCCGGCCGGCGGCGGCGTCACCGACAGCACCGCGCCCAGCACGCTGTTGGGGCGATAAGTGGCAAGCCCCTTCAGCCCCGCGCGCCAGGCTTCCAGGTAAAGGTTGCGGAAGGCCTCGTATGGATAGTCCTCCGGCACGTTCACCGTCTTGCTGATGCTGGTGTCGATATAGGGCTGGACCGCCTCGAGCATCTTCATATGATCGAGCGCCGACATCTGCAGCGCCGTGACAAAACTGTCAGGCAACTGCGCCATATCGCCGCCGAGGTGGCGATAAAGGCGCCAGGCATGGTCCGCCACCTCAAACACCTTGTAGCTATCGTCCGCCATGCGCTTCTTGCGGTTGTAGGTCCACGAGAAAGCGGGCTCGATGCCGTTCGACGCGTTGTCCGCGAACGCCAGCGTGATGGTGCCGGTCGGGGCGATCGACAGCAGGTGCGAGTTGCGGATGCCGTCGCGGCCGATGGCTTCGCGCACCGCCGGCGGCAGGCGCCGTGCGAAGCCGCTGGCCAGGTAGGCCTCGGCATTGAAGAGCGCAAAGGCGCCCTTCTCCCGCGCCAGCCCGGCCGATGCCAGGTAGGCTGTGTCGCGCAGGGTCTGCGCGATGCGCGCAGCCAGCGCGCGCCCCGCCTCGGCGTCATAGCGGATGCCCAGCATCACCAGCGCGCTGCCCAGCCCGAGGAAGCCCAGGCCAATACGCCGCTTGGCATGCGCCTCGGCCTGCTGCTCCGGCAACGGCCAGTAGGTGACGTCGAGCACGTTGTCGAGCATGCGCACCGCCAGCCGCACCACCTCGGCGAAGGCCTCGAAATCAAAGCGGCTGTCCGCGCCGAAGGGCTGACGCACGAAACGGGTCAGGTCGATCGAGCCGAGGTCGCAGCAGCCATAGGACGGCAGCGGCTGCTCCGCGCAGGGATTGGTGGCCTCGATGCGCTCGCAGTAATAGAGATTGTTGTCGTCGTTGATGTGCGACAAAAACAAGATGCCGGGCTCCGCATGGTCGTAGGTAGCCTGCATCACCTGGTCCCACAACTGGCGCGCCGGCACGCGGCGATAGGCCCACTGACCGTCGTCGCGCCGGTAAGCGCCCGCGGCGATGGTTTCCGCCGCGGGCTCGGCCTCGTGCACCAACTCGACCTCGCCATCGGCCTCGACTGCACGCATGAAGTCATCACTGACGCCGATCGAGATATTGAAGTTGGTCAGGTCGCCGCGGTCCTTGGCGTGGATGAAGGCCTCGATATCCGGGTGGTCGCAGCGCAGCACGCCCATCTGCGCGCCACGGCGCGAACCGGCAGATTCCACCGTGGCGCAGGAGGCATCGAACACCTTCATGAACGACACCGGCCCCGAAGCGCGCGAGTGCGTGCCTCTCACCAGCGCGCCGGCTGGGCGGATCGCGGAGAAGTCGTAGCCCACGCCGCCGCCGCGGCGCATGGTCTCCGCCGCCTGCGCCACCGCGGTGTAGATGCTCGGCTTGCCGCCACGCGCCTCGGACACTGAGTCGCCCACCGGCTGCACGAAGCAGTTGATCAGCGTGGCCTCGATGCGCGTGCCAGCCGCCGAATTGATGCGCCCCGCCGGCACGAAGCCCTGCTCCTGCGCCCACAGGAAGCGCTCAGCCCATTGCGCGCGCTGCGCCTCGGGCTCCGCCTCGGCCAGCGCGCGCGCCACCCGCTGGCGCACGTCGGCGGCGGTCGCCTCCTCACCCTTGGCGTACTTCTCCAGCAGGACTTCCGTGGAGATGTCCTGGGGCGGCAGCGTGGCGCGGAGCATCTGGTCTTTGGCATTCATCGTGGATCTCGCAGGTGTCTGGGTTGCATGGCTCAATCAAGCGACTCAATCAATTTACGCAATCAATTTCGCGGAAAACTGCCGGACCCGCCCGCTCTGGGTTACAATGCCGACCGGACGGGCCTCCTCGCATGGTGGCGCGGTCAACCTGGTCAGGTCGGGAACGAAGCAGCCACAGCCGTTTTCCGCCAGTGCCGAGGGTCAGGCTCGTCCCCCCAACATCCCCCCTAGCTGTATTCCGCAGCGATCCAGCCGCGGTTATCCGGCCGCAGTTATCCAGCAGTAACATCCCCTCGCATCATCGCGCTTTCTTCAAGTCTGCGCATCAGGCCGCCGATAGCATCGTGCTTGGCAGGGCCTCGCTGAATCCGCATCCACGCAATGCCCTCCCGTTTTCCATGATCCAGGACTCGCTTAGAACAGCGTGCCCTGGGGCGACGTTTGCAGCGCATCTGCCGCAATCCACTCCCCGTCGGCCGTGGCCACGCCAGCCTCGACCCGCCGCCCGGG
This sequence comes from Cupriavidus sp. UME77, assembly GCF_014170355.1. Lineage (NCBI taxonomy): Bacteria > Pseudomonadati > Pseudomonadota > Betaproteobacteria > Burkholderiales > Burkholderiaceae > Cupriavidus > Cupriavidus sp. UME77. The sequence goes on from NZ_LZZU01000060.1 coordinate 131,375, forward strand.
GAACATGGGCCTGACCGCTGCCACATAGCCCGCGAGCTGCTGCGCGTAGGCAGCGTGCTCCTGCGGCAGCAGCCGCAGCTTGTAATCGATGATCACCACCCGATCGGCAAACTCCACCAGGCGGTCGATCCGCAGCAGGCGGCCGCGCGCATCGTAAAGCTCGACCTCGTTGCGGGCGCTGAGCGCGCCCTGCGGGAACAGCAACGGCCGCAATGCCGGGGCTTCCAGCATCAGTCGTGCGCCCTCGACCGCGGCATGCGCCTGGTCCCGCCACAGCGTGCGCGCCTGCGCCGTGCCGGCGCCCGCCAGCGGGAACCAGCGCATCACCACCTCGGGCGTGGGCAAGCCCTCGAACGCCTCCGGGTAGCGCGTCACTCGTTCCAGCAGCGCGTGCAGCAGTTCGCCATGGCGCGCCGCGTCGGCATCGAACACGATAGTGTGGCCGCCGTCCTCGCCCGCGGCAGTGCCCTGCTCCGCTTCCTCGTCCTCCCACGCCAGCACCGGCGCCAGGCTCTCGGCCGCTTCACGGTAGCGCTGGCGAAAATCGGTAAAGCGCACGCGTGCATCACTGCCGGCGGCGGCATCCGCCACGTCCTGCGCCGTCGCCGCCGGGAACGGCTCGACTTCCACGCCGACGCCGGCCGCCAGCAACCGCGCATACCAGCTGCCGGCGATCTCGCGGTTGCCCTCGGCGCTATCGGCGCTGCGCGACGCGCGCCCCTTGACGCCGCTCACCAGCAAGCCCTGGCGCGCGCGCGTCATCGCCACATAGAGCAGGTTCCAGTTCTCGCGCTCGGCCAACGCGGCCTCAGCCTCGAACAACGGCGCGCGAGCGAGCCCGCGCGTGCTGCGCTTGCCATAGGCGGAAAAATGCACCGGCACGTCCGAGGACGGCGGCCAGTCGATCAGGATGCCACCCCGGTCCGCGGCGGCGTCGCTGTGGTTGGCGTCCAGCAGCACGACGAATGGAGCCTCCAGCCCCTTGGCCGCATGTACGGTGAGGATGTGGACCGCGTCCAGCGCATTGTCGGTGGCGTCGTCGGCATCGGCCTCGCCTTCCGCGTCTTCGGCGCTATCGGCCATGCCGCCTTCATCCGGGCTTTCGCCTTCTTCGCCGCGCCGGATTTCCTGTAACTCGTCGATGAACTTGGGCAGGCTCGGGTAGCGCCCGCCATCGAGGTCGAGCGAGAGCTTGAGGAAGGCATCGAGGTTGGCCAGCACCTGGTCGCGGATCTCCGCCGGCGCGGCCTCGGCGTAGCGCCGGCGCACTTCGCCGCCATGGTAGATGTGGTCGATCAGGTCATGCACCGGGCGATGCGGCGCCACCTCCAGCCAGTGGCGCAGGCGCGCGACGCCATCGCGCAGTGCCGGGCTGCCGAACTCGGGCAGCCCCTGCTCCCGCAGGCAGGCCCACCAGCCTGGCCGCGGCTCGCGCGCCTGGGCCATCTGCGCGATGGCGATCAGGTCCTCGTCGGTCGCGCCCACCAGCGGGCTCTTGAGCACATGAGCCAGGTCCAGGTCAGACTCCGGCGTCATCAGGAACGCCAGCAGCGCGGACAGGTCGAGCGCTTCCAGCGTGGCCAGCAAACCGCCGCGGCGCGGGCTCAGGCAGGGAATGCCGGCCTCGCGGAAGGCGCGCTCGTACTCCGCCAGATGCGTCTTGCGGCGCACCAGCAAGTGCACGTCGCTCCAGCGCGCGGGCCGCGGGCCATGGCTGTCGGCAACCGGCACCGTGGCGCGGACATGCTTTAGCCAGGCCGCCACGCGCCGGCCCTCTTCGAGCCGCAGCGAATCGCCTTCGTGCTGGCGCGGCTGCGTCAGCGTATCGCGGTGGGTGGCGGGGTCCCGCTCGGCCTCATCGTCATCGCTAGCCGCATCGTCTTGCGGTGCCGGCTCCGCCTCGGGCTCGACCAGTGGCAACAGCCACACCGGGCCGCCGGGCTCGTCCAGCGCGGTCGTCTGCGTCTCGAACAGCGGATAGCGCCCGTCGGCGCGCGCGGTGTCGAACACCGCGTTGACCCAATCGAGCACTTCCGGGCAGTTACGGCGGGTGCGGTTGGTCCGCAGCACGGTGGCGCCGAAACCCGACTGCAGCATCTCGCCGGCGGTCTGGAACAAGCGCGCATCGGCTCGGCGGAAGCGATAGATCGATTGCTTGGGGTCGCCCACCAGGAATACCGTGGGCCGCTCACCCAGGCCTGCGTAGCCGGCCAGCCAGCCCTGCAGGATGCGCCATTGCAGCGGGTTGGTATCCTGGAACTCGTCGAGCAACAGGTGGCGGTAGCGCGCATCAAGCCGTACCTGCAGGTAGGTCGCGGTCTCTTCGTCGCGCATCAGCCGCGCGGCCAGCCATTCGAGGTCGGCGAAGTCCATCGCGCGCTGCTCGGACTTATGGTGCTGGTAGCGCGTCAGCAGCGCATCGCCCAGCTCGTACAGCGCCAGGTTGACCGCCAGCACCGCGGCCTCGCAGCGGCGTTGCGCGACCTGCTCCAGCGCGGCGCACATGTCGCCGTGCTCGGCGAGGAACGCATCGACCATCGCCTCACCGCCGAGCGCCTTGGTCAGCGCCGTGGTGGCGCGTAGCGAACGCGGCTTGCCGGCGGCGGTGAAAAACGCGTCGCGCAATATCGCGAAGGTGCGCTCGGCGGGCTCGCCCCCTTCGGAGCCTGCCTCGCGCCAGGCGCGGATCGCCAGGATCGCATCGGCCAGGCGCGTAGCGTGGGCCTGCTCGGTCTTGCCGCCCCGGCCCAGTTGCGACGCCATGCCCTGGCAAGCGTCAAGCCAGCCATCATCGGCCAGCACTTCCAGCAGCACGTCGACCTGGGCATCCTCGCCCAGGTCCGCGGCGAGCGCCTCGGCGGGATCGGCGTTTTCGCGGAACGCAAACCACTCGCTGCGCGCATGGAACATGGCGTCGAGCAAGGCCCGCGCCTGGAACTCGCCGATGGCATCCACCAGCCGCTCGAAGGCGGCGCGCAGGTTGGCATACGGCGGCGTGGCCAGGGCCTGCCAGAACGGCGCCCAGGCCTCGCGCTTCATGCGCAGTGCGTCTTCGCGCAGCGTGGCGCCCGGCACGATGCCCGACGCCAGCGGCGCGCCGCGCAGCAGCGTGCCAAACCAGCCATGGAAGGTATCGATGGCCATGCGCCCGGGCGCGGCCAGCACCTGTGCATGCAGGCCGCGCGCGCGCGGCAGCGCGGCGCGTGCGGCATCGGGCGACAGCCCGCGCTGCGTGAGCGCGGCGATCACCGCCTCGTCATCGTCGCGCGCGAGCTGCGCGAGCACTTCCAGCAAGCGCTCGCGCATTTCCTCCGCGGCCTTGCGCGTGAAGGTGATGGCGAGGATCTCGTGCGGCGCCGCGCCGGCCAGCAGCAGGCGCAGCAGGCGCGCCACCAGCAGCCAGGTCTTGCCGCTGCCCGCGCAAGCCTCGACCACCACGGAGCTGGCGGGGTCGCAAGCCGCGCGCGTGAACTCGGCCTCGGCCACCGGCTGGCCATCGCGCAGATAGGCGTGGATGCTCATGCGCGGCCTCCGATCCCCGGCGGCAACGCCGTGCTTTCCCAGAAGCCCTTGCGGCACAGGCCGCGGGCGGTGCAGTAGGTGCATGCGCTGGCGTCCCCGAAGGCCGGCAGCGGCGCGTCCTGGCGCAGGCGCATCACGTCGCTGCGCAGTTGTTGTTCGAGCCACGCCACTGCGGCATCGAAGTCCGGCAGGCTCACTTCGCGCTGGGGCGCCGGCGGCCCGTCCTTCGCGCCTTCGAGCGCCACCCAGCTGCCAGCAGCAACGTCGGCGCGCAGCAATCCATAAAACGGCAACTGGCAATCCTCTTCCACGTCCCCGACCTTGCGCTTCAAGCGCAGCACGGTCTGGGTCTTGTAATCGAGCACCGCGCGGCTGCCGTCGCGTGCGCGATCGAGCCGGTCGATGCGGCCATTGACGCGCAGCGGCTGGCCGTCGGGCATGGGCAGGTCGACAGTGGCATCGAGCTCGCCATCGTCCCAGAACCAGCCCTGCGCCTCGCGTTCTGCCTGCCACGCCACGTAGGACGGCAGCACTTCGCACCAGCGGCGGTAGTAGCCGATGGCGTTGCCGTCTTCCTTCATCAGCGCGCCGAACTCGTGATCGGAAATCTCGCGCAGGCGCGCCAGGCGAGCATCTTCACGGCGCAAGCCGTCCTGCGAGGCTTCGCGGTGGTAACGCAGCAGCACGCGGTGCAGCAGCTCGCCGATGTCGCGTTTTTCCAGGTCGTCGCTGACGACTTCCAGCCCCGCCAGCCCGAGCATGCGGCCGGCAAAAAACTGGTAGGGACAGCGGCGCAGCATGTTGTACGCCTGCGCGCTCCAGCGTGCAGGCACCAGCTCCGATGCCGCCGGCGCGGGCATGCCGGCCACCTCGGCGAAGGTCTCGTGCAGCACCGGCTGCGCGCTCGCCTCGATCGGCGCGCCCGCGCGCGAGCACAGCGCGCTGAGCCGCTCGATCCAGCCTGACACATGCTTGGGCTCGCCACGCGCGCCAAGGCGCTGCCAGGTGAGCACCACGTCGTCGTTGTTCAGCAGGACCTCGGCCAGGTCGCGCGCCTGCTGGGCGAAGCGCACCTCGCGGTCTTCCAGTGCGAGCTCGCGACGCATCTGGTTGGAGAAGAACATCAGCTCGGCCGCGCTGGAGGGAAGCTGCGTGTCGTCGCACCCCACCACCACGACCCCATCGAAGCGGCGCATGCGTGCGCCGTTAAGCGGCAGGATGGTGATGCGCGCGGCGCCGCTGGCCGAGGGCTCCTTGTAGGCAACCGACTCAAGCAAGGCTGACAGCATGGAGCGGAATTCGCCGAGATTGAGCGTGGCGCCCGCACCCGTCTCGTCCTGCGGCAGGTCGGCAAGACGCGCCAGCGCGTCGAGCAATTGCGTGCCCGCATCGTCGGCCGACAATGCCTCGCGCATGCCGAGCACGTCCAGCGTGGCATCGAGGCGCTCCAGCCAGGTCGAGACCGGGTGCTGCGCGTTGCCGCGCGGCCAGGCACCCGCTTCCGCCGCAAGGTGCTGCACCAACTCGCAAGCGGCCTGCCGGGCAGCGCGGCGCGCGGCGTCTTGTGCGGCTTCGTCTTGTGCGGCGTCACCGGCATTGCTATCACCGCTGGCCTGGTCAGCCGTATCAGGACGAAAGCGCTGCTGCAAGCGGCGCCAGCCACCCGTGATGCCGTCGCGCCGGATCTGCCGCTCCAGCGCGGCAATGGCCTCCCCGCGCAGCGCAAAGCCTGGCAGGCAAAACGGGCTCTTTAGCAGGTCGAGCAGGGCCGAGGTATCGCCGTCCTGGTTGAGCAGGTCGAACCATCGCATCAGCGCAGCCGCGGCTCGCGTGGTCGAGAGCTTCCAGCCGGTTTCGTCACGCACCGGCGCGCCGGCCCGCGCCAGCAACGCGCGCGCGCGCCGCGCTACCACGCGATCGTGCGCCACCAGCGCCACGTGGCGGCGGCCTTCGTTGAGCCACTGCACCAGTTGCTCGGCGGCAGCGCCGGCCTCGTCCTCGAAGCGCGCGCTGCCGATCACGCGCACGCGCGGGCGCTCGGCCGGCAGGCTACGTGGCGCGCGGCGCGCGGCGGCTTCATTCGTGCCAGGTAGCCGCGCCTCGGGCCACAGTGCCAGCAAGGTGTCGTACCAGTCGAGCTCCCCGTCCTGGTCGCCCAGATCGGCATCGAGCGCGCTGCTCGGCGCCTGCGCGGACTGCGCGGTCCAGTCGTAGCCGATGCGGATCACCGGCACGAGCTCGCCGGCCTGCCGCAGGAACGCTTCCTCGATCGGCTGGGGCGGCGTTGGCCCGAGCCAGATGACCGGGCCGTCCAGGTGCTGGGCCAGCCGGTGCAGCGCGCGCCGGCGCGCGGGGAGCGGATCATCCGGGCCGGACAAGGCTTGCCAGAAGGCCATCACGATGCGCGCCTCCTCACCGAGGAAGCGGGAGGACAGATGCGCGTACGTCCGCTCCAGCGCGCCCTGCAGCAGGGCCGCGCGATCGTCCCCGTCGACGTCTTCATCGCGGATGGCGTCATCGTCGAGCCAGCGTGCGCTCAGTTCGTCGCTGATGGTGAGCAGCGTCTGCGCCAGCCCCCACGCCGCGGCCTCGGTCTGCGCGCCAAATGCCCGCCGCAGCCAGTCCTGCGCGCGGATGGCTTGCTGCACGGCCAGCAGCCGCGCCGCATGGCTGCGCACCGGGATCGGGTCGGGCGGCAGGTCGAGCAGCCAGTGGCCAATGGTGACGACCCGCGGCAGCAGCCGCGGCTTGCCGCCCGCGCGCGCGGCAGCATCCAGCGCCTGGCGCACGCCCGGGATCTGCGCAGCGGTGGGCACCACCACATGTGCGGCGGCTTGCTGCTCCCCGCAATGGTCGAGGAAAAACCAGGCCGCGGCGGCGGCCTGCGGCAGGAAGTCGGGGCCGGGGCGAAATTGCAGCGAGGTCATGAAGCGAGAGTAACGGCCGGATCGGATGCCATGGCGACCAGGCTCGCGGCGGTCAGCGCGCGCAGCCAGGCATCGCGCACGGGATGCGCAAAAAACGCGGGAATGACCGGAGAGCCCTCAGTGGCCGCCGGCCTCCAGGCGCGAGCGGATTTCGCGCGCGGTCTCCAGCAGGCCCTGATAGCCGGAGCGTGCGTGCTCTGGCAGGTCGGGGTCGCCCACCAGCGTGCCCAGGGTCTCGATGACGCTATAAAGGAGGCCCTTGGCCGCGCCGCCGGCGATGCTCTCTTGCTCGACCGCGGCATTGATGTGATCCAGCGCGTCGCTCAAGTGTTCCACTTCGGGGGGTTGCTGCGGATCCGGCTTGGAAGGGGTGTCTGGCGTCATGGTCTGTAGCCTTGTCTGTTGCGCGGGAAGGCGCCGGGCCGAGGCCGGGCGCGTGATTCTATTCTACGCGCCCGGGGGCGCCGCGCGACCTTTGCATCGCATTGGATTGCGTTTGCGCAAAGCCCTCGCGCCGCGTGCCGCAGCAGAAGTGGCGTTAGCCATAAGTCACACGCCGGGCGCCTCCCGGCGAATTCCGGCGCGGCTCCCGATTGATAAAAGCTCTTGCGCCGATTAATACAATGATCCCACCAGGCTTGGCTTCGCGGGCAGAATGGCGTTACACGCAGCCGCATCGGCGGGTTTCATCGCCGCGTACGGCAGCGCACCGTGAGGTTGATGAGCAGGGTATTGAATTCCCATCAACTGGTAATATATGAGCAACATCCCGCCAATCGTGGCTGTCCCGTCGCTCGGGACCAGTCCGCACCGGGTAAGGCGCGTGCCTACAGGTATGCGCAAACTCGTGTAAGGTAGCGGTTCGGCAAATCCCGCCTTCAAATTAAACAGAGCGAAACCAGAGGTTTTCCGCCATGAGTGAACAAATCAAGTATGTGAGCGACGCCTCCTTCGACGCAGACGTGCTCCAGTCCGACAAGCCTGTCCTGCTCGACTTCTGGGCAGAATGGTGCGGTCCTTGCAAGATGATCGCCCCGATCCTGGACGAAGTGGCCAAGGACTATGGCGACAAGCTGCAGATCGCAAAGATCAACGTCGATGAGAACCAGCAAGTGCCGGCCAAGTTCGGCATTCGTGGCATCCCCACGCTGATCCTGTTCAAGAATGGCGCGGTTGCCGCGCAAAAGGTCGGCGCGCTGTCCAAGTCGCAGCTGACCGCATTCCTCGACGGCAATCTGTAATACGCCGACCCGGGGCGCGGCGCCATCAGGCGCCCCCCCGGTGTAGCCACAATCCGACGTGCGTGCGCCTTCCCTGGCGCACCGTCCGGATTGTGCTAAGATGGCATCAACAACTTCCCCGAGCGTTCGCTCATTTCCTCCCCCTCCTTTAGGTCCAGCCCGTCCGGGCGCCTCTGTACCCCTCGTCTATGCACCTGACAGAACTCAAATCGCTTCACGTGTCTGCGCTTCTCGAAATGGCCGCGACCCTCGAGATCGACAACGCACAACGGATGCGCAAACAGGAGCTGATGTTTGCGATCCTGAAGAAGCGCGCCAAGCTGGGCGAAATCATCTTTGGTGACGGCACCCTGGAAGTCCTGCCGGACGGCTTCGGCTTCCTGCGCTCGCCCGAGACCTCCTACCTGGCAAGCACGGACGACATCTATATCAGCCCTTCGCAGATCCGCCGCTTCAACCTGCATACCGGCGACACGATCGAGGGCGAAGTACGGACCCCCAAGGACGGCGAGCGCTATTTCGCGCTGGTGAAGGTGGACAAGGTCAATGGTCAAGCGCCTGAAGCGGTCAAGAACCGCATCATGTTCGAGAACCTGACGCCGTTGCACCCGAACCGGCCGCTGACGCTGGAGCGCGAAATCCGCGCCGAGGAAAACATCACCGGCCGAATCATCGACATGATCGCGCCGATCGGCCGTGGCCAGCGCGCCCTGCTGGTGTCCTCGCCCAAGTCCGGCAAGACCGTGATGCTGCAGCACATCGCCCACGCGATTGCGAACAACCATCCGGAAGCGGACCTGTTCGTGCTGCTGATCGACGAACGCCCGGAAGAAGTGACCGAAATGATGCGCTCGGTGCGCGGTGAAGTGGTGGCGTCGACCTTCGACGAACCTGCCATCCGCCACGTGCAGGTCGCTGAAATGGTGATCGAAAAGGCCAAGCGCCTGGTCGAACTCAAGCGCGATGTGGTGATCCTGCTGGACTCGATCACCCGCCTGGCACGTGCCTATAACACGGTAGTGCCGGCCTCGGGCAAGGTGCTGACCGGTGGTGTGGACGCCAACGCGCTGCAACGCCCCAAGCGCTTCTTCGGCGCTGCGCGTAACCTGGAAGAAGGCGGCTCGCTGACCATCATCGCCACCGCGCTGATCGAAACCGGCAGCCGCATGGACGACGTGATCTACGAAGAGTTCAAGGGCACCGGCAACATGGAAGTGCACCTGGAACGCCGCCTGGCGGAAAAGCGGGTCTATCCGTCGATCAACCTGAACAAGTCCGGCACGCGCCGCGAAGAACTGCTGATCAAGCCAGAGATCCTGCAAAAGGTCTGGGTGCTGCGCAAGTTCATCTCGGACATGGACGAAGTGCAGGCCATGGAGTTCATTCTCGACAAGATGAAGGCGACCAAGAACAACGCCGAGTTTTTCGATATGATGCGCAGAGGCGGCTGATCGTTCGCTATGCCGCGCGCTGCGGTTCGCGCGCTGGCAATGCACTGGAAGGGCGCGCCTCGGCGTGCCCTTTTGCATTTCCGCCCTGTGCCTGCAGGAGTCCCATGTTCGGCCGACTGAGCCACTTCCTGCGTGCGCGCTCGCGCGTGCGCAAGCTCGAACACTACGCCATTCCCGACGCGCTGTGGGCGCACACGGTGGCCACGCTGCCGTTTGTGCAGCGCTATGGCGCCGCCGATCTCGCCGCCTTGCGCGAACTCGCCACGCTGTTCATCGCCGACAAGGAATACTCAACCGCGCACGACCTGCCGCTCACCGACGAGATGGTGACAAGCGTCGCGCTGCAAGCCTGCGTGCCCATTCTCAAGCTGGGCATCGAGTGGTATCGCGGGTGGCGCGGCATCGTGCTCTACCCCGGCGAATTCGTCATCCGCCGTACCGTCGAGGATGAAATCGGGCTGGTGCATGGCGTGGTAGAGGAAGCCAGTGGTGAAGCCTGGGAACACGGGCCAGTCATCCTCTCCTGGCCTGACGTGCAGACGCCCGGCGCCGGACTGAATGCACGGCATGCCCATCACCCCGATGACACCTACAACGTAGTCATCCACGAGTTCGCCCACAAGCTCGACATGCTCGACGGCGAGCCGGACGGCGTGCCGCCCTTCTCACGCGTGCTCCATCCGGGCATCGACCGCGAGCAATGGGCCGAGTCCTTCCTCACCGAGTACGACCGCTTCGCGGACGCCTGCGAGCAGCAGTCTGACCATGCCTGGGACCATCCGGAACGACTGCCGCCGGCGCTGCGGGTGATCGACCCATATGGCTGCGAGGCGCCGAGCGAGTTCTTCGCCGTGGCCTCCGAGACCTTCTTTGTCGAGCCGGCCGGCCTGCGCAGGCACTGGCCGGTCCTCTATGATTCGCTCGCGGCGTTCTATCGCCAGGATCCGGCCTCGATGTGATCGAAAACCAACCTTTCGGCACCCTCGGCCGCCGTGCGCATCGCGCACTCAAAACTTGCCCAGCTTTTTGTTTTTCTGCGATAATCCCGGATTGTCCGTTATCGGCAAGTGGTTCGTTCGCCGCAACGCTGCCAGTGCAATCAACGCATCCTGCTTCTGGCGCTTTTTTTAGCGCTTTTGGCAATGGCAGCAGCAGCAGCACGGCAAACAACGGACTGGCTACCCAACCTGAAAGGAAACACCATGAAAGAAGGCATTCACCCGAATTATCGCGAAGTCGTATTCCTCGACGTGTCGAACGACTTCAGCTTTGTGACCCGCTCGACCATCCAGACGCGCGACACGATCACCCGCGACGGCAAGGAATACCCCCTGGCCAAGATCGAAGTGTCGTCGGAATCGCACCCGTTCTACACCGGCACCCAGAAGATCATGGACACGGCCGGCCGCGTCGAGAAGTTCCGCCAGAAGTTCGGCAGCAAGCTGAACAAGCTCACCGCGAAGTAATTCGCCGCGAGCCCGCTCGCTGCATGGCCTCGGACAAAATGCTCCGGCGCCGCGCACCCAAGCAAAGAGGCAGCATCGGCTGCCTCTTTGCTTTTGCAGCCTCCACGCGATCGGCACCGGCCGATGCCCTGCGGACGCAGCTAACCGGGAGCGCCCCGCCCCGGCGGCCCCCAAGACCCACCAATCAATGAGCGCAGCCAAGACTTCCCGTGTCCACCTGACCGCAGCCGCCACCGGTACGCTTCCGCGCGCACTGTTGCTGGCCATCTGCATCATCTACGGCCTGGCTGGCCTGTTCGGCCGCGACCCGTGGAAAAACGAGGATGCGGCCGGCTTCGGCGTGATGTGGCAACTGGCCACCGGCGGCTCCCAGGACTGGCTGATGCCCAATATCGTGGGCCGCCCTTACGGCGAAGACGGCCCGCTGGTGTTCTGGGTTGGCGCCCTGATGATCCGCCTGTTTGGCGGCTGGCTCGGCGCGCCGGACGCGTCGCGCATCGCCACGGCACTCTTTTACTTCGGCACCTGCTCACTGATCTGGTACGCGACCTACCTGCTCGGCCGGCGCGCCGAGGTGCAGCCTTTCGCCTATGTCTTCGGCGGCCAGCCCAACGCGCGCGACTACGGCCGCACGCTGGCCGACGGCGCCCTGCTGATCTTCCTGGCCTGCGTAGGCCTGGCCATGCGCGGCCACGAAACCACGCCACAGGTTGGGCAGGTTTGCTTTGTCGCCATGAGCCTGTATGGCATGGTGCGCAGCCTGGACAAGCCAATCCAGGGTGGCATCTGGCTGGGCGTCGGGCTGGGCGCGCTGACCCTGTCCAGCGGGCCGGTCATCCCGCTGGTCTTGCTCGCGTCCGTCATCATCTGTGGCCTGGCCTGCAAGCCCCTGCCCCTGCCGAGGGTGCTGCTGGCAAGCGTGCCGCTGGCGCTGGCGCTGGTGGCAGCCTGGATGGCCGCCGCCTACTTCGGCGCGACCGACCACAACGACGCCGTGACCTTTATCCGCGAGTGGTCACGCTACGATCGCCGTACCTACGGCGCGCCGAACGCCGCTGCGCTCAACTTCATCGCACGCAACCTGCTGCTGTTTACCTGGCCGGTGTGGCCAATTGCCTGCTGGGCCTGGCTGAGCTGGTCGGGCATGCGCCGTGCGCCGCATGTGGCGCTGCCCCTGGCGATGTTGCTGCCGCCGCTGCTGCTGCTGTTTCTGCTGCGTGCGCCGGGCGACGTACAGTTCATCCTGCTGCTGCCGCCGATGGCCGTGCTTGCCGCGTTCGGGTTGCCGACGCTCACGCGCGCCGCCATCAACGCGATCGACTGGTTCGCCCTGCTGTTCTTCACCATCTTCGGCGGCTTCGTCTGGTTCATGTGGATCGCCAGGACGACGGGCCAGCCGCCGCGCATCGCCGCCAATATCTACCGTCTGCTGCCGGGCTTCCAGCAAGACTTCACCGTCAGCGCGATCATCTATGCGCTGCTGGTGACGGCCGCCTGGATCCTGATCGTGCGCTGGCGCCTGTCGCGCGCGCCTAAGCAGATCTGGCGCCCGGTGGTGATCTCGGCAGCTGGCACCACGCTGATGTGGGTGCTGGCCATGACGCTGTGGATGCCTTCGATCAACTACGGCAAGACCTATCGCGACGTAGCCCAGGCCGCCTCGATGGCGCTGCCCACGGCGTATAACTGCGTGCAGCCGATTCGCATGGGCGACGCGCAGCTGGCGTCGTTTGCCTATTTCGGCCATATCCGCTTTGGCGGCCCGGATGACGGCTGCGACGTCCTGCTGCGCCACGACCCCGTCGACTACGGCGAGCCTACCAGCATCTCGCACTTTGAATGGCGCCTGATCTGGGAAGGCCGGCGCCCCTCCGATCGCGACGAGCGCTTTCGCATGTATCGCCTGGTCGATATGTCCCGGGTCGCACCGCCCCGGCCCAGCCTGCCCGGACGCCGGCTGCCAAGCCACCCCTGAGGTGGCGGCGCCACGCCTGCCCGCATGAACATGTTCCACGATATCCGCCGCATTGCCGTGCTGGCCGCGCCGGTCCTGGTCGGCCAGCTTGCGGTGATCGCCTTTGGCGTGATCGACACCATCATGGCCGGGCGAGCCTCTGCCATCGACCTGGCCGCCGTGGGGCTGGGCGGGTCCATCTACATCACGGTCTACATCAGTTTGATGGGCGTGCTGCAGGCGCTTGCCCCGATTGCCGGTCAGCTCCATGGCGCCGGGCGCGCGGCGGAAATTGGCGGCGAGGTCAGGCAGGCCGCCTGGCTCGGACTGGCGCTGGCCATCCCGGGCATGTTACTGCTGCTGTTCCCCGGCCCGCTGCTGGAGTTTGCCCAGGCACCGCCGGAGCTGGTCGAGAAGGCAGCGCACTACCTGCATATCCAGGCGTTTGGCTTGCCGGCCGCACTGGGCTTTCGCATCTACTCCGCGCTCAACAACGCCTTGTCGCGCCCGGTCATGGTGACCATGCTGCAACTCGTCGGGCTGGTGGTAAAGATTCCGCTCAATGCCTGGTTCATCGACGGTGGCTTCGGCCTGGCGCCAATGGGCGGGCCGGGCTGCGCGCTGGCCTCGGCGCTGATCAGCTGGATCTGGTGCATCTCCGGCATCCTGATCCTGCGGCGCAACGTGGCCTACCGCCCTTTGCAGATCTTTTCCAGCTGGGCGTGGCCGCAAGCGCGGCCGATCCGCGCACTGCTGCGCCTGGGCGTGCCGATGGGGCTGACCTACCTGATCGAGATCACCTCGTTCACGTTGATGTCGATCTTCATCACGCGCATGGGCACCGTGGTGCTTGCTGGCCACCAGATCATTGCCAACCTCGGGGCGGTGGCCTATATGTTGCCGCTGTCGCTGGCGATCGCCACCTCCACGCTGGTGGCACAGTCCATCGGCGCGCGCGACCAGGACGGCGCACGCCGCATTGCGCGGCGCGGTATCAGCCTGGCGGCTGCCTTGGCACTCATGGTCGGCGGCCTGCTGTGGATACTGAGAGAACCGCTGCTGCATGCCTACGCCAAGGATCCGGCTGTAGTACGCGCCGCCCTTCCGCTCATGTTGTTCATTGCCTTCTACCAGGCATTCGACGCGGTCCAGGTCATGACGGCATTCATCCTGCGCGCCTACAAGATTGCACTGGTGCCGACCTTGATCTACGCGGTGTCTCTCTGGGGAGTCGGGCTGGGGGGCGGCTACGTGCTGGGCTTTGGCCTGATCGATGCCCTGCCCGCCTTCACGCGGGGAGCCGCGGGATTCTGGCTGGCCAACAGCATCAGCCTGGCCATCGCCGGCTCGCTGCTGGTGCGCTACTTCGTCACAGTCAGCCGGCGCCGTACAAGCTGAGCAAGCCCGGAACGCGCAGCAGATGGATTATCTCCCCTGCGACAAGGGCATATGGCCGGACAAGCGCAGACCACAGCCAGCCAGAACGCCATAATGCCTGCCCGGCGAGCAGACGAAGCCCGACATAATGTCGCCGCACCGCCACCGTGTGCGAGCCGAATCAAATAGCGGGGATTATCGGAAACTGCCCGAGCAAATGCCGGACGGCAAAAGAAAAAACCCGCATGGCATAACCATGCGGGTTTAGTTTTGGCGGAGTGGACGGGACTCGAACCCGCGACCCCCGGCGTGACAGGCCGGTATTCTAACCAACTGAACTACCACTCCATACTCTTACTTGTCATCGACAGCGATGCTTTCGACGACAAACCGAACGTTTGGTTACGTTCGTTGTTTGGCGTCCCCAAGGGGATTCGAACCCCTGTACTCACCGTGAAAGGGTGATGTCCTAGGCCTCTAGACGATGGGGACAGAAACTTGTCTTTCGACTTATTCCGTCTGGCACTGCGAATATCTCAACAACCAGACATTCGCAGCACCCTGGAAGCCCCGATTTACCACACTCGAAACTTCCGGCATTTTGGTGGAGCTAAGCGGGATCGAACCGCTGACCTCTTGCATGCCATGCAAGCGCTCTCCCAGCTGAGCTATAGCCCCATGGTACTACGTTACCGCCCTACTTCTTTTTACTACCGCCGCTTTCGCTGCGTTTCGCGTTTGTTTCTTCGTTTCAGCGAAGACAAGATTATATAAACAACCTTGCTTTTTTGCAACCCTTTTTTTAACTTTTTTCTGCGATCCGCATTACTGCGGGATTACTTCTTATCGCTTCCATCCGTTATGCCCGCTTGGTTTTTGTCCGCGCTGCAGGGAGAACAAGATTATGCTGAATTCCTGGCAGGAGCGCAAGCCCCTGTCAGGAATTTCTGCAAATTATTTCAGGCGAGCCCGGCCTGGATGCGGCGCAGCACCGTATCGCGCCCAAACAACTCCAGCACGGCATCGATGGCAGGCGTCTGCAACTGCCCCGCCACCAGCAGGCGGACCGGCATAGCCAGCTTGGGCATCTTCAGGCCGAACTCGGCCAACACCGCCTTGAAGGCCGCGCCGATCTCCTCGCGCTTCCACTCGGTGAGTGCCGCCAGCCGCGTGGCCAGGGCCTGCAGTGCCGGCAGGATGTCGGCGTTGAGGTGCTCTGCCGTGAGCGCCGGATCCGGCTGCGGCTCGCCGCGGTAGAACAGCAGCGCGGCCTGAGCCACGTCCTTCAGGGTATTGGCACGGTCCTTCACCAGCCCGATGACACCCTCCAGGCTTGCGCCCTCCACCTTGCCGCCCAGCGCCTCGATAAACGGCTGGGTCAACCCGGCCAGGCGCGCGTTGTCGCCTACCTTGATGTAGTGGTTGTTCAGCCAGGCCAGCTTTTCCGGGTTGTACTGCGCCGGCGACTTGCCCAAGTGCTCCAGGTCGAACCATTCCACGAACTGCTCGCGCGAGAAGATCTCTGCGTCGCCATGTGCCCAGCCCAGGCGGGCCAGATAGTTGAGGACGGCCTCGGGCAGATAACCTTCGTCGCGGTAGCCGGTCACGGGCATGGCGCCATGGCGCTTGCTCATCTTCTCGCCCTGCTCGTTGAGCACGGTCGGCAAGTGAGCGTACACGGGGGCAACGCCGCCCAGCGCACGGATAATGTTGATCTGGCGCGGGGTGTTGTTGACGTGGTCGTCGCCGCGGATCACGTGGGTGATGCGCATGTCGAGATCGTCGATCACCACGCAGAAGTTATAGGTCGGCGTGCCGTCCGGGCGCGCGATCACCAGGTCGTCCAGCTCGTCGTTGGAGATTTCGATCCGGCCCTTGACCGCGTCGTCCCAGACCACGCTGCCGCCAATCGGGTTCTTGAAGCGGATCACCGGCTGCACGCCGGCCGGCGGCGCCGGCAGGACCTTGCCCGGCTCGGGACGCCAGAACCCGTTGTAACGCGGCTTCTCGCCGCGCTCGCGCTGCGCGTCGCGCAGAGCGTCCAGCTCTTCGGTACTCATGTAGCAGGGATAGGCCAGCTCGCTGTCCAGCATCTGCTTGACCACCTCGCGATAGCGGTCCATGCGCTCCATCTGGTAGAACGGGCCTTCGTCGATATCGAGATCGAGCCAGGCCATGCCTTCCAGGATCACGTCCACCGATTCCTGCGAAGAGCGCTCGACGTCCGTGTCCTCGATGCGCAGGATGAAATCGCCCTTCATGCGGCGCGCGAAGGCCCAGGGGTAGAGCGCGGAGCGGATATTGCCGAGGTGAATGAAGCCGGTCGGGCTCGGCGCGAAGCGGGTGCGGACGCGTTGTTGTGTCATAGAGGAATGAAACAAAAAAGCCCGCGCACGAATGCGCGCAGGCCTGGGTGTAGGATCGCCGCATTATAGCAAGCAGGGCGCGGCATCCCGCCCCATCCGGCGCCGGGATGCCCGGCCGCGCGGAATCATTTATGCTCTGCCCGGTCTGAATGCTGTCGCGCGGGACGCGTGGCCAGCGCGGACGGCACATTCTTGCCGTCGCGCCGCTAGCCGTGCCGAATGCGCCACTTCCTTTCCCTCGGTTATCCATGCAACGACGCAATTTCCTTGGCGCCGGCGCGGCAGCACTGCTGGCCGCCTGCTCCTTTGGCCCCAAGCCGGGCACCCTCACCGCCGCACCGGAAACACCGGCCCTGCCGTCCGTGGTGCCCGTGGTGCCACCTCGCCCCATCAGGATCGGCCTCGCGCTTGGCGGCGGCGCCGCGCGCGGCTTCGCCCATATCGGCGTGATCAAGGCGCTGGAGGCACAAGGCATCCACCCGGACCTTGTCACCGGCACCAGCGCGGGCGCGGTGGTCGCAGCGCTCTACGCCTCGGGCATGAGCGGCTTCCAGCTTAACAAGCTGGCGCTAACGATGGACGAAGCCGCCATCGCCGACTGGGCCCTGCCCTTCGGCACCCGTTTCGGCGGCTGGCTCAAGGGCGAGGCGCTGCAGAACTATGTGAACAAGCTGATCGCCAATCGCCCCATCGAGTCCATGAAACTGCCGCTGGGCATCGTCGCCACCGATCTCAAGACCGGCCAGGGCATCCTGTTCCGCCGCGGCAACACGGGCCAGGCGGTGCGCGCGTCGAGTAGCGTACCGGGGGTGTTCCAGCCGGTCTCGATCCAGGGACACGACTATGTGGACGGCGGCCTGGTCGAGCCCGTGCCGGTGGACTCTGCGCGCACCATGGGCGCGGACTTCGTGATTGCCGTGAATATCTCCGCCGAGCCTTCCAGCCAGAAAAGCAATGGCCAGAGCGGGGTATTGCTGCAGACCACCGCCATCATGGGGCAGTCGATCAGCAAGATGGCGCTGGCGCGAGCCGACATTGTGATCCGCCCCGACCTGCCGGACATGGGCGGCAGCGACTTCAACTCGCGCAACCGCGCCATCCTGGCCGGCGAGCAAGCCGCCGCCGCCATGATGGCGAGCCTGCGCGACAAGCTCGCCCAGGCACGGCTGCGGCCCGCCGGAACGGTAGCCGCGCAGTAAGGGGGGAGCACAAACGAAAAAAGGACTGCGTGGCAGTCCTTTTTTTCTTGACTGGCGCGGACCCGCGTCCGCGAGCCGATCAGCCGCCGTAGAGCGGGCGATTGACCGCATTCGGATCGAAACGCTTCAGGGTCTCGACCATATTGCCAAGGTTGTTGGCGCTGCCGCTGTCCTGCGGCGCGTCGTCGATACGGCGCGCACCGTTATAGCGCGTCACCCAATACGAGGCACGCATGTCGTCAACGCGGATCTTGCTGCCGGTGGACGGTGCGTGCACGAACTTGTTGTCGCCAATATAGATGCCAACATGCGAGAAGGTGTGGCGCATGGTGTTGAAGAACACCAGGTCGCCGGGGCGCAGGTCGTTGGATGCCACGGTAGTGCCGACCTGGCTCATCTCGACCGAGCGGCGCGGCAGCACGAAGCCAAAGGTGTCATTGAACACGTAGCGAACGAAGCCGCTGCAGTCCAGGCCCGATTCGGGGCTGTTGCCACCGAAGCGGTAGCGCACGCCAATCAGCCCGAGGGCATTCATGACCAGGTCGCCAGCCTTGCTGGCCACATGGCTGGTGGAATTCATGACCGAAGAGAGCAAGCCACGCTTGCCCTCCGGATGTGGGTCCGCACTCAACTCGGTACGTGCATCGATGCGGGCGTCGGGATCCTTGAACACCGTATCAGCCAGCACTCCATTCGATAGAGTGGCACCGCAGGCAATGGCAATTCCTACGGCGCCGCGCGCCAGGGAATGAAGCATTCGCTGCATTGGTTCTCCTGATGAATCGTTCTTGACCGGCCCCGGGAAAACGCACCGGGCGGGCTTGAAATCAATGGGATGACTCGCACGCAAAAAGCAGACCAAGTGATGCAAACCACTCGCCACATGCATAAGCGACGCGCGAACCACCCCCGAAAATAGTTCTCGCCGGATGGTATAAGGTTGTCATCCACATGTCAAAGTTCGTTACAAAATTCAAATAAAACGCTTTGCAATCAAGGCCATACGACGGAAGTCGCAGATGCTTTCTCGGTTTGATTATGTCAACCGCAGGTCAATCGGGTGACACCCTGAGCTCGACTGCACCAATTTGTGGCGGCGTCGGATCGCTTGCACCAATTTCGGCCGCGATCATGAGTTTGCGGGTGTATGCGTGCTGCGGAGCACCCAGGACGGTCTCGGTATCGCCCGCCTCGACCACCTCGCCGGACTTCATCACGATGACGCGGTGCGCCATGGCGCGAATCACCGCCAGGTCGTGGCTGATGAAGAGATAGCTCAGGTTGTACTTGCGCTGCAATTGCGTCAGGAGCGCCAGCACCTGCTGCTGGATGGACACGTCGAGCGCAGAGGTAGGTTCGTCGAGCACCAGCACCTGCGGCTTGAGGATCAGCACGCGCGCGATGGCAACGCGCTGGCGCTGGCCGCCGGAGAACTCATGCGGATACCGCCCCAGGGCTGTGCGGTCCATGCCTACCTCTCGCAGCGCCTCGGTGACGCGCTGGCGCATGGCATCGCGCGACAAGCCAGGCTGGTGCAGGGCCAGGCCCTCCCCCACGATCTGCTCGATGGTCATGCGCGGCGACAACGAGCCGAACGGATCCTGAAACACCACCTGCAGGCGCGAGCGCAAGGTGCTGCGCTCGCGCCTGGAGACCTCGTCCAGGCTCTTGCCCAGGAACTGGATATCCCCGGCGCTGCGGCGCTGCAAGTTCAGCACGGCATGGGCCAACGTGGTCTTGCCGGAGCCCGACTCGCCCACAATGCCGATAGTCTCGCCCTCGCGCAGCGCGAAGTTCACGTCCTTGACGGCGGCAAACTGGTCGCGGCCAAACCATCCGGCCAGGCCGCGACGCTTGCGCGCATAGTTCACGCACAAGCCGCGCGCCTCCAGCAACACGGGGGCTAGCGGCACCAGCGGCAGCACCTCACGCCGCGGCCGGCTGTCGATCAGCTTGCGGGTATAGGGATGCTGGGGCGCCGCGAATACCGCGGCGGTCTCGCCCACCTCGACCAGCACGCCCTTCTCCATCACCCCCACCCGCTGTGCAAAGGCCCGGACCAGGTTGAGGTCGTGCGTGATCAGCATCACGGCCATGCCGAACTCCGCCTGCAGGTCGCGCAACAACTCCAGGATCTGGACCCGGATGGTGACGTCCAGCGCCGTGGTGGGCTCGTCGGCCAGCAGCAGCTTGGGCCGGCAGGCAAGCGCCATGGCGATCATGGCGCGCTGGCGCTGGCCACCCGAGAGCTGGTGTGGAAAGCTGTCGAAACGGTGTGCCGCGTCGCTGATGCCCGTGCGCTCGAGCAGCGCGATGGCGCGCTCGCGCGCCGCGCGCCGGTCCAGGCCCTCATGCAGCGCCAGCGTCTCCACGATCTGGTTGCCGATCGTGTAGAGCGGGTTGAGCGCGGTCATCGGCTCCTGGAAGATCATGGCGATGTCGGCGCCGCGGATGCCACGCATCTCGCGCTCCGACACCTTGAGCAGGTCGCGCCCCTCGAAACGCACCGAGCCCTGGTAGCGCGCGTCGTCAACCAGGCGCAGCATGGCCAGCGCCGTCACGGTCTTGCCCGAGCCCGACTCGCCCACCAGCGCGAAGCGCTCGCCGGCGCGCAGGTCGAAGCTGACATCGCGCACCGCCCGGGTGGCATCCTCGCCATGACCAAAGGTGACTGACAAGCGTTCGATGCACATCAGCGGGCCGCCGGCATCCCCCTTGGCTTGCGCGGGTTGCGTTGGGTCATTGGCGCTGGCTTGCGTGGCCCGTGTGGCCTGCGTGGCTTGTTGCATCGCGCTCATGACACCGCCTCGGCCGCGGGAGAGCCCTCTGGCGCCTTCGGCTCAACACGGCCGCGCAGCTGGGCCAGGCCCAGGCGCGTATCAAAGGCATCGCGCAGCGCGTCGCCCATGAACGTCAGCAGCAGCAGCGTCACCACCAGTACGGCAAAGGTCGACAAGGAAATCCACCAGGCATCGAGGTTGGCCTTGCCTTGCGCCAGCAGCTCGCCCAGGCTCGGCGTGGTGGGTGGCACGCCAAGCCCGAGGAAGTCGAGGCTGGTCAGGGCCAGGATGGCCGCACTCATGCGAAATGGCAGGAAGGTGATGACCGGTGTCAGGCTGTTGGGCAGGATATGGCGCCACATGATCTGTACATTGGAGAGCCCCAGCGCCCGCGCCGCCTTGACGTAATCGAGCGAGCGGTTGCGATAGAACTCGGCGCGCACGTAGTCGGACAAACCCATCCAGCCGAACAGCGAAAGCAGGATAATCAGCAGCGCCAGGCTCGGCGTGAAGATGGATGCGAAGATGATCAGCAGGTAGAGCTCGGGCATCGAGCTCCAGATCTCGATGGCGCGCTGCGAGATCAGGTCGAAGCGCCCGCCGAAGAAACCCATCAGCGCGCCCGTCAAGGTGCCGATCACCACGCCGATCAACGTCAGCGCCAGGCTGAACAGCACCGAGACGCGGAACCCATAGAGCAGCCGTGCCAGCACATCGCGCCCGCGGTCATCGGTGCCCAGCCAGTTCTCCGCGGAAGGCGGCGCCGGGTTTGGCTCCTTGGAGAAATAGTTGATCGAGTCGTACGAGTACCGGTTGGGCGGAAAGATGGCGAAATTGCCGTTGCTGGTGATGCGGTCTCGGATAAACGGATCGAGATAGTCAGCCTTGGTGGGAAAGTCCCCGTCGAAGGTGCTCTCGGCGTACGTCTTGACGATGGGGAAATACCACTCGCCCTTGTACTTCACCACCAGCGGCCGGTCGCTGGACAAGGTCTCGGCGACCATGCTCAGCAGGAAAATGGCGACGAAGAGGATCAGGCTCCAGTAGCCCAGGCGATTGCGGCGAAAGCGCTGCCAGGCGCGCTGGCGCGGCGACAGGGAATGCGGCAGCCCGTTGGGAAGCGTGCGCGAGCTGAATTTCATCGGTGCACCGCCTCGAAGTGGATGCGCGGGTCGACCATCACATAGCAAACGTCAGAGATCAGCCGCGTCACCAGGCCGATCAAGGTGAACAGGTAGAGCGTGCCCAGCACAACAGGATAGTCCCGCCGCAGCACCGCCTCGTAGGACAGCAGGCCAAGCCCGTCGAGCGAAAACAGGGTTTCGATCAGCAGGGAGCCGGTGAAGAAAGCGCCGATGAAGGCCGCCGGGAAACCGGTCACGAGCGGAATCAGCGCGTTACGGAAGACGTGTTTCCAAAGCACGCGCCGCTCCGCCAGCCCCTTGGCGCGGGCGGTCAGGACGTACTGCTTGCGGATCTCTTCCAGGAACGCGTTCTTGGTCAGCATGGTGACGACCGCGAAGCTGCCCACCACCGAGGCGGTGATGGGCAGCACGAGGTGCCACAGGTAATCCATCACCTTGCCCATCAGCGTGAGCTGGTCCCAGTTATCCGATGTGAGGCCGCGCAAGGGGAACCACTGCACGAAGGTGCCACCTCCAAACAGCACCAGCAGCAACACGCCCAGCACGAAGCCTGGAATGGCATAGCCCACCAGCACCACCATGCTGGTCACGACATCGAAGCGGCTGCCCGCCCGGATCGCCTTGGATATGCCGAGCGGCACCGATATCAGGTAGGTCAGGAAAAAGGTCCATAGCCCCAGGCTGACCGAGACCGGCATCTTCGACTTCACCAGCTCCCACACGCTGCGGTGCTGGAAATAGCTCTGCCCCAGGTCAAACTGGGCGAAGCGCTTGAGCATGATGAAATAGCGCTCCAGCGGCGGCTTGTCGAATCCGTACAGGGCCTGGATTTCCTTGATCTTGTCGGGGTCCACGCCGCGCCGGCCGCGATACTCCGCGCCGCCGCCGCTGGCCTCCCCCCCGCCGCCCCGCCCCTTGAGCTCCAGCATCATTTGTTCGACCGGGCCTCCCGGCACGAACTGGATCACCGCGAACGTCAGCGTGATGACGCCGAGCAGGGTCGGGATCATCAACAGTACGCGCTTGAGCAGATAGGCGAGCATCTTGTTTCCTTGTCGCGCTTATTGAGCGGCCGGCCGGGCATCGGCACGCCACCAGTTGCTCAGGATCCAGCCTTCCGCCGTGTAGTAGTACGGCAGGCGCTGCGGATAGACCAGCTCTTTTCGGTATGCCACCCGATGCGACGCGCTATACCAGTTGGGCACAATGTAGTAGCCGTGCATCAGCACGCGGTCCAGCGCGCGCCCGGCATTGACCAGCTCTTCGCGAGTATGGGCGTGCAGGACATTGTCCACCAAGCGGTCGATCGCCGGCGATTTCAGGCCAAACAGATTGTCGGAGCCGGGCGTGCCCGCCGCCTCGCTGTTGAAGCGGTCGCGCAGCTCGTTGCCCGGGCTCTGCGAATCCGGGAAACGGATCGACACCATGTCAAAGTCGAAGTCTTCCAGCCGCTTCTGGTACAGCGCGAAATCGGTGGTGCGCTGGTTCACCTCGATCCCCAGCTTCTCCAGGTTGCGCACGTAGGTGGTGATGACGCGGCTCATGGCCCCGCCGTCGTCCAGGAACTCGAAGACAAAGGGCTCGCCCTTTGCATTGCGCAGCGCACCATCCGCGTAGGTCCAGCCGGCCTGGGCCAGCAGCCGGCGCGCATCGCGCAGGTTGTCGCGCAGCGAACGCGGCGGATTGGTGGTGGGCATCGCCACGATGGGGCCAAATACCTCGGGCGCCAGCTGCGCGCGCAGCGGCTCCAGCAGTTCCAGCTCGCCGGGGCCGGGACGGCCGTCGAACGTGGCGCTGGCGGCCAGCTCACTGTTGGAGAACCAGCTATCGAGGCGGCGATACGCGCCATAGAACAGCTGGCGATTGAGCCACTCGAAATCCAGCGCCAGGATCAGGGCCTGCCGCACCCGCACGTCCTGGAACATCGGCTTGCGCATGTTCATGACGAAGCCTTGCATGCCGGCTCCGTTGCGGTGCGGAAAATCGGTCTTGAGCAGCTCGCCATTGGAAAAGCGCTTGCCCTCGTAGCTCTTGGCCCAGCTCTTGGCCTTGTACTCGACGATGGCATCGAACTCGCCAGCCTTGAAGGCTTCGAGCTTGGCGGTTTCGTCCTTGTACAGGCGATAGACCACCCGGTCGAAGTTGAAGGTGCCGCGGCGCACCGCCAGGTCCTTGCCCCAGTACGACGGATCGCGCTTGAAGGTGATGCCGCGTCCGGCATCGTAGCGCTCGATCAGGTAGGGCCCGCTGGCCACCGGATCCTCGAAGGTCAGCTTGTCAAACGGCACCGTGGCTGTCCATTTCTTGGAGAACACCGGCAAGGAGCCAACGATCAGCGGCAGCTCGATGTTGCGCTGCCTGAAATCGAACCGTACCGTGCGCGAATCCACCACCGTGACGGCTTTCACGTCAGTGCACATGCTGCGGTAGCCAGGGCTGGATGCCTTGCTCATCAGCATGTCGTAGGAGTACTTGACGTCGCCTGCCAGCACCGGATCGCCGTTGCTGAAACGCGCCTGCGGCCGGATGTGGAAGGTGACGGACAGTTCGTCCGGCGCCACGGTCACGTCATCCGCCAGCAAGCCATAGGCGCTGGCGGTTTCATCGCTGCTGGCAATCAGCAGCGACTCGAACATCAGCGTGTTCACGCCCGGGGCGGAGGTACCCTTGAGCGTGAACGGGTTGAATTTGTCGAAGCTGGTGCGGCGGTCCGGGTTTGCGAGCGTCAGCGTGCCGCCGCGTGGCGCGTCCGGGTTGGCATAGTCGAAATGGGTGAAATCGGCGGGATACTTGAGGCCGCCATACTGTGCGAAGCCATGGGCGGCTTCGACCGACAAGGGAAAACCCGCGGTACACAGGGCTACTAATCCACAGCCCAGCGCCGCAAATGTGCGGAAGCGCTGCCATGCCGCCTGAAGCGGTCTACGTGCGCGAATATACATCCGGTTTGGGTCCTCCACCTGAATCGGATCGTCCGCAGCCTTCGGCGGCGCGGTCAAGTTATGAGACAATTTTACATGGGTTCGGCTGGCATCCAGCCATCCGGACATTCCAGTACGCGGCACCGTTGTTTTGCCGGTCGTCAGCCTGCTGCAAAGCAGCCGCCGCGCGGTGCGCGCCGCAACCCGGACGCCGTCGCACGAACCGTGCCCGTCCACCTCGAACATCATTGGAGAAGTTATGGGATTTCTCGCAGGTAAGCGAATCCTGATCACCGGCTTGCTGTCCAATCGCTCGATCGCCTACGGCATCGCAACAGCCTGCAAGCGCGAAGGCGCCGAGCTCGCCTTCACCTATGTCGGCGAACGGTTCAAGGACCGCATCAACGACTTTGCCAAGGAATTCGACAGCAGCCTGGTATTCGAATGCGACGTTGGCAACGACGAACAGATTGCCGCCACCTTCGCCGGGCTCGGCCAGAGCTGGGACAAGCTCGATGGCCTGGTGCACTCGATCGGCTTCGCGCCGCGCGAGGCCATCGCCGGCGACTTCCTGGAAGGCCTCTCGCGCGAGTCCTTCCGCGTGGCGCACGACATCTCCGCCTACAGCTTCCCCGCCCTGGCCAAGGCCGCGTTGCCCATGCTGTCCGACAAGGCCTCGCTGCTGACGCTGACCTACCTCGGCGCGGAGCGCGTGGTCCCGAACTACAACACTATGGGCCTGGCCAAGGCATCGCTGGAAGCCAGCGTGCGCTACCTGGCCGCGTCGGTGGGCCCGCGCGGCATTCGTGCCAACGGCATTTCCGCGGGCCCGATCAAGACCCTGGCCGCATCCGGCATCAAGGGCTTCGGCAAGCTGCTAGGCCACATCGAGGAGGCAGCGCCGCTGCGCCGCAATGTGACCATCGACGAGGTCGGCAACGTGGCCGCTTTCCTGCTGTCGGACCTGTCCAGCGGCGTGACCGGGGAGATCACCTACGTGGACGCCGGCTTCAATACGGTCGGCGCGAGCCTGCCCGAAGAAGCGTAATACCGGCGCGGCCGCCTCTCACGGCCACCATCGCTAAAAAGGGGCGTGCGGCTTTGGCCGACGCCCCTTTTTCGTGCCTGCGCGGCGGCACAGCGTGCGCGCGGCCTATTCGGCGCCCTCCCCGGCCAGGCGGCCCGAGCGCAGATAGGCGACGATGGGCGCCCAGAACGCGTCCTGCCGCTCCGGCTGGATCGCCGCATCGTGCGGCAGCGCCGACAGCGCCACCAGCCGGCTGGGGCCACCGGCAGCACGCTCCAGCCGCTCGGCATGCGCGAAGGGAATCACCTCGTCCGCGCGGCTGTGCACAAGCAGCAGCGGCAGCATCGATTTTCGCAATTGATCCTCGTTGTCCCACGGCTCCGGAAGCAGCCTGGCTATCCACGCCGGCACCCGCCCGGTCACCACCGCCGCCTCGCGTGCGGACGTGAAGCCGGCGGCAATCACCAGGCCTGCGGGTGCCGGGCGCAAAGCGGAGATCACATCCAGCAGCACCCCGGAACCCAGCGAAAAGCCCATCACATAGCGCCGGCTGGCTCGCGGCGTCATGGCGAGGAACTGCCCATACGCGGCCAGGCCATCCTCATGCAGGTTGACCACGCCGGGCTTGCCGCCGCTAGCGCCATAGCCGCTGTAATCGAACACGCAGGACGAGATTCCGTCGCGGTAGAGCAGCGCCTGCGCGCTGGCCCAGTCCGACAAGTCTTCCTCGTCGCCGTGGTAGATCAGCACGGCGGGCGCGTCACCACCCTGCGCCAGGACACAAGAGGCGCGCAGCATGCGCGCGCCGCTGGCAAACGCGAACTGGCGCGATGCGACGCCCAGGCGATCCGGCGTCATCGCGTCGGCCGCACCGGCCGGCTTGGGCTCGAACGCGTCCTCCTCGACCGCCAAGAACAAGGCATGGCGGGCAATGGCGGCCAACATCAGCAGGCACGCGCCACCGGCCAGCCAGTAGCGGAGCCTCCTGCCAGCATCTGTGTTTAACTTTGCCATGGGAATCGCCTCGGGCAAGGCGCCGCGCCAGAAAACGCCACGGCAGCCCCGAAATCTTAGACCGGACTGGCGGCCATCGGCAGCGCCTTGCCTGAGTTTGCGATGCGATGGCGCCTCTAGGCGATGGAGAATGCCGGGGAATGCCGGGGAACGCTGGGGAATGCGAGAGAAAATGGTCCGCCCTACACGATTCGAACGTGTGACCGCTCGCTTAGAAGGCGAGTGCTCTATCCAACTGAGCTAAGGGCGGACAGGAGGAACTACTGAAATGCGGAGGACTTGGCATGCTGCTGAGCGCTTGGCATGCGAAGCCCGGTATTCTACCTCAGCCCTGCAGCCGAACCTACCGTGTTGTCATGCGCTCTGGCACAGCCCGGCTCAGGATGCCTGCGAAACCCGCATCCGCGGCGTCGTCGCCATGCCGGCAAGCCGCTCAATGGGCTGCGTGGACACACAGTTGCGCCCCATGGTCTTGGCATCGTAGAGGGCATTGTCGGCGCGGCGCATGAGCGTATCCGCCCCCTCCCCCGGCAGCCGCTCTGCCATGCCGATGCTTACCGTGTAGGAAATCGCATCCGGCTCCGACGGGCACGGCGTGGTGCGCACCAGCGCACTCAAGCGCAGGCTGATCGCCCGGCCCTGGTCCAGCGCGGTGCCGGGCATCACGATGCCAAACTCTTCCCCACCCAGCCGGCCGACGAAATCGTCCGCGCGCACCGACTTGCGCAGCAAGCCGCTGAAGTGGCGCAGCACGCTGTCGCCGGCCAGATGGCCGTAGAGATCGTTGATGGCCTTGAAATGATCCAGGTCGATGAACGCCACGGTCAGCGGGCGTTGCTGGCGGTCAGCTTGCTTGCAGGCCTCTTCCAGCGCCTCCCAGTAAGGCCCTCGCGACAGGACGTCGGTCAGGTCGTCATAGCTGGCGCGGCGCTCCAGGCGTCGGCGCAGGCTATCGTGGGCAAGCAGCGCGAAGCTCACGGCCAGACTGACAATGCCAAAGGCGAGCAGGACCGCAAAGGTTTCCCGGGGCGGGCGCTTTGCCAGCCAGGCAAGGCCGGCGGGCAGCAGCTTGGGGTCAATGGCTTGATAGAGGCCCATGGCCGCGCAAGCGAGCGCGATCAGCCCGAGCGATAGCGCCGCCAGGCGGCCGGTGCCGCGCTTGGCGCGCACTTGCGGCGCCACCACGCGCAACAACGACAGCGGAAGATAGGTATTGGCCAGGATAAAGACGAGCGCCGGCTCTGCCGGCGACACGCCCGCCCAATCGAAGTAGGCGGCGTTGGCCAGCACGGCAAGGTTCAGCAAAGTGAGCGCAACCGCACCCCCGCGCTTGCCGAAAAAGCGGCGTGTGCCATAGACCATCAAGGACAATGCCGCCGTCATGGCCAGATCCACCAGATTGAGCGTAAGCCATTCCGGCAGATAGTCCTGCGCAGCGAGCAAGACGGTGGCTGCGGTGACCAGCAACGCGCCGGCCACCCAAGAATTCAAACCGGCGCGGCCCATGCCGGGTGTGCGCTGCAAGACTGCGAACACCACCGCCATCTGCAACCCGAATAGGCCCGCGACCAGCACACTAACCTGCGACTGAAACATGATTTCCCCGTCCAACTTGGCAGGCAGCGTTCCGTCACGCCACCATGCGCCCCGGGACCCGCGCGGACCCGAGGTTTTCGCCATTCATTCTTTTTAAGCTTCTGACCGTCTTCATGCGCCCCGGCGGACAGGGGCTGGGCCTCGCGATCGTGGCGAGGGCACTCTTATTCTCATGTTCGGCGCCAGTCCCGCTAGCGGCACGGATTGCCTGTGCGCCTGACCGGGCGCGGGGCCTGGCCGCTGCGGTGTGCGGATTATGTCAGCGCTTGCGACCAAGTCAAGCGAACCTTCTATCCTTCAAATCCTGAGGCGCCCCCACATCGGCCGGCGCCTCGCTTGGCCGATGCAAAAGTAAAATTTGACCCAGGCACCGCCGCCGGGCTACAATCCACGGCTTCGGGGCGTAGCGCAGCCTGGTAGCGCATCTGATTTGGGATCAGAGGGTCGCATGTTCGAATCATGTCGCCCCGACCAGTATTTAGCAATAAGATCAAAGGCTTAGACCGTAAGGTCTAAGCCTTTTTTTGTCTCCTGATCTTGTCCTGGCCAGTACCAGCCACTGCGCCGGCCACTGCGGCCACCCACTTCACTGCATCGCAGCACCCAATGGCAATGCCATGAATATGGGATCCCCTGCGCGCTTGAAACACAGACACTGGCAGCGGGCGGGTCCGCGAACCGCCGCACCACTTTTAAGCCCGCAACCCACCCGGCGGCGGGCTTTTTCTCTTTTTTTCGCGGCCATATGCGGGTAAGGCGACCACGCGCACGCCACGCCTGAACTGCACACCCATGATATAATCGCGCGTTAGCCCGGGGTTTATGCAGCATGCCCTGTAACCGGGCGCCCTTGCCGAGAAATGCAGCCATCGCACTGCAGCGCAGTATCCAGCGCAGTTCGGCAAGCCACCGGGAACATCTTGCCCGCTTCATTGCCCCCGCGCCTATCACGGTAGCACGGCCGCATTAGCTTGCGGCCGCAACCGGCAAGGCAATCTGCCGGGCACTGACGCGCCCCCCCGGCGATTCCCTAACGTGGACTTTTTTGCACGCGCTTTTTTGCCGTGCCGGTCCGGGTCAGCTTGCCTCCCGCAACTTCAAGGCGCAACCAAGCAAGCCGGCGCTTGTCACTGCTGGCACCCGGACCTCGCGAGCATGCAGGCATGCCGGCGCTCGCCTCACCGGATTTACCTAAATTCATGCAGCTCAAGGCTGCCGTAAAGGAAGAAGATTGGCTAAGGAAGAACTTATCGAATTTGGCGGTGTTGTCTCGGAAGCCCTGCCGGACAATCGTTACCGCGTGACGCTGGAAAACGGCGTGGAAATCTGGGCCTATGCCTCGGGCAAGATGCAGAAGCACCGCATCCGCATTCTGGCTGGTGACCGCGTGACGCTGGAAATGTCGCCCTACGATCTGACCAAGGGCCGCATCAACTTCCGCCACAAAGTCTGATCTTCTTCCACACTCGCCCCCCCGGCGAGCGTTGCGCTAGACCGCATTCCAGGGCACCGCATCGCGGCGGTCCCGCCCTGGGAAACATCTGGCCATTGCTACCTGCACGCATCGTGCGTTGGTGGCTCCGCTGAAACAATCATGGTGGCTATTTCATCCTGATGCCTCAGGCCTGGAGCGCTGGTCGATGCCGGTGGCTTGTCGGCCATTGCCCCCCCTATCGCTTCATCCCAGGCTGCGGCAGCTTCCGCCATGTATGGCTCGCCACGTGCGTGTCATTTGGCAGAGCCATGCTGCGTTCCCGCCCGGTGTTTGCCCGTCTTGCACGCACCCGCGCGCGTGGCCATACTCGCAGTATCCATTTCCCGATTTCCCATTTCCCCTTTAGTTTGAGCACACCGCTCTCATGAACCTGATCCTGTGGCGTCATGCCGAAGCCGAAGAGTTGTCTGGCGCGCTTGGCTTTTCCCGCAATGCCGACCTGCAACGACCCCTGACCAAACGCGGACATAAGCAGGCGGATGCCTCCGCCGCATGGCTGCGCAGCCATCTGCCTCCCGGTACGCGGGTGGTCTGCAGCCCGGCCCTGCGTACGCGCGAAACCGCCGCCGCCCTGCGCGAGAATGCAGAGGTGTTGCCCGAGCTTGCCCCGGGTGCCGATGTCAGCGCGGTGCTGGCCGCGATCGACTGGCCCCAAGGCGCCGAGCACACCGTGCTGGTCGGGCACCAGCCTTGGCTTGGCCAACTCGCCAGTCTGCTGCTGGCGGGTTCGGAAATGAACTGGAGCGTGCGCAAGAGCGGCATCTGGTGGCTGTCGGGGCGCACGCGCGAAAGTGAATCGCAGGTCGTGTTGCGCGCTGTCATCAATCCGGAATTTCTCTAGCATTTTTTGGCACCCCGCAACGGTGCGGCCCGGCCTTTCGGGCCGCCGTCACTGAACCGTCACGACCGCTTCACGGCACTGTCACCTGCCCTCTCTACATTCGACCGCAACAGTTTCGTCACCGAAAGGACATACTGATGCGAGAGCTCCCGACGCCCACCCAGCCGTTGTTCGATTCCCTGCCCAGTGGCCTGTCAGGCCATTCGGCGCGGAGGCGTCTTCATCGCCAGCAACCTGCACAAGCACATGAACAAGCGCATGACCAGCCTGCTTTCAGCGTGGCGTGGGCGCGCCACCAGGATGAAGTAGAAGAAGCGCAGCGCCTGCGCTACAAGGTCTTCGCCGAAGAAATGGGCGCAAGGCTGAACCCGTCGAGGCCTGAACTCGACGTCGATATGTTCGACGCCTATTGCGACCACCTGATCGTTCGCGATACGGCCACGCTCAAGGTGGTTGGCACCTACCGCGTTATGGCGCCCCACCAGGCCAAGCGCATCGGCTGCCTCTATGCCGAGTCGGAATTCGACTTGGTGCGCCTGGCTCACCTGAAGCCCAAGATGGTGGAACTGGGCCGCTCGTGCGTGCACCGCGACTACCGCTCGGGCAGCGTGATCATGGCGCTGTGGGGTGGCCTGGGCGAGTACCTGCAGCGCTGGGGCATCGAGTCGATGCTGGGATGCGCGAGCGTGCCGATGAGCGATGGCGGCCACTATGCAGCCAGCCTGTACCGGGTCTTCGCCGAGCGCGCCCTGGCGCCGATCGAATATCACGCGTTCCCACGCCTGCCTCTGCCGATCGACGAGCTCAATCAGACGCTGGACGTAGAGCCGCCGGCGCTCATCAAGGGTTACCTGCGGCTAGGCGCGCGAATTTGCGGCATGCCGGCGTGGGATCCCGACTTCAACGTGGCGGACTTCCTCACGCTGCTGCGCGTAAACGACATGAACCCCCGCTATGCGCGCCACTTCCTTGGCCTGAACCGCGACGCCTGAGCCTGTGCGGGCGCTTGCCGCCCGCATTGGCCTGGCCTGCTGATCGAAACGGGGGCCGCTATCTGGCCGCCCCCGCGCTTTGCTCAGGCGTACACCACCTTGTAGCGCTTGCCGATGCGTTCCCACTCGTCGGCTTCTTGCGCCAGGCTGTATTCGACCAGCGGGTTGGCCTCGATCCAGGCCTTGGGCAAGCGAACCTCGAAACCTTCGTCCAGCCCATCCGAACGCTGGCCCACGGTGATCTCGGGCAGCGGCTCGTCGGCACGGCGCCGGCACAGCACGAACGCCAGGCGCAGGCTGAAGAGCATCCGCCAGTCGAGGAACTTGCCGCTGCCGGAAAGCTTGCCCAGCTTGCCGGCATGCCCGAGCAGCAGCGTTGCCAGCCGCGCCTGGTCGGTCTTCGAGAAGCCCGGCATGTCGGCGTGCGTAGCAATGTACGCCGAGTGCTTGTGGTAGCCGCTGTGCGAGATGGTCATGCCGATCTCATGCAGCCCGCCAGCCCAGCCCAGCAGTGCCAGGTTGTCGTCGCGGCGCTCATTGCGCGGCTCGGGAAACTGCGCCAGCAAACCCAGTGCCGCCTGGCGCACGCGCTGAGCTTGCGCGCGGTCGACGCCATAGCGGCGCATGAACTGATCCACGGTGATGGTACGCATGTCCTCGTGGTGCGTGCGGCCCAGCAGGTCGTAAAGCACACCCAGGCGCAGCGCACCGTCGGTGACGTCCATGCGATCGATGTCGAGCTCGGCGAACACGCCGAGCATGATCGACAGGCCACCTGGCAGCACGGGAATGCGGTCCGCCTTCAGGCCCACCAGCTTGACCCGGTTGGCATTCTCCGCCTTGACCAGCGCGCGCTTGAGGCGCTCCAGCCCTTCGCGGGTGATGCCGTGCTCGGCCGGGTTGTCGTTCATGCCATTGAGCTCGATCAGTTCGGCCAGCGCGCGCGCCGTACCGGACGAACCCACCGCCTGCTGCCAGCCGGCCGCCCGGTACTGGCGCACGAGCACCTGGATCTCCCTGCGCGCGGCCAGTTCCGCCTGCTTCATCGCGTAGTCATCGACGTTCCCGCTGGGGAAGAACTGGCGGCTATGCGAGACGCAGCCGATGTAGAGGCTCTCCATCAGCTTTGACGTGTAGCCGCTGCCGATGATGAACTCGGTCGAGCCGCCACCGATATCGACCACCAGCCGGTTGCCCGCACAGGCCGGCGCATCGTGCGAGGCGCCCAAGTAGATCAACCGCGCTTCTTCGCGCCCGGCAATCACTTCAATCGGGAATCCAAGCGCGTGCTCGGCCTCGATCAGGAATTCCGACGCGTTCTTGGCTACCCGCAGCGTATTGGTTGCCACCGCCCGCACCTGATCAGGGGAGAAATCGCGCAGTCGGTCGCCGAAACGCCGCAAGGCGTCGATGCCGCGCCGGCGGGCAGGCTGGTCCAGATACTTGTCCGGCGTCAGGCCCGCGGCAAGGCGCACCGGCTCGCGCAGCGCATCGACCTGGAATAGCTGGCTGGCCGGCCCGGATGCGGTCAGGCTCTCATCCACCCGCCCGATCATCAGGCGGAAGCTGTTTGAGCCCATGTCGACGGCGGCCAGCAAGCGAGGGGTTTGGTTCATCGCGGTAGGGGAATGTGGGTAAAAGCCGCAAGCCGCGGCGTAAATAACGGTGTCGGGCAGTCAGGTTCGCCCAACCGTAGAAAATATGTCTTTATCATGTCTACATCGTGACAAAATCACATTGTCATCAATTTGACATGATTCTATGAAAAAGTCGCCGCATTACCAAAAGAAGGTCATGCCTATGTCGACAAGCCCACCCGGCACGCTGCTCAACCGCGAAATGGGCATTCTGGAATTCAATACGAGAGTCATGGCACAGGCAGCTGACGCCAACGTGCCGCTGCTCGAACGTCTGAAATTCATCTGTATTGTTTCAAGTAATCTGGACGAGTTCTTCGAGATCCGCATGGCCGGCTTGAAGGAGCAGATGCGCGACAATCCTTCCGGCATCACGCCCGACGGCCTTTCCTTGCAGCAGGCATACCAGATTGTCACGGAGCGCGTGCAAAAGCTGGTGGCCATGCAGTATGACATGCTGCAAAACGTGATTTTCCCCCTGTTGGAGAAAGAAGGGGTGTTCTTTCACCTCGCCTCCACCTGGAACGAGGCGCAGCGCGAATGGGCGCGCGGCTTCTTCACGCGCGAACTCGGCCCGGTCCTGACGCCGATCGCGCTGGACCCGGCCCACCCCTTCCCGCGGGTGCTCAACAAGAGCCTGAATTTCGTCATTGAATTGTCGGGCAAGGATGCCTTCGGCCGCGAGGCCGACCTGGCCATCGTGCAGGCGCCCCGCGCACTGCCGCGCGTAGTCAGGATGCCCGAGGAACTCTCGGGCTATCCCTACGGATTTGTGCTGCTGTCGTCCTTCATGCAAGCCTTCGTGCATGAGCTGTTCCCCGCTATCAAGGTCAACGGCTGCTATCAGTTCCGCGTCACCCGCAACTCTGACCTGTTCGTGTCGGAGGACGATATCACGGACCTGCGCGAGGCACTGCAAGGCGAGCTGCCGACCCGCCACTTCGGCGACACCGTGCGCCTGGAAATCTCGTCCGACACCCCGCCGGCCATGGCACGCCGCCTGCTGCTCGAATCCGGCCTGGGCGAGCAGGACGTGTACCGCGTGAGCGGCCCGGTCAACCTGGTGCGGCTGATGCAGATCCCCGACCTGGTCGACCGCCCTGCCCTCAAGTACCCGCCGCACGTGCCGGCGCCGGTCAAGGTGTTTGCGCCCGGCGCTTCGATGTTCGACGCGATCCGCCAGCAGGACGTGCTGCTGCACCATCCCTACGAGAGCTTCAGCTCCGTGCTTGACCTGCTGCAGCAGGCCGCCGTCGACCCTGCCGTGGTAGCCATCAAGCAGACCGTCTACCGCACCGGCAACGAGTCGCCGGTGATGGAGGCGCTGATGACCGCGGCGCGCAATGGCAAGGAAGTCACGGTGGTGGTGGAACTGCTGGCGCGCTTTGACGAGGAAACCAACATCAACTGGGCCGAGCGGCTCGAATCGGCCGGCGCGCACGTGGTCTACGGTGTGGTTGGCCACAAGTGCCATGCCAAGATGCTGCTGATGGTGCGCCGCGAACTGGAAGGTGCCAAGAGCAAGCAGTTCAAGCTGCGCCGCTACGCGCACCTGGGCACCGGGAACTATCATCCGCGCACCGCGCGCCTGTACACCGATTTCGGCCTGCTCACCGCCAACGAGAAGATCTGCGAGGACGTCCAGCACGTGTTCCAGCTGCTAACGGGCACTGCGGGCACCATCCGCCTGAATCACCTGTGGCAGTCGCCGTTCACCATGCAGAGCAATCTGGTGGAGCATATCCGCGCGGAGGCCCGCAACGCCCGCGCCGGCAAGCCCGCGCGCATCATGGCCAAGATGAATGCGCTGCTGGAACCATCCATCATCGACGAGCTGTACAAGGCATCACGCGCCGGCGTGAAGATCGACCTGATCATCCGTGGGGTGTGCGCGCTGCGCCCAGGAGTGCCCGGCCTGTCGGAGCACATCACGGTGCGCTCCATCGTCGGGCGCTTCCTCGAGCATCATCGGGTCTATTACTTCCTGGCCGGTGGCACGGAGGTGGTCTACCTATCCAGCGCGGACTGGATGGACCGCAACCTGTTCCGTCGCGTCGAGGTGGCATTCCCGGTGCTGGACAAGGTACTGAAGGCGCGGGTCATCAAGGAGAGCCTGCGGGTGCATCTGCAAGACAATGCCTCCGCATGGCTCATGCAGCCCGACGGCAGCTACATCCGCAAGCACACCAAGTCCAAGCAGCCGCACGTCAGCCAGAACGACCTGCTGGCCCTGTTCGGCAGCGCCTGAGGGCGAGGTTGGCACGGCGCGCCTCGCGTGCGCCATGCCATGCACGACGCGGCGAGCAGGCGCTGCTCAGGCCGCCTTCTGCGGCGACTGTCCCGGTCGCGGCAAGGCGCTAGGCATATAGCCGCTGCGATCGACCGGGAAGACCACGCGGAACACGCTGCCGCGCCCCACTTCGCTGGTGATGCGCAGGTCGGCATGGTGGCGCGACAGCACATGCTTGACAATGGCGAGCCCGAGGCCGGTCCCACCGGTGTCGCGCGAACGGCTGCGGTCGACCCGGTAGAAACGCTCGGTGAGGCGCGGGATATGGTCGGCGGCAATGCCCAGCCCCGTATCGGTGACCGAGAAGATGGCGTGCTCGTTCTCGTAGTTCAGCGCGATGCTGATGCGCCCGCCCTCCGGCGTATAGCGCACCGCATTGGAAACCAGATTCCCAAAGGCCGAAAGCAGTTCACGCTCCGCACCGCGGATCGTGACGGCCGGATCGATCTGCGCAGAGATCTGGTGCTCGCCCTGGGACAGCGCCTCGGCATCGTGCACGAGATGCGCAACCAGCTCGGCCAGATCGATCCGGTCCTGGCTCGGCGGCTGCTCGTCGCTTTCCAGCTTGGCCAGCACCAGCAAGTCCTCGACCAGGTGCTGCATGCGCATGGACTGCACCAGCATCATGTCGAGGTAGCGGTTGCGATCCTGCTCAGACACAGGCAGGTCGCGCACCGTTTCCAGGAAGCCGGTCAGCACCGTCAGTGGTGTCTTCAGTTCGTGAGAGACGTTGGCGACGAAATCCCTGCGCATCGCCTCGGTGTTCTCCACCTTGGTGATGTCGTGTGTCAGCACCAGCTTGCGGCTTTCGCCATAAGGCAGGATCTGCACAGCGATCACACTGCGCTTGTGCTCGCCCATGTCGCGCATCACGAGCGGCTCATCGAAACGCTGCAAGTGCAGGTACTGGACGAATTCCGGCCGGCGGATCAGGTGGGTGATGCGCTGGCGCACGTCGCGCCGCGCATTGAGGCCAAAATGCTGCTCAGCCACATCGTTGCACCATTCGATCTGGTCGGCATCATCCAGCATCAGAACGCCATTGGGCGACGCCTGGATAGCCTGGATAAAGCGGGTATGTTGCTGCTCGACCTGCAACACCTGGGTGCGCCAGCGCTTGACCAGGCGATGCAGGCGGTAATACACCTCGCCCCATAGCCCCAGCGCGCTGGGAATCTCGCCATAGGCTGGCGCATCCAGCACTTTCCAGAGCCGGTTGATCTGGTAGATGTAATAGAGCAGATGCCCCAGCAACCCAACGCACAGCACGGCCAGCGCGGGCACGGGGCCAAGCAAGAAGTACAGCCCCGCCGAAGCCAGGGCCAGGAAAATCAGGATGGCCGCCGAACGGGCCCAGATGACGTTCATGAAGAAGTGAGAAGGTCAGGCAGGCGGCAAGACCGCATGGAATGCGGTGGAGTGTGCCACGAAACGGGCAAACTGTAACAGGCGCCACGCCGGAAGCGACGTGGCAAGCCTGCGATCAGTGGCTGGGCGCGCGAGCCAGGCGGTAGCCGCTGCCGCGCACCGTCTCGATCATGTTGCTGTAGCCGCCGGGGGTCAGCGCGGCGCGCAGGCGCTTGATGTGCACGTCGACGGTCCGCTCTTCCACGAACACGTGATCACCCCAGACCTGGTCCAGCAGCTGCGAACGGCTGTGAACGCGCTCCGGATGCGTCATCAAGAAGTGCAGCAGACGGAACTCGGTAGGACCCAGGTCCAGCTTGATCAGGCCAGATTCATCCTGGCCGGTGACCCGATGCGTGGCCGGGTCAAGGCGCAGGCCATTGATGGCAACGACGTCGTCGGTCAGTTGCGGGGCGCGGCGGCGCAGCACGGCCTTGATGCGGGCCAGCAGTTCCTTGGGCGAGAACGGCTTGGTGACGTAGTCGTCCGCGCCGGCCTCGAGTCCCAGCACCTTGTCCTGCTCCTCGCTGCGCGCGGTAAGCATGATGATCGGAATCTGCTTGGTGCGGTCGTTATTGCGCAGTTCCTTGGCGAAGGTCGCTCCCGACTTGCCCGGGAGCATCCAGTCGAGCAGCACCAGGTCGGGCAGCACATCGCTCATCAGCGACAGCGCCTGCTCGGCGTTATAGGCCCGGATCGGATAATGTCCCGCGTGTTGCAGGTTGACCGCGATCAGTTCGGCAATCGCGGGTTCGTCTTCGACAACAAGAATGCTGCTTGGCATGTAATTTTCTCCGCGGTGGCGCCTTAACTCAGCGCTTCGCGCTCCATGTCCTCACGCGAGGCGTGGCGGACGTCGGTTCCCTTGACGATGTAGATGATGAATTCAGCGATGTTCTTGGCGTGGTCGCCAATGCGCTCGATCGCCTTGGCGATAAAGAGGAAATCCAGCGCGACCGAGATCGTGCGCGGGTCTTCCATCATGTAGGTGATGAGCTTGCGCACGAACCCACGGAATTCGTCGTCGATGGCCTTGTCGTCCTTGACGATCCGGGCGGCAGCCACGGTGTCCAGGCGCGCAAAGGCGTCGAGTGCCTGGCGCAGCAGCGCGATGGCCAGATCGCCCGAGAGCTTCACCTCGGAGTAATTGATCTGGTGGGCGCCCGCGTCTTCCATGATGTGCTTGGTGCGCTTGGCGATTTTCTCCGCCTCGTCGCCGGCGCGCTCCAGGTTGGTGATGGTCTTGGAAATCGCCATCACCAGGCGCAGGTCGCGCGCAGTCGGCTGCCGGCGCGCGATGATGTTGCCGCAATCGGCATCGATCTCGAGTTCCAGGGCATTGAGGTGCTGCTCGCGCGCGATGACCTGGTCGGCCAGGCCCGCGTCGAACTCAGAAAGCGCCCGCATGGCGTTTTCGATCTGCGACTCGACCAGACCGCCCATCTGCAGCAATTTCGTGCTGATGGCGTTGAGGTCGGCGTCGAATTGGGTCGACAGATGCTTGTCAGACATGTTGTTCTCCTAGCCGCTCTATTCGTATGCTATGCGTTATGTGCGCAACGCTCAATCAGCCGAAACGGCCGGTGATGTAGTCTTCGGTTTCCTTGCGATGCGGCTTGATGAAGATCTTCTCGGTCTCGCCGAACTCGATCAGTTCCCCCAGGTACATATACGCGGTGTAGTCCGAGCAGCGCGCGGCTTGCTGCATGTTGTGGGTCACGATCACCACCGTGTACTCGTCCTTCAGTTCCGCGATCAGTTCTTCGATGCGGCCGGTCGAGATCGGGTCAAGTGCGGAGCACGGTTCATCCAGCAACAGCACTTCGGGGCGGATGGCGATGCCGCGCGCGATGCACAAGCGCTGCTGCTGGCCGCCGGACAGGCCGTAGCCCGACTGGTTGAGCTTGTCCTTGGCTTCGTTCCACAGTGCCGCCTTGGACAGCGCCCATTCCACGCGGTCGTCCATCTCGGAGCGAGACAGCTTCTCGAACAGGCGCACCCCAAAGGCGATATTGTCATAGATCGACATGGGGAACGGCGTGGGTTTCTGGAACACCATGCCAACCTTGGCACGCAGCAGAGCGATGTCCTTCTTGGCGGTCAGCAGGTTCTCGCCATCCATGTTGATCTCGCCCTCGGCACGCTGCTCCGGATAGAGCGCGTACATCTTGTTGAAGGTGCGCAACAGCGTCGACTTGCCGCAGCCGGACGGACCAATGAAGGCCGTTACCTTGCGCTCGGGAATCGACATGTTGACGTTCTTCAGCGCATGGAACTGGCCGTAGTAGAAGTTCAGGTTGCGCACGTCGATCTTGGCGCGGGTCGTGTCGGGAATGTCGATGACGGTCGAGGTCATGCTCGTCTCTCGCAAAGAATTTGGGGTAGGCCGTGCGGCTATCGCGCTGCCGGTCATTTCTTGAACAGCATGCGTGCCAGGATATTGAGCGCCAGCACACCAACGGTAATCAGGAACACGCCGGCCCAGGCCAGTTGCTGCCACTCGACGAACGGGCTCATGGCGAAGCGGAAGATGGTCACCGGCAGGTTCGCCATCGGCTTGTTCAGGTCGCTGGTCCAGAACTGGTTGGACAAGGCCGTGAACAGCAGCGGCGCGGTCTCGCCGGCGATACGCGCAACCGCCAGCAGCACGCCGGTGACGATGCCTGCATACGACGACTTCACCGTGATCGACAGCACCATCTTCCACTTGGGCGTGCCGAGCGCGAAGGCAGCTTCGCGCAGCGCATTGGGGACCAGGTTCAGCATGTTCTCGGTCGTGCGCACCACGATCGGAATCTGCAGCAACGCCAGCGCGCAGATGCCGGCCCAGGCGGAGAAATGGCCCATGCGGGTCACCACCAGCGCGTAGACGAACAGGCCGATCACGATCGACGGCGCCGACAGCAGGATGTCATTGATAAAGCGGATGAAACTGGCCAGCGGCGACGTCTTGCCGTATTCGGCCAGGTAGATGCCAGCCAGGATGCCCAAGGGCGTTCCGCACAGCGTGGCGAGGCCCACCATCACGAAGCTGCCGTAGATCGCATTGGCCAGGCCACCGCCGGCGGTATTCGGCGCCGGCGTCATCTGCGTGAACAGATCCATCGACAGGCCGCCCACTCCCAGCGAAATGGTGGTCCACAGGATCCAGGCCAGCCAGAACAGACCGAACCCCATGGCGCCCAGCGACGCGGTCAGGGCATAGAAATTGGTGCGGCGGCGCCGTGCCTGCAGGCGCGTGCGCGTGGCATCCGCATCCGGACTGACTGCCGGAATCGACGTGGAGGAGGAAGACATGGCGGCTTGGCTCATTTTGCACCCTCGCTCTTGGCCAGGCGGAGCAACAGGATCTTGGACAGCGCCAGGACCACGAACGTGATGAAGAACAGGATCAGGCCAAGCTCCATCAGTGCGGCGGTATGCAGGCCAGCGCCGGCTTCGGCGAACTCATTGGCCAGCGCCGAGGTAATGCTGTTGCCCGGCGAGAACAGCGAGGCGTTGTCCAGCAGGTTGGTATTGCCGATCACGAAGGTGACCGCCATGGTCTCGCCCAGCGCGCGGCCCAGGCCCAGCATCACGCCGCCGATCACGCCGGCACGGGTGAAGGGCAGCACCACGCGCCACATCACTTCCCACGTGGTGCAGCCGATGCCATAGGCCGATTCCTTGAGCAACACCGGGGTCACTTCGAACACATCGCGCATCACGGACGCGATGTAGGGAATGATCATGATGGCCAGGATCACGCCGGCGCACAGCAGGCCGATACCCAGGGGCGCACCCTGGAACAGCTTGCCGATCAGCGGCACCTGGCCCACGGTGGCGGCCAGCGGCTTCTGGAAGTACTCGCCGAAGATCGGCGAGAAGACCAGCAGGCCCCACATGCCGTAGACGATCGAGGGTACGGCGGCCAGCAATTCGATGGCGGTGCCGAGCGGGCGGCGCAGCCAGGCCGGCGACAGCTCGGTCAGGAACAGCGCGATGCCAAAGCTGATGGGCACCGCGATGATCAGGGCGATCAGGGAGGTGACGATGGTGCCGTAGATCGGCACCAGCGCGCCATAGACGTCCGCGGGTGGATCCCACTCGGCGGTCCACAGGAAGCGCAGGCCGAAGGCCTCGATGGAAGGCCAGGCGCTGATCGCGAGCGAAACGATGATGCCGCCAAGCAGCAGCAAGGTCACGATGGCAGCGCCGCGCGTCAGGCCACCAAACAGGATGTCACCGGTACGGCTAGGCGGCCGTACTGCGGATAGATCGGATGTAGTCGCCATGATGTGGTATTGGAGTTCGTTTAGTAGGCTGCTGGCTAGCCGCGCCGACCGCTCGGGCCGATCGGCCCCTTGCATTGCGTCGTGCTTGCTCGCGCGGGTTGCCGCGTTTGCTGCGCTTCTTCTACTGCTTCTGCTTCTACTGCTTTGCTGTCTTCAATGCCGCCGGTCCGGCGCCCCTGGGACGCCGGACCGGCATGGCGCGGCTGCCATGGCAGCCCGCCGATCAGTTGTACAACGCCTTGCCCGAACCGTCCTTGACCGAGTTCTTCCAGGTCGCGCGGATCTGGTTCACCACGGCGTCCGGCAGCGGTACATAGTCAAGTTCGCTGGCCATGTTGCCGCCGCTCTTGTACGCCCAGTCGAAGAACTTCAGCACTTCGGCGCCCTGCGCTGCCTTTTCCTGGTTCTTGTGCACCAGGATGAAGGTCGCGCCGGC
The DNA here is from genome assembly GCF_014170355.1 of Cupriavidus sp. UME77. Taxonomy (NCBI): domain Bacteria; kingdom Pseudomonadati; phylum Pseudomonadota; class Betaproteobacteria; order Burkholderiales; family Burkholderiaceae; genus Cupriavidus; species Cupriavidus sp. UME77. The sequence continues at coordinate 172,733 of NZ_LZZU01000060.1, forward strand.
GATCGGCCATGCCGTCTTGCCCGGTTCGTTGGTCAGGATCTGGTAGTAGGTCTTGCTCCAGTCGGCGCCTGCTGCTGCTGCCTTGAAGCCGTCGTCACCAGGCTGAACCACTGCGCCGGCAGCGTTCTTCATGTTCAGGTGGGTCATCTTGTTCTGCTTGGCGTAGGCGTACTCGACGTAGCCGATGGCGCCATTCAGGCGTTGTACGAAAGCGGCCACGCCTTCGTTACCCTTGCCGCCGGTGCCGCCGCCCGGCCAGTTGACCGTGGTGCCCTCGCCCACCGAGCTCTTCCAGTCCGGGCTGACCTTGGACAGATAGTTGGTGAAGATGAAGGTGGTGCCCGAACCATCGGCGCGGCGCACCGGCAGGATGTCCTGGCTCGGCAGCTTGGCGTGCGGGTTCAGTGCCTTGATGGCGGGATCGTCCCACTTCTTGATCTTGCCCAGGTAGATGTTCGCCAGCACTTCGCCGGTGATGGTCAGCTCACCCGGCTTGATGCCTTGCAGGTTGATCACCGGCACCACGCCGCCGATCACCGTGGGAAACTGCACCAAGCCTTGCTTGGCCAGCTCTTCGTCCTTCAGGGGCGCGTCGGAGGCACCGAAATCGACAGTCTTGGCGCCGATCTGCTTGATGCCGCCAGACGAGCCGATGGATTGATAGTTGACCTTGTTACCCGTTGCTTTCTGGTATGCGTCGGCCCACTTGGAATACACGGGCGCCGGGAAAGAAGCGCCAGCACCGGTAATTTCCGCCGCGAACGCAGTGCCCGCCACCACCAACGACACGATGCCTGCTACGGCAGTCTTGACCAGCTTCATATGTCCTCCAGAGACATGGTTGGGGAATGACAATTTTTTGACAACTCGAACTTTAAGCCCCGACTATGACAATTCCATGACATCACGAAATCTTCTCTAAAGTTCGCGAGGCCAGCCTCTCTCAGCACATCGATCGGCGCGCCAGCCATGTCCGTCTCGACCCGTCTCCGGCCTTCCGCAAGCCCAAAAATTTGCGGTTAAATGCTTTTCTAAAGAAAAAAACGCCGGGCAGCAGCCCGGCGTCTCAGCAACAGCTAGTGACGATGAAGCAGAAGCGGTTGCGCTCAGGCCCGCAAAGCGTCCGCCAGCGTCTGGGCTGCCTGCTCCGCGGTCTCGACCTTCTCGGCTTCGACCATCACCCGCACCACCGGCTCGGTCCCCGATGCTCGGATCAATACCCGGCCCCGGCCCTCGAGTTGCGGCTCGATCACGGCGCGCGCCGCGCTCAGGCCCGCGTGGGACTGCCAGTCAAAGCCCTTTTCCACGCGCACATTGATCAGCGTTTGCGGGAACAGCGAAACGCCTTCCAGCAATTGCGACAGGGTCTTGCCGCTACGGCGCAACGCGGCCAGCACCTGCAACGCGGAGACGATGCCGTCGCCGGTAGTGTGGCGGTCCAGGCAGAGCAGATGGCCCGAGCCCTCGCCGCCCAGCGTCCACTTGCGCTTGTTCAGCTCTTCCAGCACATAGCGGTCGCCCACCTTGGCGCGCACGAACTCCACGCCCTGGCGCTTGAGCGCGAGCTCCACCGCCATATTGGTCATCAGCGTGCCCACCGCGCCCTCCACGGCCTGGCCCGCCTGCAGGCGGTCCTGGACGATCAGGTACAGCAGTTCATCCCCGTTAAACAGGCGTCCGTCGCGGTCCACCACCTGCAGGCGGTCCGCGTCGCCGTCGAAGGCCAGGCCGAGATCGGCGCCATTGGCCTTGACCGCTTCGATCAGTTTTTCCGGGGCCGTCGCACCGTAGCCGGCGTTGATGTTGCGGCCATCCGGCTGGTTGCCGATCGAGATCACGTCGGCGCCAAGCTCATGGAAGACGTGCGGAGCAATGTGATAGGCGGCGCCATGCGCGCAGTCCACCACCAGCTTGAGCTTGTGCAGGTCTTGCTCGTAGGGGAACGTGCTCTTGCAGAATTCGATGTAGCGGCCAGCGGCATCCTCGATGCGGCGCGCGCGGCCGAGATCGTCCGAGCGCACGCAGACCATCGGCTCTTCCAGCGCTTGCTCGATTGCCATTTCCACGGCGTCCGGCAGCTTGTCGCCATCGGCAGAGAAGAACTTGATGCCGTTGTCATAGTACGGGTTGTGGCTGGCGGAGATCACCACGCCTGCCGACAAGCGTAGCGCACGCGTGAGATAGGCCACGCCCGGTGTCGGCAGCGGCCCCGTCAGCAGCACGTTGACGCCAGCCGAGGTAAAGCCGGCCTCTAGCGCGGCCTCCAGCATATAGCCGGAAATGCGCGTGTCCTTGCCGATCAGTACGGTCGGACGCGCCTGATCTTGCTGCTTCGCGCCATGGGCGAGCACCATGCCCGCCGCATAGCCCAGGCGCATCACGAAGTCGGGCGTGATCGGCGCCTCGCCAACCCTGCCACGAATCCCGTCCGTGCCGAAATACTTGCGTGTCATATGGTCAATCTCCCGTTGTTCGGTGTTGCGGATGCCGAATGCTAAAGGCTAAGCGCGCAATGCTGGATGCCCGTAGTCAAAACAAATGTTAACAGGCAATAGTTTCATGACGGATGGCCCACCAGATCTTGAGCGCATCCACAGTTTGTTCCACGTCGTGCACACGCACGATATACGCCCCGCGTTCCGCGGCGCACACTGCCGCTGCCAGGCTGGCGGCGATCCGCTGCTGCGGCGGCCGCCCGCCCAGGATCGCGCCGAGCGTCGACTTGCGCGACAGGCCAACCAGCAAGGGCAGGCCATCCACCGCCAGTTGCGGCAACTGGCCCAGCAGCTGCAGATTATGATCCGGCGCCTTGCCAAAGCCAAAGCCCGGATCGAGCGTGATGCGGCTTTCAGCCACGCCGGCGGCGCGCAATGCATCCACCCGCTCGCGCAGGAAACCAGCCACCTCTTGCACCACATCCTCGTACTGGGGTTGCTCCTGCATGGTCTGTGGATCGCGCTGCATATGCATCACGCAAAGTCCGGCCTGCCCCGCCTGTGCCTCACTCACCGCCTCGACGGCACCAGGCATGCGAAAGCCCCAGATGTCATTGATCAGGTCCGCCCCGGCAGCCAGCGCCGCGCGCATGACTTCCGGCTTGTAGGTATCGATGGAGAGCGGCCGGCCACAGTCGCGCAGCGCCTCGACCATCGGCAGCACGCGCGCCAGCTCCTCGTCCAGCGGCAATGCCGCCGACCCCGGCCGGCTGGACTCGCCGCCAATATCAATGATGTCCACGCCTTCGGCAATCATGCGCTCGGCGTGGCGCAAGGCGGCATCGCGGCCTGCATGCTGGCCACCATCGGAAAAGGAATCGGGGGTGACGTTCAGGATGCCCATCACCAGCGGACGACGGTCGCGCGCGAAGCGGTAGCGGCCGCACTGGAAACTCGAATCGGTTGAGATCGGTGACAAGATGCGAAAGGACAAAAGCCAGGAAAGTGGAAAACCGTTGCGCGACGTACGCGCCTGCAAAGAAAAAAGCCGGCGCACAAGGCGCCGGCTTCAGGCTTGGTGAACGACCGCTACAACCACGACAACCGCGCCAGCGCGCTACGGATTACCGGAGCGCCAGTGACAACATCGTGCCGGCCATCCGCTCAGGCCGTGGCCGGAGCGTTGGTCGGGGCCACCGGCGAGCCACCCGACGGGGTGTTGCCACCACCGTTCTGGCTGGACGCGCCACGCGGCGGCCGCGGCGGCTTGCCCGCCATGATGTCGTTGACCTGGTCCGCATCGATGGTTTCCCATTCCATGAGGGCTGCGGTCATGGCTTCGACCTTGTCGCGGTTTTCTTCGAGCAGGCGCTTGGCCAGACCATATTGCTCGTCGACGATGCGGCGGATTTCCGCATCGACCTTGACCTGGGTAGCTTCCGACACCGTCTTGGAGGACATCTTGCCGAACATGCCATCCTGCTCGGTATCCACGTAGACCATGGTGCCCAGGGTGTCGCTCATGCCGAAGCGGGTGACCATGTCGCGAGCCGTTTTGGTGGCGCGCTCGAAGTCATTGGAAGCACCGGTGCTCATGGCGTTGAGGAAGACCTCTTCCGCCGCGCGGCCGCCAAACAGGATGGCGATCTCGTCAAGCATGTTGTCCTTGTACTTCGAGTACTTGTCGTGCTCCGGCAGCTGCCAGGTCACGCCCAGTGCCCAGCCGCGCGGCATGATGGTGACCTTGTGCACCGGATCCGCCTTGGGCAGCAGCTTCGCCACCACCGCATGGCCGGACTCGTGGTACGCGGTTGCGCGGCGTTCTTCCTCGCGCATGACCGTGGACTTGCGCTCCGGGCCCATGTAGATCTTGTCCTTGGCGTCCTCGAAGTCCTGCATGTCGACCACGCGCTTGCTGCGGCGGGCGGCGAACAGCGCGGCTTCGTTGACCAGGTTGGCCAGGTCGGCGCCGGAGAAGCCCGGGGTACCACGTGCGATCACCGAGGCATCGACGTCGTTGCCGATCGGCACCTTGCGCATGTGAACCTTGAGGATCTGCTCGCGGCCGCGGATGTCGGGCAGGCCGACATACACCTGACGGTCGAAACGGCCCGGGCGCAGCAGCGCCTTGTCGAGGACGTCCGAACGGTTGGTCGCGGCGATCACGATCACGCCCGAGTTGGCCTCGAAACCGTCCATCTCCACCAGCATCTGGTTGAGGGTCTGCTCGCGCTCGTCGTTGCCGCCGCCCATGCCGGCGCCGCGGTGACGGCCGACCGCATCGATTTCGTCGATGAAGACGATGCAGGGCGCCTGCTTCTTGGCATTCTCGAACATGTCGCGGACACGGGCCGCGCCCACGCCGACGAACATTTCAACGAAATCCGAGCCCGAGATGCTGAAGAACGGCACCTTGGCTTCGCCGGCGATGGCACGCGCCAGCAGCGTCTTGCCGGTGCCTGGAGGGCCAACCAGCAGCACACCGCGCGGGATACGACCGCCCAGCTTCTGGAATTTCTGCGGATCCTTGAGGAAGTCCACCAGTTCGATCACTTCTTCCTTGGATTCGTCGCAACCAGCGACATCCTGGAAAGTGACTGCATTCTGGTTTTCATCGATCAGGCGCGCGCGCGACTTGCCGAAGGAGAAGGCACCGCCTTTCCCGCCGCCCTGCATCTGCCGCATCATGTAGAACCAGAACACGATGATCAGCAGGGTGGGCCCGAGGTAATACAGGGCCTGCACCAGCATGTTGGGCTCGTCGTCTGCCTTGCCGGTAACCTGGACGCCGAACTTCATCAGGTCGCCAACCATCCAGATGTCGCCCGGCGAAATGATGGTGTACTTCTGCCCTTCCTTGGGCGTCACCACCAGATTGCGGCCTTGCACGTCAACCCGGCCCACCTTGCCGGCCTTGGCATCATCCATGAACTGCGAATAGGTGACGCCTTCCTGCGTGCGGGGCTTGTCGAACTGCTTGAAGACGGTAAACAACACCAGCGCGATCACGAGCCAGATTGCCGCCTTTTGAAACAGGTTGTTATTCAAGGCCAAACTCCTTTACGAACGCCTTGCCAACGGGATAGCTGCATTGTAATGCAGCGCCCGGCGTCGGGGTAAAAAGCAAATTCATCGAAGCGATAGGCACCGCCTCACCCCGCCGACTTGAGGAAACGCCCAAGAATGAAGGTCTCGGAAGACTTATCGCGTGACGCCTTGGGCTTGCGTTTGGCGACCACCTTGAACTGGCGTTTGAACTTCTCCACGATCTGGCTGTAGCCGCTGCCATGGAAACACTTTACCAGCAATGAGCCCTCCGGCTTCAGATGGGCCTGGGCAAATTCCAGCGCCAGGTCACATAAGTAATCGATACGAGCCGCATCGGCAAAGGCTACACCGGACAAATTGGGGGCCATGTCCGACAAAACAAGATCAATCTTCGCGCCGCCGGACGCTTGCAGCACGATTTCCTCCAACTGGCGGAAAACATCCTCCTCGCGGAAGTCACCCTGGATAAATGTGACGTCGGCGACAGCTTCCATGGGCAACAGATCGATGGCAATCACCGCGCCGTCGATGCCGCCGTCCTTGGCGCGCGAAGATGCCGCCAGCTTGTTGCGGGCGTACTGGCTCCAGCTGCCGGGGGCCGCGCCGAGGTCGACAATGACCTGGCCGGGGCGGATCAGCTTGTCCTGCTCGTCGATCTCCTTCAGCTTATACGCTGCGCGGGCGCGGTAGCCCTCGCGCTGCGCCAATTTGACGTAGGGATCGTTGATATGGTCGTGCAACCACGCCTGATTGAATTTGTTCTTGGCCATTCCGGATACATCTGTATGGAGAAAAACGCCGCCGGCCCGCGGCCGCCCGTGCGTTTTTCACTCGTTTTGCTGTTTTTGCAGCCTGACCGCGCCAGTTTGACGGATAATACGCGCCGATTCGCTTTTTCGGCACTTCGGTGCCTTGGTTTGCGCACCACTTGCGCGCCCATTTGCGCCCTCGCCTGCGCTTTACTTATGCCCGCTCTTCAACTTATTCCCGCCCAGCGTTCAGAACTCCGCTCCCGTGCCCATGGCCTTAATCCGGTCGTGATGATCGGCGGCGAAGGTCTGACGCGTCCCGTCCTGGCCGAAATCGACCGTAGCCTGGCATCTCATGACCTGATCAAGATCCGCGTATTCGGCGACGACCGCGAAAGCCGCATCGCCATGTACGAAACCATCTGCGAAGATCTGGACGCCGCTCCGATCCAGCATATCGGCAAGCTGCTGGTGGTATGGCGCCCGGGTCCGGCCGTCCTGAAGGAAAATCGTCCGCAGGAACTGGGCCGCTTGGCCCCGCGGGGCGGCGCCGCCCCGCGCACTGTCACGGTCAAGAAGCCTAGCGCCGCGCCCAATCGGCGCCCCAAGCGCTCGCAAGTGACGGTGCTGGGCAATGAACGCGTCACCGCCGGCGGCAACGTCAAGCGCGCGCGCGTCCGCCCGACCAGCCAGAAGAAGAAAGCGCTCGACTAATGTCGAAGCCATGCCAGCGCGCCCGCCCGGGCCGCCGGCATGGCAAGGGACAGCGCCCTGGGCTCGCCCCTTGCGCCTCACTCGCCAGCCGAGCGCGGCGCCGCTGCGCGCCACACGGTGACCAGCGCCAGCAAGCTGTGCACCAGGTAGAACACGCTGGACACTCCATGCAGCATGCCGAATTGCCCTTTATAGGGCGACTCGGACACGCCCACGCCAAGCGCCGTCGCCTTCTCCTTCAGGCTTTCCATGAAGGGCTGGATACCGAAATACCCCGCCAGCACGCACAGCAGCATGCCCAGCACAAGCCAGCGCAGGCCGCGATAGCGTCCCGCGCCACGGCGGATCATCAGGTTGCACAGCGCCAGCTGCAGCACGCCGACCACCACGCCCAGGATGGCCTCGGTCCGGAACAGTTGCCCGGCGATCAAGCCTGCCGTCTCGCGGCTGGGCAGCACGGAAAACAACGTCGGGGCCACCATGTAGCCCACTGTCCACAGACTGCCGGCCCAGACCACGGTCAGCAGGAGGAAGATCCGATGCGGCAGCGGCGGCAGGCTCGAATAGGAGGAAGAGAACACGCAGCCTCGTTCAGACGTAGCGAACCGTGATGACTTCGTATTCGCGCTCGCCGCCAGGGGCCAGCACGATCGCCACATCGCCCTCGAACTTGCCGATCAGCGCACGCGCGATCGGCGAGCTGACGGAAATCTTGCCGCTATCCAGGTCGGCCTCGTCGTCGCCGACGATCTGGTAGCTCACGGGCTTGCCCGATTCCAGGTCTTCGAGGTCGACGGTCGCGCCAAACACGATGCGGCCATCAGTATCGAGCTGGGTCGGGTCGATGACCTGCGCCGCCGACAGCTTGGACTCCACCTCGATGATCCGGCCTTCGATAAAGGCCTGCTTTTCCTTGGCGGCATCGTATTCGGCGTTCTCGGAGAGGTCGCCTTGCGCACGTGCTTCGGAAATGGCGTTGATCACGGCGGGACGTTCGACGGCCTTCAGGCGCTGCAGTTCCTCTTTCAGCAGCTCGGCACCGCGCTTGGTAATCGGAATGCTCATGTCTTCGTTCAGCAAAAAAATGAGCCGCAGCGGAGCAGGAACCATGCGCCGGCATCACTGCCCGGGGCACTTCCGCTCAACCGCGGCTTTGAGGTTGTCAGGTTGTATCGACGGTTAGATCGACGAAATTGCTGTTAGTTTAGGCCAAGACGGCCGCCCGCAGCAACTGCGGGCGGCCCGGAGGCCTTCAGCCGTCCACTCTACCGTCTTTCGGTCTTCGCGCCTCAGGGCAGCGAGGCGTGCAGGCTTTGCAGGTCATAGACCTCCAGGCTCTGCATGTGCTTGAGGCCCTCCACCGCGGCGCGCGCGCCGGCGATCGTGGTGTAGTAAGGCACCCGGCTGGCCAGCGCCGAGATGCGGATCGAGCGCGAGTCGGCGATGGCGGTACGGGTTTCGTCCACGGTGGTGAACACCAGCGCCAGCTCGCCGTTCTTGAGCATGTCGACGATGTGCGGACGGCCGTCCTTCACCTTGTTGACCACGCGCACCGGGATGCCAGCGGCTTCGATGGCCGACGCGGTGCCGCGGGTGGCGACAATCGGGTAGCCCATGTCGTGCAGCATGCGCGCCACGCCAACCGCGTGCGGCTTGTCGCTGTCCTTGACGGTCAGCAACACAGTGCCCTTCTCCGGCAGGCGCGAGCCCGCGGCGAGCTGGCTCTTGAAGAGGGCTTCGCCGAAGGTCTTGCCCACGCCCATCACCTCACCGGTGGAGCGCATCTCTGGTCCAAGCACCGGGTCGACACCGGGGAACTTGTTGAAGGGGAACACCGCTTCCTTGACGCTGAAGTACGGGGGCACCACTTCGTCGAACACGCCTTGCGAGTCGAGCGTCTGGCCTGCCATGCAGCGCGCGGCGATCTTGGCCAGCGACAGGCCGGTGGCCTTGGACACATAAGGCACGGTACGCGAGGCGCGCGGGTTCACTTCCAGCACGTAGACGATATCCTCGCCATTGACTTGCTGGATGGCGAACTGCACGTTCATCAGGCCGATCACATTGAGGGCCTTGGCCATCGCCGCGGTCTGGCGCTTGAGTTCGTCCACGGTGGCTTGTGCCAGCGAGTAAGGGGGCAGCGAGCAGGCGGAGTCGCCCGAGTGCACGCCGGCTTGCTCGATATGCTCCATCACGCCGCCGATAAACACGCGCTGGCCGTCGCACAGGGCATCGACGTCGCACTCGATGGCGTCGTTCAGGAAGCGGTCCAGCAGCACCGGGGAGTCGTGCGACACCTTGACGGCTTCACGCATGTAGCGCTCGAGGTCGCGCGGCTCATGCACGATTTCCATCGCGCGGCCACCCAGCACGTACGACGGGCGCACCACCAGCGGATAACCGATCTCGGTGGCCAGGCGCAGTGCTTCGTCCTCGGCACGGGCGGTGCGGTTGGGCGGCTGGCGCAGGCCCAATTCATGCAGCAGCTTCTGGAAACGCTCGCGGTCTTCCGCGGCATCGATCATGTCGGGGCTGGTGCCGATGATGGGCACGCCGTTGGCTTCCAGGTCCAGCGCCAGCTTCAGCGGGGTCTGGCCGCCGTACTGCACGATCACGCCGACGGGCTTTTCGCGGTCGACGATTTCCAGCACGTCTTCGAGCGTCAGCGGCTCGAAGTAGAGGCGGTCCGAGGTGTCGTAGTCGGTCGACACGGTTTCCGGGTTGCAGTTGACCATGATGGTCTCGTACCCGTCTTCGCGCAGTGCCAGCGCGGCGTGCACGCAGCAGTAGTCGAACTCGATGCCCTGGCCGATCCGGTTCGGGCCGCCGCCCAGCACCATGATCTTGCGATTGGTGGTGGGGTCGGCTTCGCACTCGCCATGCTCGGCTTCATACGTGCCGTACATGTAGGCGGTATTGGTGGCGAACTCGGCAGCGCAGGTGTCCACGCGCTTGTACACCGGGCGCACGCCGGCGGCATGGCGCGCAACGCGCACGGCCGCGGGCTCGGCGCCCATCAGCTTGGCCAGGCGGCGGTCCGAGAAACCCTTCTGCTTCAGGTGACGCAGCTCGGCGGCCGACAGGCTGTCCAGCTTGCGTGCCTTGACCAGGGTCTCGGTCTTGACGATGTCTTCGATCTGGGCCAGGAACCACGGGTCGATGGCGGTCTCGGCGTGCACTTCTTCCAGCGACATGCCGATGCGGAAGGCGTCGCCCACGTACCAGATGCGGTCCGGGCCGGCTTCGCCGATTTCCTCGACGATCTCGTCGCGGTCGGTGGACTTGTCGTCCAGGCCGTCCACGCCCACTTCCAGGCCGCGCAGGGCCTTCTGGAACGATTCCTGGAAGGTACGGCCCATGGCCATCACTTCACCCACGGACTTCATCTGGGTGGTCAGGTGGCTGTCGGCCTGCGGGAATTTCTCGAAGGCGAAACGCGGCACCTTGGTGACCACGTAGTCGATCGACGGCTCGAACGAGGCCGGGGTCGCGCCGCCGGTGATCTCGTTCTTCAGCTCGTCCAGCGTGTAGCCCACTGCCAGCTTGGCGGCGACCTTGGCGATCGGGAAGCCGGTAGCCTTGGAGGCCAGCGCCGACGAACGCGACACGCGCGGGTTCATTTCAATCACGATCATGCGGCCATCGGCCGGGTTGATCGAGAACTGCACGTTGGAGCCGCCGGTATCGACGCCGATCTCGCGCAGCACCGCCAACGAGGCGTTACGCAGGATCTGGTATTCCTTGTCGGTCAGGGTCTGGGCGGGTGCCACCGTGATGGAGTCGCCGGTGTGGATGCCCATCGGGTCCAGGTTCTCGATCGAGCAGATGATGATGCAGTTGTCCTTTTTGTCGCGGACCACTTCCATCTCATACTCTTTCCAGCCCAGCAGCGACTCTTCGATCAGCAGTTCGCGGGTCGGCGAGAGATCCAGGCCGCGCTTGCAGATTTCCTCGAATTCTTCGCGGTTGTAGGCAATGCCGCCGCCGGAGCCGCCCAGCGTGAAAGACGGGCGGATCACGATCGGGTAGCCGCCGGTGGCGGTTTCCTTGGCAATCTGCGTCTGCACGGCCAGCGCTTCTTCCATCGAGTGGGCGATGCCGGACTTGGCCGAGCCCAGGCCGATCTTGGTCATCGCTTCCTTGAACTTCTGGCGATCCTCGGCCTTGTCGATGGCCTCCGGCGACGCGCCGATCAACTCGACGTTGTACTTTGCCAGCACGCCATGGCGATGCAGATCCAGCGCGCAGTTCAGCGCGGTCTGGCCGCCCATGGTCGGCAGGATGGCGTCGGGACGCTCTTTTTCAATGATGCGCTCGACCACTTCCCAGGTGATCGGCTCAATGTAGGTCACATCGGCCGTGTTGGGATCGGTCATGATCGTGGCCGGGTTCGAATTCACCAGCACGACCTTGAAACCTTCCTCGCGCAGCGCCTTGCAGGCCTGGGCGCCGGAATAGTCGAACTCGCACGCCTGCCCGATGATGATGGGGCCGGCGCCGATGATCAGGATGCTCTTTATGTCTGTGCGCTTTGGCATTGCACGCTCTCATTATTGGCCGGTCCGCACAATCGCGCGGACCGCACCGGATATCAGGATTCGATTCAGTTCAGGGTGGCCGTCGCCAGCTTGGCGCCGAAGCCGATGAACATGGCGCCTACCCCGCTCGCCATGCCCGCAGACAGGCGTCGTCGGCGGCGAAATGCTTCGGCCAGCCTGGCGCCCACGAAGATGATCGCGGTCAGGTAGGCGAAGCTGCACAACTGGCACACCAGCCCCAGCGCGACAAACGACAGCGCCGGGTAGCCGAACTGCGGATCGACGAACTGGATGAAGAAGGAGATGAAGAACAGGATGGCCTTGGGGTTGAGCAGGCTCACCACCAGCGCCTTGCGAAACGGGCTGACCGCGCGGTCCACAGGCGTTTCGGCCTGCGCCGCCGTCCCGCCATCGCCGCCACGGCTCAACCATGCGCGCACGGCACCGCGCAGCATCTGGAAACCGATCCAGCCCAGATAAGCGGCACCGATGTACTTCACCACGTAGAACAAGGCGGGGCTGGCTTTGAGCAGCGAGGCCACGCCCGCCGCCGACAGCACCATCAGGATGGCGTCCCCCAGGAACACCCCGCAGGCACCCTTGTAGCCTTCGCGCACGCCGCGTTGCGCCGCAACGGATAGCACATACATCGAGTTCGGCCCCGGCAGCAGCACGATAAAAATCGTGCCGAGCACAAAGGTCCAGAAATCGGTAATGCCCAGCGCGGTATGCATGAAGGCGTTCATCGGGTCGTCCTGCGGTCTGCTTGTCTACGTAACTTCTCGTATTGGCTTGAACGTGCTTACTGGCGTGCGTCCGCCATCATCTTGGTGAAGCGGTCGAACAGGTAAGCCACGTCGTGCGGGCCCGGCGAGGCTTCCGGGTGGCCCTGGAAGCAGAATGCCGGCTTGTCGGTCAGCGCGAAGCCCTGCAGCGAGCCATCGAACAGCGACACGTGGGTGGCGCGCACGTTGGCAGGCAGGGTGTCGGCGTCCACCGCAAAACCGTGGTTCTGCGAGGTGATCACCACGCGGCCGTCGTCGAGGTCCTTCACCGGATGGTTCGCACCATGGTGGCCGAACTTCATCTTCAGCGTCTTGGCGCCGGCGGCCAGGGCCATGATCTGGTGGCCCAGGCAGATGCCGAACGTGGGGATGCCGCGGGCGATGAACTCACGGGTGGCACGGATCGCGTAGTCGCAGGGCTCGGGATCGCCAGGGCCGTTCGACAGGAACACGCCGTCCGGGTTGAGCGCCAGGGCATCTTCCGCGCTGGCTTGCGCCGGCAGCACCGTCACCTTGCAGCCGCGTGCTGCCAGCATGCGCAGGATGTTGAACTTCACGCCGTAGTCAAAGGCCACCACGTGGAAACGCGGCGACTCCAGCTTGCCGTAACCTTGGCCCAGCACCCATTCGGTCTGGTTCCACTCGTACGGTTCCTTGACCGACACCACCTTGGCCAGGTCCATGCCGGCCAGGCCGGGGAAGGAACGCGCCAGGTCGATGGCCTTCTGCACATTGTCCTCGCCAGCCAGGATGCAGCCGTTCTGCGCACCCTTCTCGCGCAGGATACGGGTCAGCTTGCGGGTGTCGATGCCGGCAATCGCCACTACCTTTTCCTGCTTCAGGTAATGGCCGAGGGAATGTTCCTTGCGGAAATTGGAGGCCAGGAGCGGCAGATCCTTGATGATCAGGCCGGCGGCATGGACTTTCGTGGCTTCGACATCCTCAGTATTGACCCCGACATTGCCGATATGCGGATACGTCAAGGTGACGATCTGCCGGGAATAGCTGGGGTCGGTGAGGATTTCCTGGTAACCGGTCAGAGCGGTGTTGAACACCACTTCGCCGATGGTATGGCCGGAAGCGCCAATGGAATAGCCACGAAAGACCGTGCCGTCTGCAAGCGCGAGAATGGCGGACGGAAAAGACGGTAACACGGGTAGGCTCCTGCTGGATTCACCCCGTGACCGACCTGCTCAACGCCTCTTGCCCCGTTTGTCCTGCGGGGCGACAGGCAGCGCGCGGATTGTCGATTTCGTCGACTGGGCACGATGCTTGTCGCCGGGGCCGTTCGCTCGGTGCTCGATACGCCACATAAAGCAATGCGGCGGAGCCAGGGCGAAATGGGGGCGGCGGAAGGTGGAATTCGGTAGGCGCTAGGGTGAGGGGTTCTGAAAGCGAAACTTTTGGATTATACCCCGCGCCACCCATTTTCTCAAGTTATCAAGGACTTGCGGACGCCTCCACCCTCTTCAGCGGGCCCGGCAGCCCGCCGGCATGCCGGGCCGATGTCGTCATTCGCCTGCCGGCACCACGGCGGTCACCTCGATCTCCACCTTGGCGCGCGCCTCCACCAGATCGGCCACTTCCACCGCCGTCATGGCCGGAAAATGACGCCCGATGGTGGCGCGATAGTGCTCGCCGATGGCGCGGTAGGCCGCCACATATTCCACCTTGTCCTTCACATACCAGGTCATGCGCACGATGTGGTCCGGACGCGCGCCGCCCGCCGCCAGCACCGCCACGATATTGCGCAGCGCCTGGCCAACCTGCTCGGAGAAGTCATCGGTCTCGAACTCGCACTGGCCGTTCCAGCCAATCTGGCCGCCGACGAAGAGCAGGCGGCTGCCCACCTGCATTTCTGTCATGGTGCCGTTCGAGTAGCCGCGCGGCGCGGCCCAGTCTGGTGGCTGGAGAATCTTCATGGTCGGTTTTCCGTAACGTAAGAAGTGATCAGGATCCAGGATTGGGATCTTGTTTTTTTGTTTGGCCAGCTTCGCCCTACACGCCGGACGGGCGCATCGGTGCCGCCGCCTGGGCGTCGGGCGCCACGAAGCGCTCCATGGCCGAGCGGACTTCCGGCGGCAGTGCGCGCGACGTCATCTGCCCGGTATCCACGCATACCAGCCGCTGGGCGATCTCCACCCGCACGTCCCCTGCCGGCCCGACAAAGCGCACCTGCAACGAAAAGCTGCTGCGGCCTAGCTGTGTCACGCGCAGCTCCCGCGTCAACAATTCGCCCAGGCGACTGGGCGCGACAAAGCGGGTCGACAATTCCGCCGTCGGCACGCCGGCCTGCCCTGCGCCATGCATTTCGGCGAAGGACCAGCCGAGCGCATCGCGGAACCAGTCCTCGACCAGGTCATTGAGCATCTCGAAGTAGCGCGGGAAGAACACGATGCCGGCAGCATCGCAATCCTTGAAGCGCACCCGCGCGCTGTTGCTGAAGAACTCGTTCACGGCTGCCTCGCACCCTCTGGTGCCCCGCTCTGCTCGGCCATCTGCCGCAGGCGGAAACGCTGCAGCTTGCCGGTCTCGGTGCGCGGCAGCGCATCGACAAAAATCACCTTGCGCGGGTATTTGTACGGTGCGATCTCGGCCTTGACGTAGGACTGCAGTGCCGCGCAAGTCTCGTCGCTTGCCGCCACGCCGGGGCGCAGCACCACATACGCAGCAACAATCTGGCCGCGCTCGGGGTCGGGCATGCCGACCACGCCGCACTCGGCCACCGCCTCGTGGCGCATCAGCGCGCTCTCCACTTCCGGCCCGGCGATGTTGTACCCAGCCGAGACGATCATGTCGTCGGAGCGTGCCTGGTAGTAGTAATAGCCGTCAGCATCCGCCTTGAAGGTATCGCCCGGCAGGTTCCAGCCGTCCTTTACGTAGTTGGCCTGGCGCGGGTCGTCCAGGTAGCGGCATCCGGTGGGGCCGCGCACCGCCAGCTTGCCAACCGTGCCATGCGGCACGGGTTGCATCTGCTCGTCGACGATCTGCGCGATATAGCCGGGCACCACCTTGCCGATGGCACCGGGCCGCACGTCGGCGCCCGCGCTGGAAATAAAGATATGCATCATTTCGGTACCGCCGATACCGTCGGTCATCTCGATGCCCGTGGCCGCCTTCCAGCTCTGGCGCGTGGCGTCCGGCAGCGCCTCGCCTGCCGACACGCTCTTGTGCAGGCTGGACAGATCGTAGCCCGGCGCCAGCGCTGCCATCTGCCGGTAGAAGGTCGGCGCGGTGAACACGATGGTGGCGCGCCAGGACTGAATCAGCGCCAGCAGGCTTTCGGGGGTGAGCCGTTCCGCCAGCACGGTGGAAGCCCCGACCCGCAGCGGGAAGCACAGGATGCCGCCAAGGCCAAACGTAAAGGCCAGCGGCGGCGTGCCGCAGAAGATATCGTCCGGGCCGGGCTTGAGGACGTGGCGGGGAAACAGGTCGCACATCGCGATCACGTCGCGATGGAAATGCACCGTGCCCTTGGGCTGCCCCGTAGTGCCGCTGGTGAAGGCAATCAGGCAGATATCGTCGGCCGCGGTATCGCAGGCTTCGAAGCTGTCGGGCTTGTTCGCCATCGCGTCCTCCACCGAACCGGCGCCGCTGCCGTTGAAGTACAGCGCCTGGGTCAGGCTCGGGCAATGGTGCTCGCCGCCCGGCTTGAGGTTGGCCTCCAGTTCCTCGCGCAGGCGTTCGTCGCACAGCGCGGCGCTGACTGCCGCGCGGTCGATCACCTGCTTGAGTTCCTTCGCGCGCAGCAGCGGCATGGTCGGCACAGCGATCAGGCCCGCCTTGACCACGGCCAGCCAACACGCCGCCATCATCAGGTTGTTTGGGCCGCGCAGCAGCACCCGATTGCCCGGCACCAGCTTCATGTCGCCGGTCAGCACATGGGCAATGCGATTCGATAGCGCAGCAAGTTCGGCATAGCTGACGGTACGGTGCGCGCCGTCTTGCTCGTAGCGGATTGCCACGCGCTCGCCGCGCCCCTCGCGCACGTGGCGCTCGACCAGTTCGAGCGCGCAGTTCATGCGCTCCGGATACCGGGTATCGGCGTTGAACAGGAACGCCGGCCACTGCTGCGGGGGCGGCAGGCGGTCCAGTGCATAGGTATCGAGGTGGGCTGTGCTCGCCATGGTTGTCTCCGCTTCCTTCATTCTGGTGATGCTGGTAAGGGCTATCCGCTCGCGCCGGTCGCGTCAGGCGCGGTGCTGCGCCAGCGTTTCGCGCGCGATGATCAGCTTCTGCACTTCGGTGGCGCCCTCGTAGATCCGCAAGGAACGGATCTCGCGATACAGGCTTTCCACGCGGGTGCCGACCTTGACGCCGAGGCCGCCGAACATCTGCACCGCGCGGTCGATCACCTGCTGCGCGTTCTCGGTAGCCACCATCTTGGCCATGGCGGCTTCGCGTGTGGTGCGCACGCCGGCCACATCGCGCAGCCATGCGGCGCGGTAGGTCAGCAGCGCCGCCGAGTCGATGGCGGTGGCCATGTCGCCGATAGCGGCCTGCGTCAGTTGCAGGTCCGCCAGCACGCCGCCGAACATCGGCCGCGCGGTGGCACGGGCCAGCGCTTCGTCGAGCGCGGCGCGGCCAAAGCCCAGAGAGGCGGCAGCCACCGACGCGCGGAAGATGTCCAGCGTCATCATGGCCACCTTGAAGCCCTGCCCTGCCTCGCCAAGCCTTGCGCTGGCGGGCACCCGGCACTTCTCGAAACGCAGCGTGGCAAGCGGGTGCGGCGCCATCACGTCGATGCGCTCGGCGATGGTCAGGCCCGGCGTGTCCGCATCGACGACAAACGCGGAGATGCCGCGCGCGCCTGGCGCTTCGCCGGTGCGGGCAAAGACACAATAGAAGTCGGCGATGCCGCCGTTGGAGATCCAGGTCTTGACGCCATCGAGCACGTAGTGATCGCCATCCAGCACGGCACGGCACTGCATGGCGGCGACATCGGAACCGGCATCGGGTTCGGACAGCGCGAACGCGGCAATCGCCTCGCCGCGCGCCACGCGCGGCAGGTAACGTTCGCGCATGGCGTCGCTGCCGGCCAGCGTGATCGCGCCGCTGCCCAGGCCTTGCATGGCGAAGGCGAAGTCGGCCAGGCCATCATGGCGAGCCAGCGTTTCGCGCAGCAGGCACAGCGAGCGCGAATCGAGCGTGTCGAGCGCGCCGCCGTAGGCGGCTGGCACGCAGTAGCGCAGCCACCCGGCCGCGCCGAGCTGGCGCACCAGCGCTCGGCAGGCGGCATCGGTGTCGCTGTGGTCGACCTTGAGCGAGGCCGTGGCCCACGCGTCGAGCCGTTGCTCTAGTTCACGGTGCGCGTCGTCGAAGAACGGCAGGCAGAGATAACCTTTGTCGGACATGGCTTGCTATTCCTTTCAGTCGCCTTCGAACACCGGGCGCGTCTTGGCCACGAACGCGTCGTAGGCGCGGCGGAAATCCCGGGTCTGCATGCAGATGGCCTGCGCCTCGGCCTCGGCCTCAATGGCTTCGTCCAGGCCCATATTCCATTCCTGGTGCAGCAGCTTCTTGGTCACGCCGTGGGCGAACGTCGGGCCAGCCGCAATCTGCGCGGCCAGTGCCTGCGCCTCGGCGAGCACAACCTCCGGCGCATGCAGCGCGTTGAAGAAGCCCCACTGCAGCCCTTCTGCCGCGGTCATCGCGCGGCCGGTGTAAAGCAGCTCGCTCGCACGGCCCTGCCCGATCACGCGCGGCAGCAGCGAGCAGGCGCCCATGTCGGCACCAGCCAGCCCGACCCGCACGAACAGGAAGGCGGTCTTGGCCTGCGCCGTGCCCAGGCGCATATCCGAGGCCAGCGCCATCATCGCGCCGGCGCCGGCGCAGATGCCATCGACGGCGCTGACGATGGGCTGCGGGCAAGCCCGCATGGCCTTGATCAGGTCGCCTGTCATGCGCGTGAATTCCAGCAGCTCCGGCATGGTCATGCGCGTAAGCGGGCCGATGATTTCGTGCACGTCGCCGCCCGAGCAGAAATTGCCACCCGCGCCGGTGATGACCACCGTCTTGATGTCGGTGGCGTAGCACAGGCCGCGGAACAGGTCGCGCAGCTCGGCGTAGGAATCGAACGTGAGCGGGTTCTTGCGCTCGGGCCGGTTCAGCGTCACGGTGCCGACCTTGCCGTCGGCCGAGACCGACCACAGGAAGTGCCGCGGCTGGTAGCCGGCGAAGCTGCGCTTGTGGTGGCGCATGTCCAGTGCTATTTCGCTCATCTCGTTTCTCGCTTGTTCGTTCTGATGTTCGTTCTGATTCTGGTTGGCTTGCATGCGTTGGCGATCAACCCGCCATGACTTCGCCGCCGGCCACGGCGATCGACTGTCCGGTAATGGCGCTGGCCGATGGCTGGCACAGCCACGCCACGGCATCCGCGACTTCGTCGGGTTGCACCAGCCGCCCCTGTGGATTGCCTTTGGCCAGTTCGGCGCGGGCCTGCGCCTCGGTACGGCCGGTCTTGCGCACGATGTTGGCGACCGCGTCGCGCACGATGTCGGTTTCCGTATAGCCAGGGCAGACCGCATTGACGGTGACACCACTGCTCGCCGTTTCCAGCGCCAGCGCGCGGGTCAGGCCGATCACGCCGTGCTTGGCCGCGCAATAGGCGCTCACATAGCCATAGCCAACCAGTCCGGCCGTGCTGGCCACATTGATGATGCGGCCCCAGCCATTGGCTAGCATGTGCGGCAGCGCGGCCTGCGTGCAGACAAAGGTGCCGGTAAGGTTGACCTCGAGCATGGATTGCCATAGCGCAAGATCGGTCTTGCCGAACGGCGCACTGCGTGCCTGGCCGGCATTGTTGATCAGCAGGTCGATGGGCCCTGCCTTGCCGACGGCGTCGGCAAAGGCAGCTGCCACACTGTCGGCCTGCGAGATATCCGCCGCCACAGTGCAAAGCATGGCGGGCGACGCGACCGCCTCGGCCAGCGTATCGGCGGTGGCCGCCAGCGTAGCCGCGTCGCGGCCCAGCAAAGTGACGCTAGCGCCGTGCGAGAGCAGGCGGCGCGCAATGGCAGCACCGATGCCGCGCCCGCCGCCCGTGACCAGCGCGTGGCGGCCTTGCAGGGAAAGATGCGCGTTCATGCTCAGTGATCCTCCGGCTGGCGGGCTTGTTTGGCTTGTTGCGCCGCGCGTTCCAGATTGGTCTCGAGCTGGCGCTTGCCGGCCTGGTATTGCTTGGGCCAGGCCAGGTCGCGATGGCCCAGCCGCGCCGCCTCGTGAATGGTCCACGCGGGATCGGCCAGGTGTGGACGGGCAATCGCGCACAGGTCCGCACGGCCCGCGGCGATGATGCTGTCGACGTGATCCGCCTCGAAGATCGCGCCAACAGCGATGGTGGCGATGCCGGCTTCGTTGCGGATGCGATCGGCAAACGGCGTCTGGTACATGCGGCCGTACACCGGTGCCTGGTCGGGGCTCACCTGCCCGGACGAGCAGTCGATCATGTCGGCGCCCGCGGCCTTGAAGGCGCGCGCAATCTCGATCGCGTCGTCGGGCGTGATGCCGCCTTCGACCCAGTCGTGGGCCGAGATCCGCACGGACATCGGGCGCTCCTGCGGCCATACGGCACGCACGGCGGCAAAGACTTCCAGCGGGTAGCGCAGCCGCGCTTGCAGCGAGCCGCCGTATTCGTCGCTGCGCTGGTTGGTCAGCGGCGAAATGAAGCTGGAGAGCAGGTAGCCGTGGGCGCAGTGCAACTCCAGCCAGTCGAACCCGGCTTGGGCAGCGCGCCGCGCGCTGGCCACGAAATCGTCGCGCACTGTATCCATATCGGCGCGGCTCATCTCGCGCGGCACTTGCGAGATGCCCGGCATATACGGCAGCGGCGAGGCCGACATCACCGGCCAGTTGCCTTCGGCGAGCGGATAGTCCATCTGCTCCCAGCCGAGTTGCGTGGAGCCCTTGCGCCCGGCGTGGCCAATCTGCATGGCGATATGCGCGTCGCTGTTGGCGTGCACGAAATCGACAATGCGGCGCCAGGCATCGCGCTGCTCATCGTTCCACAAACCCGGGCAGCCCGGGGTGATGCGCGCATCCGGCGAGGTGCAGGTCATCTCCGCCACCACCATCCCCGCGCCGCCGAGCGCGCGCGCGCCCAGGTGCGTCAGGTGGAAGTCGCCCGGCACGCCGTCCTCGCAGGAGTACATGGCCATCGGCGACACCACCACGCGGTTCTTCAAGGTGACATTGCGCACGCGCAACGGCGTGAACATCGGCGGCACGGCGCGGGCCTCGGCCGCCTGTCCGGTGCTGGTGGCATTGGTGGCATTGGCGACGTTGGCAGCCGCCTGCCCCGCCAGCCAGCGCTCGAAGCCCTCGACGTAGCCGGGGTCTCGCACGCGGAGGTTCTCATGCGAGATGCGCTGCGAGCGCGTCAGCAGCGAATAGGCGAACTGCTCCGGCGCCAAGCCCGCGTAACGCTCGACATTTTCGAACCACTCGGTGGAATTGCGCGCGGCATTCTGGATCTTGAGCACTTCTACGCTGCGGGTGGCCTGGTAGCGCTCCAGCGCCTGCGGCAGCACGTCGGCGCCGCCCGCGCCGGCGTCGCGGATATTGTTGGCCAGGTCGATGGCGTCTTCCAGCGCCAGCTTGGTGCCGGAGCCGATCGAGAAATGCGCGGTATGCGCAGCGTCACCCATCAGCACCACCGGCACGCGGCGGCCATCGGCCAGCGTGTTCCAGCGCACCCAGGTGCCGCAGATCACGCGGGGGAAACGAATCCAGTTGGCGGAGCCGCGCAGGTGCGTGGCATTGCTGATCAGCGCATTGCCATCGAGGTAGCGGGCGAACAGCCGTTCGCAATAGGCCACCCCCTCCTCCTGGCTCATCTGCTCGATGCCGGCGGCACGCCACACGTCTTCGGGCGCCTCGACAATAAACGTCGACGTGTTGTCGTCGAAGCGGTAGGCATGGGCCTGGAACCAGCCGTGCTCGGTTTTCTCGAAGGCGAAGGTGAAGGCGTCGAACAGCTTGCGCGTGCCGAGCCAGACAAAGCGGCACAGGCGGGTATCGATATCGGGCTGAAAGGTCTCGGCATAGCGCCCGCGCACGCGGCTGTTGATGCCATCGGCGGCAATCACGATGTCGGCCTGGTATTGCTGCGCCAGTTCCTGGTCGTCCGTCACGTCGGTCTCGAACACCAGGTGCACGCCGAGCGCTTCGCAACGCGCCTGCAGGATGTTGAGCAAGCGCTTGCGACCGATGCCGATAAAACCATGCCCGCCGGAGCGCAGGGTGCGCCCGCCGATATGGATATCGATATCGTCCCAGTGGTTGAACGCCGCGTTGATCTGCTCCGCGCTGACCGGGTCGGCCTGCTTGAGGTTGTCCATGGTGGCATCGGAGAACACCACGCCCCAGCCAAAGGTGTCATAGGGCCGGTTGCGCTCCACCACGTAGACCTCGTTGGATGGGTCCCGCAGCTTCATCAGCAAGCCGAAGTACAGGCCCGAGGGGCCACCGCCGATACAGAGCACTCGCATTTTTTCGTCTCCTGCGTGCCGGCCGAGCCCCTGGGATTCTGAGTTCCAGGAGCGCCGTGCGGCACATGCGATGCGCGGGAGCGCATCTAGATCATGCCTAAATATTTGACACTTAAAATATTAGTCGGCATGCGTCCCCCTGGCAAGGACAATCTTTTGCGCAGTGCAGCGCCCGCCGGAAGGCAGGCGCCTCAGCCATCAGCCTTGCATCGCCGCCTGCAACTGCGCGAGTGCGGTGGGATCCTCAATCGTGGTCAGGTCGCCCGGGTCACGTCCTTCCGCCACCGCTTGCATGGCGCGGCGCAGCAGCTTGCCGGAACGCGTCTTGGGCAGCGCATTGACAAAGAACACGCGTGCCGGGCGCGCCACCGCCCCCAGTTGCTGGTCCACCGTCTTCATCACGTCGCCTTCCAGCACCAGCCGGTCAGCCTGAGTGGCGATACGACCCGCGTCGCGCACGATCACAAAGGCCATCGCCACCTGGCCCTTGAGCGCATCGTGCACGCCCACCACCGCTACCTCGGCCACTGCCGGGTGCGACGAAATGCTCTCCTCGATCTCGCGCGTGCCAAGACGGTGGCCCGCCACATTGATCACATCGTCGGTACGGCCGAGGATAAAGATATAACCATCCTCGTCCTGCACGCCCCAGTCGAACGTGGAATAGCAACGCCGTCCCGGCACGCCGGACCAATACGTCTTGACGAAGCGTTCGTCGTCGCCCCACACGGTGGTCATGCAGCCCGGCGGCAGCGGCCCGTCGATGGCGACCACGCCCTTTTGCCCCGGCGGGCATTCGGCGCCAGTGGCCTCGTCGACGATCTTCAGGTCGTAGCCGTACACCGGCACGCCCGGCGAGCCGAGCTTGGCCGGCAGCGGGTCAAGGCCGCGCTGGATGGCGATGATCGGCCAGCCCGTCTCGGTTTGCCAGTAGTTGTCCACCACCGGTTTGCCGATGCCCTGCTGGATCCAGCTCGCGGTGGGCTCATCCAACGGCTCGCCGGCCAGGAACAGCAGGCGCAGGCTGGACAGGTCATAGCGCGTGAGCCAGGCCGGGTCCTGCTTCTTCAGCACGCGAATGGCGGTGGGCGCACTGAACATGATGTTCACGCGGTACTGCTCCACCAACTGCCACAGGATGCCGCCGTCCGGGCGGATCGGCGTGCCTTCGTACATGACCGTGGCCATGCCCGCCAGCAGCGGGCCGTAGACGATATAGCTGTGCCCCACCACCCAGCCGATATCGGAGCTGGAGAACATGGTGTCGCCCGCCTTGCCGCAGAAGATGTACTCCATCGAGGCCGCCAGCGCGACCGCGTAGCCGCCGGTATCGCGCTGCACGCCCTTGGGCTTGCCGGTGGTGCCGGACGTGTAAAGCACGTAGGACGGCTCGCTCGATTCGAGCCACACGCACGGCACGCGCGCCGCGCCAACGCGCTCGCGCCAGGCGCCATAGTCTTCATCGCGGCCAGGCGTGAGCGTCATCGGGGAAAGCTGGCGATCCACCAGCAGCACGCGCTCCGCCTTGTGCGTGGCCAGCTTCACCGCCTCGTCCAGCAATGGCTTGTAGGGAACCACCTTGCCGGCGCGCGAGCCGGCATCCGCGCTGACGATCACGCGCGGGCGCGCATCGTCGATGCGCGCGGCCAGGCTCACCGAGGCAAAGCCGCCGAACACGACGGAATGAATGGCGCCAATGCGTACGCAGGCCAGCATGGCAAACGTGGCCTCGGGAATCATCGGCATGTAGATCAGCACGCGGTCGCCCTTTGCCACACCCAGCTGCTGCAGGATCGCGGCCATGCGGTTGACCTCGTCGTGCAATTCGGCGTAGCTGTAGGTGCGGTGCTGGCCGGTTTCAGTCGACACGTAGATCAGCGCGGCCTGGTCCGCGCGCTCGGCCAGATGACGATCGACGGCGTTATGGCAAAGATTGGTGCGGCCGCCGACGAACCACCGGGTGAATGGCGGGCGGCTGTCGTCCAGCACGGTGTCGAAGGGGGTTTCCCAGTCGATGCGGCGAGCCTGTTCAGCCCAGAAACCTTCAGGGTCGCTCAGCGAGCGGGCATGCAAGGCACGGGTAGCCGTCATGGCTTGTCTCCTCCGCTTGGATGCGGGTTGTTGGTTTGTTGGTTTTTTGATTTGCTGCCGCTAGTTTGCCACCACCGGGGCGGCATGGCGCCTGGCATGCCGTGGCCGATCCGGGCCACGGCTTCCCGCAGTCTGGGCATGCCGCCTTACGCAAGGCTTACCCACGATACGCCGCACCAGGCAAAAGGGCGTGCCATTGGCACGCCCTTGATCTGGCTCAAACCCGCTACCGCTTCAGCGAGCGTGCGCCTTGGTCTTCGCCGGCCCTGCCGCCGATTTGCTGGCCGGCTTGGCACTGGCCGGCTTGGCGCTGGCCTTGGCTGCCGAAACGGTCGGCACGGGCTTGGCCGATGACCTTGCCGTGGCCGCGGCGCCCTTGCGCGGGGCGGCTTCGACCGTCACGCGCTGGCGCGGCGCAGCATGCCCCTTGGCCGATCCCCGCACCGGCTCGGGCCGAACGGGGACCAGCGCGGAAGCGGTGGGCGCCGGGTCGGGCGCGCTGGCAAAACGAGCCGCCGAGCGCGCCGGCACCATCAGCACCAGGCTCTGCCCCGCCACCAGCTTGGTGCCGGAGAGCTTGTTCCAGGACTGCACCTGGCCAGCCGACACACCATAGCGATGCGCAAGCGTTGCCACCGTATCGCGCCGCCCGGCCCGCACCACCACGCGGCGTGCGTCGGGCACATCTGGCTCCATGGCCATCGTGGCGCTTTCGGCCAGCGTGGCGCTGATGTCCTGGTTGTGATCCTCGGAGCGCGGCACCACCACCGTGGAGCCGGCCTTCAGCCGCATGCCCTTGGGAATGCGGTTGATCTCGCGAATCGTGTCCGCGTCGATATTCAGCCGCGCCGCCAGCGCCTCGATGCGTTCACGGTTATCCACCGTCACGGCCGTCCAGCTCGACAGGCCGCCACGGTAGGTGTTCAGGTTGTACTGGAAGCGCTCGGCGTTATCGAAGGGCAGCAGGATCTGCGGATTTGCCGCGCCCAGGATCACCGGCCGGTTGAAGGACGGATTGAGCGCCTTGAACTCATCGAGCGGCAGGTTGGCGAGCTTGGCCGCCAGCTTGACGTCGATGTCGCGCGAGGTGGTCACCGTGACAAAGTACGGGTGATCCGGAATATCGGGCAGCTTCACCCCGTACATCTGGGGATTGGCAATGATGTTCTTGACCGCCTGCAGCTTCGGCACGTAATAGCGCGTCTCGTTGGGCATGTTCAGGCTGGCGTAGTCGGTCGGCAGCCCGCGCGCCTGGTTGCGCGCGATGGCGCGCGACACCGCGCCCTCGCCCCAGTTGTACGCCGCCAGCGCCAGTTGCCAGTCGCCGAACATGTCATACAGCCGCTGCAGGTAGTCCAGCGCCGCGTCGGTCGAGGCCAGCACATCCCGCCGCTCGTCGCGGAACATGTTTTGCTTCAGGTTGTAGCTCTTGCCGGTGCTGGGAATGAACTGCCACATGCCGGCCGCCTTGGCGGTGGACTCGGCCTGCGGGTTGAACGCGCTCTCCACGAACGGCAGCAGCGCCAGCTCCGTGGGCATTTTGCGGCGCTCCAGCTCCTCGACAATGTGGTAAAGGTAGCGGCTCGAGCGCCCCACCATCCGTTCCATGTATTCCGGCCGCTGCGCGTACCACTGCGTGCGATCGTCAACCAGCGTGCCTTCCAGGTCCGGCATGCCGAAGCCGCGGCGGATGCGGTCCCAGATGTCGCTCGACGGCCCGCGCAGCCAGTCCAGGCTGTCGCGGTCCACGTTGATGACACCTGCGCTGTTGATCGAATTGAGCGGATCGGGCTTGGAAATCGCAGGCCTGGAAGCGGAGGCGGTCGCTGTGGCGCCATCGGCGCCCTCGGGCGGAGTGGGC
The DNA here is from genome assembly GCF_014170355.1 of Cupriavidus sp. UME77. Lineage (NCBI taxonomy): Bacteria > Pseudomonadati > Pseudomonadota > Betaproteobacteria > Burkholderiales > Burkholderiaceae > Cupriavidus > Cupriavidus sp. UME77. The sequence goes on from NZ_LZZU01000060.1 coordinate 198,442, forward strand.
GTGCTGGCACACGCTGCAAGCAGCGCGGCACACGCAACTACCGCCAGTAATCGACCAATTTTCATTAAGTTCTCAAATCGTGACGCTAAAAATTTGCCTGATGCTAAGAAAAAGCGGCTTTCGCGTCAATGAAATTCTCCCTGCCGCGGCACCGGGCCGAGGCCAGCAGGGACGTATCGGGTAGGTGAAAAACGCCGTCCCGGCCAAGCGCGCCCAAGGCTTGCGGCCACACGGACGGACGTAACGGCAAGCGGGAATCAGCGCAAATTAGCGCAAATTAGCGGAAATTATCTTTCCAGCCGCGCAGCGCGCCAAAGGCCGCCGCGTCATTGCCGGCCACCCCGCCAGCGTGGGCCGCCACCGCCTCGCGCACCGCGGGCACGCGCGAGCGCAGGAAGGGATTGACCTCGCGCTCCTGCGCGATGGTGGTCGGCACGGTCGGTGTGCCGGCCGCGCGCAATGCATCCACGCGTGCCTCCCAGGCTGCCAGCTCGGCATTATGCGGCTCCACCGCGCGGGCGAACCGCACATTGCTGCGGGTGTACTCGTGGGCGCAGTACACCCGGGTGGCGCCGGGCAGCGCCGCCAGCTTGTCCAGCGACGACAACATCTGCGCCGGCGATCCCTCGAACAGGCGGCCGCAGCCGCTGGCAAACAGCGTATCGCCGCAGAAAACCGACGGCCCCGCGCCCGGCAGGTCCGCCACGTACGCGACATGACCGGCGGTATGGCCCGGCACGTCGAGCACCTTGAGCTGCAGCGACGGGTGCGCCACCTCCACGGTGTCGCCCTCGCGCACCGCCACGGTACGGGCGCCGATGCGCTCGCCGGCCGGGCCGATGACCGGCAACGGGGCACCATCCGGCGCGGTGGGATGCGCCGCCAGCAGCCCGGCCACCCCGCCCTGGTGATCGCCGTGGTGATGGGTGATTACAATAGCGCCCAGCGTCAGCCCCTCGCGTGCCAGGAAGGCTTCGACCGGCGCGGCTTCGCCCGGGTCGACCACGGCGGCGCAGTGACCGTCGTGGATTGCCCAGATATAGTTATCCTGGAATGCGGGAATCGGCTCCACCTTCAACATGCGTGCTCCTATGTCCAAGCGTCCGATTATAAATTGGGAAGACTGGCTTGCCTCGCCACCCGGGCAATACATGCTCCAGTGGGAGCAGGCGCAGTACGACCGGACCGTCGTGGATATCTTCGGCTACCACGCGGTGCAGCTCGGCCTGCCGCACATCGACACCCTGCGCGAGAACCGCATGCCGTTCTCCGCACTAGCGCTCGCCCCCGGCAACGGACCCCACGGCCCACGGGCTCAGGCCGATTCGCGCCAGTTGCTGTGCCGCTTCGACGAACTGCCGTTCGAGACGCAAAGTATCGATCTGATCACCCTGCCCCACATCCTGGAGTTCTCGGAAGACCCGCACGAGGTGCTGCGCGAGGTGTCCCGCGTGCTGATGCCGGAAGGCCGGGTGGTGGTGACCTGCTTCAACCCCATGAGCCTGTGGGGCGCCCGCCAAGGCCTCAAGCGGCTCGGCGCCGATCCATTCCTGCCCAATGACAGTCAGTCCATCGGCTTCGTGCGCATCAAGGACTGGCTCAAACTCCTGGGTTTCGATATTATCCGCGGCCGGTTCGGCTGCTATTGCCCGCCATACCACACGGAGCGCTGGCTGCAGCGCGCCGCCTTCATGGAGAAGGCCGGCGACCGCTGGTGGCCGATCTTCGGTTCAGTCTATATGATCTCGGCGGTCAAGCGCGTGCGCAATATCCGCCTGGTCGGTCCCGCCTGGAAGAGCCCCAAGGCTGCCCTGTCGCCAGTCGCCGCGCCGGTGGCAACCCCCACGGGCACCCACGGCAAGTCACCCGGCGACGAGCATTAAGCGCCATCCAAGCGCTGCCGCCCCCCAATCACCCCGGTTGGCCCCGCCTCATCGCGGTGCCAACCTTAGCTTAGCCAATACCCAATGGAACCCAGCGAAATCGAAGACGTCATTATCTATTCGGACGGCGCCTGCAAAGGCAACCCCGGGCGCGGCGGCTGGGGCGCCGTGCTGGTGTCCGGCACCAACGAGAAAGAGCTGTTCGGCGGCGAAGCCCTCACCACCAACAACCGCATGGAAATGACGGCCGTGATCGAGGCCCTGCGCGCGCTCAAGCGCCGCTGCCGGATCAAGGTCTACACCGACTCCCAATACGTGCAGAAGGGCATCGGCGAATGGCTGCCGGGCTGGAAGGCCCGCGGCTGGAAGACCGCCGACAAGAAGCCGGTAAAGAATGCCGACCTCTGGCAGGAAATGGACAAGCTCGCGCAGCAGCACGACATCACCTGGCACTGGGTCCGCGGCCACAACGGCCACCCCGGCAACGAACGCGCCGATGCCCTTGCCAACCGTGGCGTCGACTCGCTCAAGGGATAAAGCCGGCCCCGTACCGCCTCATAGCGCCCCACACCGGCCCGACTCCCCCCGCCCCACCGGTTAGAATGCCCGCCATGCGACAGATCGTTCTCGACACAGAAACCACCGGCCTGAGCGCCGCCACCGGCGACCGCCTGATTGAAATCGGTTGCGTGGAGCTGCTCAACCGCCGCCTCACGGGCAGGCATCTGCACTTCTACGTCAACCCGGAACGCGATATCGACGAAGGCGCGATCGCGGTGCACGGCATCACCGTGGACTTCCTGGCCGACAAGCCCAAGTTCGCGGAAGTGGTCAACGAGATCCGGGACTTCGTCCAGGACGCCGAGCTGATCATCCACAACGCGCCCTTCGACCTTGGCTTCCTCGATATGGAGTTCAAGCTTGTCGGGCTGCCGCCGTTTCGCGAGCACGCTGGCAATGTGATCGACACCCTGCGCGAAGCCCGCCAGATGTTCCCCGGCAAGCGCAACTCGCTGGACGCCCTGTGCGACCGCCTCGGCGTCAGCAACGCCCACCGTACCCTGCACGGCGCATTGCTCGATGCCGAGCTGCTGGCCGAGGTCTACCTCGCCATGACGCGCGGCCAGAATTCGCTGGTGATCGACATGCTCGACGGCGGCGGCTCCGAGAGCGACGCCGTGGCCGCCACCGACCTCTCCCGCCTCGACCTGCCCGTGCTGATGGCCAACGAAGATGAGGCCACCGCCCACCTGGCGGTGCTCAAACAGCTGGAAAAGGCGAGCGGCGGCAAGGTCGTATGGAAGGAAGCACCGCCGGCGACCGAAGCGGCATAGACGGGGCAAGATTGCCGCCCGAAAGTAGCCAACGGATTTTTTGCAGAAATTTCCAGGAAGGGCTTTACAAGATACAACGGCGCTGACATAATCTTGTTTCTCTGCAGCACGGCAGTAACAGCGCAGCAGCAGGGGTGGTTAGCTCAGCGGTAGAGCACTGCCTTCACACGGCAGGGGTCACAGGTTCAATCCCTGTACCACCCACCAAATTAGTGGCTAGCAACTGCCTACGTTGCCGAAAACCCAGACAGCGAAAGCTCTCTGGGTTTTTTGTTGCCCGGCAGCCCAGGCCGGGAGAGCCAGCTCAGCCAATCATTTGCCGAACTCCTGGTGCTGATTACGCGGCGTATCCTGGCAGGCCGACAGCCAGCTTGCCCTTTGCCAGCGTGATGCCTCGCTGGACCGCCGCGTGGAAGTCGGCGCTCAGGTCCTCGACAGCGATGGCGCGGCGAAAGAAGTCCGCCCACACGAACTCCGCAAAGGCGGTAGGCGTCTTGGTGTAGCCACCAGCGTCTCGCACATACCCGGCCAGCGACCGATATGGATCGTCGACCAGTTTCTGCAGGTGATTGGGAACCGCAGCGTAGTAGTGCCGCACGCCATGTTCGTCCAGGGGATGAACCCATAGCCTCTTGTCCATCTCCGCCCAGAAATCGTCCTGCGCACAAGCAGACAGATCCGCCTCCACGGTGAAAAAGCCCGTGGTGACGCCAGCTTCCAGGGCCGCCCGCCCGAGATGATGGTGATCGGTGATGTAAAGCTTGCCGCCCGGCCCGTTCACCGCCGGGATCGGATGGGCCTGCAGGAACTCGCGCTGCTCCGCAGGTTTTAGCGAGGCCAGGTGCTTCTTCTTGTCCTGCACTTCGATCATGCCCACCGTCAGCTGCGTCGGGTGGAGCTCGTGAATCAAGGATTCGCGGACCGATGACATGTTGCCCTCCTCTTCATATGTCTGCACAGGTTCTGCACAAGGCAAGATTAGCAGGCATATTGCCCACAATCGGAAAAATAAGGGATGCGTGTCCGGAAGGCAGCCAAGCCGGATGCGGGTTTCGCTCGCCGTCAGGCGCGCCGGTCATGCCGTCGGCAACGCCGGACGGGTCTTCCCCGCGCCTTGGGTTCGCGATGAAAGATGGCCCGGATCGCGAACGCATACACCCCGACGATCAGCACGGCGACGACAAGGAGAGAGAGAACCGGCATGACGGACTCCGATCGGGCCTGCTCCAACGCTCATCGACCATGGCCGCCGCCATGGCCACCACCGTTATGACCGCCGCCATGGCCCTCCCCATGCCCCTCGCCGTGGCCGCCATGACCATGGTGACCATCGCCGCCGTGGCCACCGCCATGGAAGAACACGGCACCACCCCCATAAAACCCGGGCCACCAGCCGTAGTCATAGTAGGGGCCATAGGGGTAAGCGGGATAGTAAGCGCCGTAAGGATAGGTGCCTTCGGCCGGATAGCCATAACCGTAGGCGTCATATGCAGGCACTGCGGCGCACCCGGCCAACGTCATGGCCGCACCGATTGTGAGGATTCTGATACATGTGCCCATCGCCAATTCCTGACGCGTTCGTGTAGTTAGACACGAATTTCCAGCGCACATTCCAGGTACCGGCCTGGCCCAACGCCGGATTTGCACGGCAAGGGGAAGTAGCGGTGCCGGCCCGTCACTGCCAGGCGCAAAGCCTGACGCCGGCCTCCCTACAAATTAACTACCGCTCCACCTTCCGACGGTCGATAGTCCAGTAACCGGGATAGCTCCACCGCCGCACTTCTCACCTGCTCCACCATGCCATCGAGCCGCTCCGGATCGATCCGCGAAGCCGGGATGGTGGCGCCAAGCGCCGCCACTACCTTGCCGCTGCGGTCCCGCACCGGCGCGGCGATAGTCGAGATGCTGGTTTCGAAGAAGCCTTCCTGCAGCACGTAGCCGCGCTGGCGGTCACGCTGGACCATGTCGAACAGTGCTTCGACGGTCTTGGGTGTGCTCTCCGAGAAGACTTCCAGCTGCGGCTCGGGATAGAGTTCACGCAGTTCCGCCAGCGTCAGGTCTTCAAGCAGCACGCGGCCAAGCACGGTGGCGTGCGCCGGCAGGCGGGTGCCCACGTTGACCGAGCTGGCGAACGGCGTAGGCGCTACGGACTTGGCCACGTAGACGATGGAGCGGCCGTCACGCACCACCAGGTTGCATGGGTAGTTGATCTCGTCACGCAGGCGGTCCAGCAGCGGCCGGCCGAGTTCTGTCAGCTCCAGCGAAGCGAGGTAGTCAAAGCCAAGGCGCAGTACGGCCATGCCGAGCCGGAATTCACGGCCGCCATCGGTACGCTCGACAAAGCCCATCATCTCCAGCGTGGTCAGCAGGCGGAACACCGTAGAGCGCGGGACCTGCAGCCGGCGCGCCAGTTCGGCGGCAGACAGGGTCCGCTCGTTGCGGCTGAACTCGCCCAGCAGGCGCAGGCCGCGTTCCAGCCCTGGCACGATGTACTTGTCCTGGAGATCGGTAGGCTCGAGGGCATCTGTCATGGTGATATCTCTGCGAATGAGTACTTTGGCGTGCTATATGGTAACGGCTTTGGCATCAGCCCTGCCCTGCGGCCCAGCCGGTGCGGATCACGCACCTTGCATCCCGATGCGCCGCCCGCGACTGTCCGATATAACACGCCCTGCATCTATCCTCCAGCACTTCCATCACCAAAGCCGCGCACGCTCACTTCAGATAGTCCCGCAGCCAGGCGCCGCACTCGCCCGCGTGCTGTGCCGGCCAGCGCACGGTAATGGTCGCATTGGGCTGGCGCACTTCGATGCAGATATCCGTGAGCGGGCCCCTGTCCACGACAGGCGCTGGCGAGAACAAGCGCGACCACCAGCCTGTGCCGCGACTGGGGCTGGCTTGTACGGTGTGTGCCGGGACGGCGGCCGGGAGAGCGGGGATCCTCTCGATGGCGGAGGCGGGCGAGGCGCTCGAAGCGGCCTGTGCCTTCGCAACCGTTTGCGCCGCGGCCGGCGCTGCGGGCACTACAGCCGGCGCCGCCTCGGCAGGCGCCACCAACCGCGCCGACAAATTCGTGCCGAACTCCTCCCACATCCGGTCCGCCTTCGTCTTCATCACGCTCAAGCCGAACGTGCCGAGGCGGCCCAGCACGTCCACGTTGATCTTCATGCGCAGCTCGGTCTTGCCGCCGGGCTGCCCGGTCAGGAAGATCTCGCTGGACTGCTTGAGCGAGCTGGCCACGGAGGCATCCTCGCCCGTGCCCTCGCTACGCAGATAGCTGGGCGCGCGCATCTCCACGATGGTGGTCTTGATCTTGAAGCGCGCGCTGACAAAGGCAATCTTGACCTGGATGTGCGAGATGTACTCCACATCGCTGACCACCTCGATCGACTGCATGCCCGGCACGCAGCCGCCCATCACATTGGGATCGAGCAGCAGTGCCCACACTTGCGCCGGCGCTGCGCCGACGATCAGGCTTTTTTCAATTTCCACGCATTTTCTCCGCGGCGGACAGAATGGATTCGACGATGCCGACGTAACCGGTGCAGCGGCACAGGTTGCCGTTCAGGCCGGCGCGGACCTCCTCTTCTGTCGGGTTGGGGTTATGCGCCAGCATGGCGCAGGAGGTCATCAGGAAACCAGGGGTGCAGTAGCCGCACTGCAGACCGCCGCACTCCATGAAACTTTGCTGCAGCGGGTGCAGTTCGCCACCGGCGCTGAGGCCTTCGACGGTGGTCACGTCGCGCCCGCGTGCCTGCACGGCAAGCATCAGGCAGGACTTCATGACTTCGCCGTCCACCAGCACGGAGCAGGCGCCGCAGATGCCGGTCTCGCAGCCGCGCTTGGTGCCGGTCAGGTTGAGGTCGTCGCGCAGCAGGTCCGACAGCAGGCGCCGCGCGGGCACTTCCACGCTGTGGTCTTCGCCGTTGACGGTGAGTTCGATATGGATCTTTTGCATGGGGAATCCTTAGTCCGCCGCCAGCCCGAACAACGTGGCGATGCTTCGCCGCGCCACGGTCCGTACCATCTCGCGGCGATAGTCCGCGTTGCCGCGCATATCGGAAACGGGGTCGATGTCCGCGGCGACGATGTCCGCCGCCTCGGCGGCCACTTCGGGCGTGACGGCCTTGCCAGCCAGGAACGCCTCGGCACGCCGCAGCCGCGCCGGAATCGGCGTGGATGCGCCGACCGCAAGGCGCGCCTCGATGCACGTGGCGCCAGTCCGGCGAGCCAGCAGCGCGACGCTGGCCAGCGGCCGGTGCTCGGCAGCCGTGCGCAGGAATCGCGCGTAGTGGCCGAGCGCATCCGGCGCCGGCGCGGGAATGCGGATCTCGGTCACAATCTCATCGGACTCGAGCGCCGTGGTGTAGTAGTCGACCAGGAACGCCTCCATCTCCAGCACGCGCTCGCCGCTCCTGCCGGCAATCACCACCTGCGCCCCCAGCGCCATCAGGCAACCCGGCGGATCGGTGGCGGGATCGGCATAGCAAAGGTTGCCGCCAATCGTGCCCTGGTTGCGCACCTGTGGATTGGCCACGCGCCCTGCCATGCTGGCCAGCATGGGGTAATGCGCCAGCACCAGCTTTGAGCGCGCCACCTGCGCATGCAAGGCCAGCGCGCCGATGCGCAAGCCGATGCGCGGATCGAACTCGATCAAGCGCAGCGCATCAAGTTGGCCAAGCGATACCAGGTGGGTGGGCGTGAGCATGCGCTGGCGCATGCCGAGCATCAGCGCGGTGCCGCCGGCGATCACCCTGCACTCGTCGCCCAGGTCGGCCAGCATGCGGCTGGCTTCCTGCACCGAGCCGGGCTCCAGAAATTCGAAATTACGCATGGCGCGCCTCCTTTTCCTTGCGCTCGCGCAGTGCGGCCAGCACCTTCTCCGGCGTGATGGGCAGCGAAGCAATGCGCACGCCGATGGCGTCATAGACCGCATTGGCGATGGCGGCCGCGCCCGGCAGGATCGCGGTTTCGCTGGCGCCCTTGGCGCCGTAGGGCCCGTTGGGCTCAACCGACTCGACCACATCCGTGCGCAGCGCGGGCACGGCGTCAGCGGTCGGCATGGTGTAGTCGGCGAAGTTGCCGTTCAGGATGCGGCCATCCTCGACCTGCACGTGTTCATACAGCGTCCAGCCGATCGCCTGCACGGTGGCGCCGTGCGTCTGGCCGTGCACGGCTAGCGGGTTGATGGCCCTGCCGCAGTCGTCCGACACGAAGCTGTCGATCAAGGTGACCTGCCCGGTGGCCATGTCCACTTCCACTTCGACGGCCTGCGCCGCGAACGAGTAGGCCGGCGCAATGTTGCCGTAGTAGTTGGCGTCGTGCATCACGGTGGGCGCATCGTAGGTGGCGCGCACCATCAGCCCTTCACCGCCGTGGCGGAAGATATGCAAGCGCGCGATCTCGGCAAGCGTGGCGCGCTTGGTGTCGTCATTGCGGGCGCGGATCACGCCGTCGATCAGGTCCAGTTCGTCCTGCGGCACGCCAAGCTTGTCGGCAGCAACGCCCAGCAGCTTGTGCTTCGCCTCGCGCGCGGCCCGCATCACTGCGTTGCCGGAAATGATGGTGACGCGCGATGCCAGCGAGCCGAGGCAGAACGGCGCCACATCGGTATCCGGCGCGCTCACGGTGACATGCGACAGCGCAATGCCCAACTCGTGGGCGCAGATCTGGCTGAGCATGGTGTTGGCGCCCTGCCCCATGTCGCACTCGCTGGTGAGCAGCATGACGCGCCCGTCCTCGTTGACCTTGAGCACGATGGTGGAGCCATCCCAGTTGCCCAGCGTGCGGTTGCCGCTGACGTGCATGGCGGCCGCAACGCCGAGCCCGCGCCGGCGCATGCCGGTTCGCCGTGAGGCATCGGCGCGGCGCGCATCCCACTGGATCGCTTCACGCGTTTGCTCGAGGCACTCCACCAGGCCGCTGCTGCCGATCTTCCAGCCATGCACGCTGATGTCGCCGGAGCGGATGGCATTGCGCTTATGGACGTCAATGGGATCCATGCCGAGCATTTCGGCCAGCATGGTGAGGTGGCTGTTCAGCGGGAACTGCATCTGCTGGCCACCAAAGCCGCGGAATGCGCCGCGCGGCGGATTGTTGGTATAGGCGAGCACGGCGTTGGAGCGCACGTTCTCCAGGCGATGCATGTTGTCGCTGCGCATGGCGCTCACGTGCATCACGTCGCCAGCCAGGCCCGCATAGGCGCCGCACTCGGCCACGATATTGACGTCCTTGGCGACGATCATCCCTTGCGCATCCAGGCCCATCTTCAGCCAGACCCGCGCCGGCACGCTGGAGCGCGCGCCGAGAAAATCCTCGAGCCGATTGTTGACGAAGCGCACCGGGCGGTCGAGCCGCGTTGCCAGCAAGGCGGCGATCAGGCTATTGCTCTCCTCCACGATCTTGGCGCCAAAGCCGCCGCCGGTGACCGCCTGGATCACGCGGATGGTGGACACCGGCCGGTCCAGCGCTTCAGCCAGGCGCGCGCGCGCCAGGAACACGGACTGCGTCGAGGCCCAGACCGTGAGCCGGCCATTGCCATCCTGGGCGGCCACGGTGGCCATCGGCTCCAGATAGCCGGGATACTGCGAGTGCATGTCGTACGTGGCCTCGTAGACCACCGCGGCGCGAGCGAAGCTGGCTTCGACGTCGCCGCGCTCGATATGCATCTCATGGGCGATATTGCGCGTGCCCGGGTGCAGCTCCGCCGCGCCATCGGCAAGCGCTGCATCGGGGCTGAAGATGGCGGGCAATTCTTCGTACTCCACGCGGATCAGGTCCAGTGCATCGCGCGCGGTTTCCTCATCCACCGCGACCACCGCGGCAACCTCCTCACCGACGTGGCGGACCACGCCAGCGGCAAGAATGCGCTGCTCCTTGCGATGCGTGCCCCACAGCCGCGACGGCGTATCCTCGCCGGTCAGGACCAGCTTGACGCCCCGCAGCGCACGCGCCGCCGCGGTGTCGATGCGAACGATGCGGGCATGCGGATACGGGCTGCGCAGCACCTTGGCATGCAGCATGCCGGCCTGCTTGATGTCGCCGGCATACACGGCCCTGCCCATCACCTTCTCCCGCGCCGTCACCTGCGGCGTGGAGCTTCCCACTGTCGACGTGCTCATGCCGACCTCCTGCTAGTCAGAAAACCACTGAAATCCATGAAGACGCCGGCGAGCGTTGCCGCCGGCGTCGCGTCACTCGGCGGTAATGCCGAAATCCTTGATGACCTTGCCTAGCCGCTCGTAGTCGGAAGCATTGATCTTTTCCAGCACGGCAGGCGCGCCGCCCACCGGCACCGCGCCGAAGGTGGCCATCTTCTCGGCGATGTCCGGCATCTTGACGATCTCGTTGAGCTGCTCGTTGAGCAGCTTCACCACCTCGGCCGGCGTGCCCTTGGGCGCCATGACGCCGTGCCATGCGCCTACGATGACGTCCTTGTAGCCAAGCTCGGACAGCGTCGGCACATTGGGCAGCAGCGCAGAGCGCTTCGGATCGGTCACGGCCAGCGCGAGCAGCTTGCCCGTGTTGATGTACTGGGCCACCGGCCCCAGCGTCACGTAGGCGAAGTTGACGTGGCCCGCGACGACATCATTGACGGCGGGCGCAACGCCCCGGTACGGCACATGCTGGATCTTCACGCCAGCGGCGCGGTTCAGCCACTCGCCGGCGATATGCATGGGCGAGCCCGCGCCGGGGGTGGCATACGTCAGCGGCTTGCCGGCCTTCGCCGCGGCCACCATTTCCTGCACGGTCTTGATGCCGGCGCCCGGATACGCCACCAGCAGCACGGTCTGCGTGCCGGTCTGGATGACCGGGGTGAAGCCATGCAGCGCGTCGTAGCTGGAGCTGGCGGGGAGCTTCAGCACCATCGGCGCCGTCGTGAACGGATTGGGCGTAAACAGCAGCGTGTAGCCGTCGGCCGGCGCGCGGCCGACCATGGCGTTGCCGACCACGCCGCCAGCGCCCGGCTTGTTCTCCACGATCACCGGCTGCTTGAGGCGCATCGAGAGCTTCTCCGCGTACATGCGCGCCATGGAGTCCGTGTCGCCGCCCGGCGGATAGGCGACCACGATCGTGACCGGTTTGGCGGGATAGCCGAGCGCAAAGGCGCTGCCGCCTCCCAGGGCAATCGCGGCGAGCGCTGTGGCAAGGACGTGTCGGCGGGCAAGGTTCATCTACGGCTCCTGTGGGGGCGCTCCACTTCCGCTGGGAATGCATGGTGGGGCGGGGTTAGGCACGGCTAAGGGACGGGGACGCATTCGATGTGCGTTTTATTAGCGAAACATTAGTTCAGGAGAGGAACGTGCCATTCATACTAGAGCGTCATTGTTGACTGCTCAACTTACTGTAATCACTAATTGACATATTTATTATTTTAAAAATTAAAAAGAGGGGATCGTGACGAGAAGGAGGCAGCACATCGGAGTCCCTATGAGACAATCGGCTCCGCCCCCCTGATCAGCCGCCGTCCGGCGGCATTTCCTGAAAGACATGGATCCGATGAAGCGCGCAGCCGGAACGACAACCGACACCGGCGACAAGGCAGTGCCCCCGAAGACCGACTGCCCCTGGGCGCAACTGGACGAGCAAGGCAACGGGCTCGATGTCGACGACTTCCTGACGACGATGCTCAGCCAGTTGGTCAACGCCTTGCGCCGCACCGTGACGCTGCCCTACGCCGAGCAGTTCGCGCTAACGGTGCCCGAGTGGCGCCTGCTGGCCCTGCTGGCGCACGCGCGGCAGTTGCCTTTTGCAGAATTGGTGCTGCAATCCACATCGGACAAGGCGCTGGTGAGCCGAACGCTGCGGCTGCTCGAAGGCCGCGGGCTGGTGAAGCTGGATGCCGAGGGCAACACCCCGCGCAAGAAGCTGATCTGCAGCATCACGCCGGAAGGCCTGGCGCTGCATGAGCAAGTGATGCCGCTGGCCAGGAAGGGCCAGGCGGAGGTGATCCGGCTGCTTGAGCCGGAAGAGCGCCGAGCGATGTACCAGGCGCTGAGGAAGCTGCACGGCCTGTGCGTGACGCCCGGGCGCGGCGAAGCCGGCGGCGGCGGGGGCGAGTAAGCGCGCACGAGAACGAACAAAGCCCGTGGCAGTTGGCGGCTGCCACGGGCTTTGTCTCGTGCTTCGCGGATCAGGCCTCGAGTTGCTCGAGCACCTTGCCCTTGGTCTCGATGCCAAGGAAGTGGATGGTCAGCGCCGCCACGAACGGCACCGTCGCCAGCGCGTAGAAAGCGGTGCTGAGATTGCCCGAGCCGATCGTGCTGGCCACCAGCGTCGGCGCGAAGATCGCCGCCAGCTTCAGCCACGCGCCCCCAAAGCCGCAGCCCATGGCGCGGATGCTGGTGGGATACAGCTCCGGCGTGTACACGTAGGCCGTGATAAAGCCACTGGCCAGGAAACCGAGCGAGAGCGCGCAGAGCCCGGCCACGACGTACACCGACTCCGCGTGAAACACGCCAGCCAGCGCCAGCGATATCGCGCACAGGATGAACGAGACGTTGATCACCGGCTTGCGGCCCACCTTGTCGACGATCATCGCGCACACCAGCGAGCCGATCACCCCGAGCACCGATGCGCCCGCGGCCAGGTTCAGCGCCAGCTGCAGCGGTGCGTGATACACCGTCTTGTAGATCGTCGGCAACCAGGTCGACAGCCCGTACTGGATAAAGCCGCAGGTCGCCCACAGCATCCACACCGCCAGCGTGCGGCCGATATAGGCCTTGCTCAGCAGATCCCGGACACGCCGGCGCGGGTGCTTTCCGGTCATCGCGTCGTACGCGGATACGTCGCCCAGCGGCGCCAGCGGCCCCTTGGCGCGCGACTCGAAGGCCGCGAGCGCGCGGTCGGCCTCGGCCAGGCGGCCCTTCTCCGCCAGCCAGCGCGGCGATTCGGGAATGGCCCGGCGCAGGATGAAGAACAGGATGACCGGGGCACCACCGATGAAGTACATCACGGTCCAGCCGAACCGCGGCACCAGCCACGCGCCGACTGCATTGGAGATCAGCAGGCCGATCGGGAACACCACCTCGTACAGCAGCACGAAGCGCCCGCGCCCGTGGGCACGCGTCACTTCGTTGATATAAGTGGCGGCCACCGGCAGCTCACCGCCCAGGCCCAAGCCCTGCACGATGCGCAGCAAGGCAAAGATCTCGAACGAGGGCGCGAAGCCGCAGGCGATGCTCATCAGCCCGATGATCCCCGCGCTCCAGCCAATCGAGCTAAGGCGGCCAAAGCGCTCGGCCAGCGCGGGAAACAGCAGCGCGCCGATCAGTTGCCCGACCGACGGCGCCGCGATCAGGAAGCCGATCTGACCCGGCGTGAGCGACCACATCGAGATCAGCAGCGGCAGCGTGGCGGCGATGGCGATCACGTCGAAGCCATCGAAGAACGTGGCCAGGCCGATCAGCAGCCGCGCCCTGACATGCATGCCATTGCTGGGCAGGCGCTCGATGCGGGCGATGATCTCGCCCCGGGTGGTTGCCACGGGGGCGTCAGTGGCGCGCTCGCCACTGCCTGCCGTGCTGGTGCTGGATGGGCTCGCCACACCCTCGGCGTTCGCGTTGGCGAACGGGGCCTCTTGTCTCTGGATCAACACGGTGTTTCTCTTCTAAAGTATCCGAGGCAGGCAGCCGCCCCGCGCTGGCGCGTTGCCGGACTTGCCCGGCAATGGCCACCCCCGTTGGCGCCGCGATGGATGCGGCGCGCGGTGGCGCGCTTAGAGGTCCAGGACCAGGCGCTTGCCTTTGCAGCCTGACACGCAAACCATCATGGTCTGGTTCGACTCGCGCTCGCTCTTGCTGAGCACGCCGTCACGGTGTTCGGGAATGCCTTCGAGCACGCGCGTTTCGCACGAGCCGCATACACCTTCCTTGCAGCTGTGCTCCACCGCAATGCCCGCTTCGAGCAAGGCATCCAGCAGGGACTTGCCTGCGGGCACTTTCAGCTCGCTACCCGTGCTTGCCAGCGCCACGGTGTACTCGCCGTCCTGCACCGCCGCCACCGACGGGTCGGCGGCGAAGCGTTCGATATGAACTTCGGGATAGCCATGGCCGGCGCAGGCGGCTTCGAAGGCATTGAGCATCGGGCCCGGGCCGCAGCAATAGAAGTGCGTGCTGGCGGCTTGCCCGGCCAGCAGCGCGGACAGGTCCGGCGGGCTGCCCGCCTCGTCGTCGAAGTGCATGCGCACCGCGTCGCCGTAGGCGGCCAGCTCGTCCGCGAAGGCAGCTTCCTCGCGCGAGCGTGCGCAGTAAAGCAACGTGAAGGAACGCCCGAGTTCATGCAGCCGGCGCGCCATGCACACGATCGGCGTCACGCCGATGCCGCCGGCCACCAGCACCGTGTGTGCCGCCCCCTCGTCCAGCGCGAAGTGGTTGCGCGGCGCGGCCACGGTGAGCGTGCTGCCCACCCGCAATTGCTCATGCACATAGCGCGAGCCGCCACGGCTGCCGCGGTCGAGCAGCACGCCCACCACGTAGCGGTCGCGCATTTCCGGCGCGCCGCACAGCGAGTAGCTGCGCACCAGGCCATTGCCCAGATGCAGGTCGATATGCGCGCCGGGCGCGTACGCCGGCAACTCGCGCCCTTCCGGGTCGCGCAACTCCACGCTGACAATGCCGCGCGCTTCGAAACGCATGGCCTGTACGCGCAGGGTCAGGGATTGGCTGGTACTCATGGCACGTCCTCGTGTTGCTTTGTCTTGCCTGTGTTGCTCGTGTTGCTCGTGTTGCTCGTGTTGCTTTGTCTTGCGCGGCTTGTTTTCCTGGTTTCGCCCTGCCGTCCGGCGCTCAGCGCTTCTCGGTCAGGAACTTGCCCTGGGGGCCGCCTGCGTTCTTCTGCCGGCGCGTGTTGCCGTCCAGGCCGCCCTCCACCGCCCACTCGGCGAACATGGTCGGGCCCGGTTCGAAATCGCGCGGCTCCCATTCGGCGTCCAGTTGGTCCTCGTCCGCGTAGTACTCGATCAGGCCGCCGGCCGGGTTCTTGAAGTACCAGAAGTAGGCCGAGGAAATCGGATGCCGGCCCGGGCCGAGCTGCGTGTCCCAGCCGCTGCGCGACACATGCAGGCCGCCGCCGAACACCTCGTGGATGTCGCGCACGGTAAAGGCCACATGGTTCAGCCCGCTCTTGGCCTGCGGCAGCTGCAGCAGGAACAGGTCGTGGTGGCCGCCGTCCGGCGCGCAGCGCAGGAAGGCGCCACGGCCCGGATAGTGGTCCGACGGCACGAAGCCCAGCTTCTCGGTGTAGAAACGCTCGGTCGCCGCCACATCCTTGACGAAGAACACCACGTGCCCCACCTCGATCGGCGTGGCGCGTTCGTAGATCGGGCTGCGCTGGTTCATGCGCGGCTTGTCGTTCCACGTGTTCATCGCGGCGCATTCCACCTCGACCTCGCGCTTGCGGGTCAGCTGGAAGCGCACGGCCAGGCCGTTCGGGTCCGTGCAGCCAACGCGTTCGCCTTGCTCGCCCTGCACACCGTGCTCTCCCGAGCTGACAAAGCCCGGCTCGGCGCGAATGGCATCCGCGATCTTGTCCAGCGCGGCTTGCGTGTCCACGCCCCACACCACCTCGCGCAGCGTCGGGCCGTCTTCCATTGCCGCCGGCAGTGCCGGGTCGTCGGTGCGGCGCACCAGCACGCGGCAGCCGTTCAGCGTCTCGAAATCCAGCCCGGCCGCATCCTCGCGCACCAGCGTGAGGCCCCAGTCGGCGAAGAAGCGCCGGCAGGCGTCCAGGTCGTCGGCACCGTAGACGATTTCGTCGATGCCCAGAATCGTGTTCATTGTTCCCATCTCCTGCTGTGTCGCTTGTGTCGTTGCCAACGTCGTCGGGGTCACTCAGTTAGCCCACGGCAGCGGTTGTTCATGCATGCCCCAGTACACGCTCTTCTGCTCCATGTACTGCAGGATGCCCAGCCTCCCCTTCTCGCGGCCCAGGCCACTGTCGCGCCAGCCGCCGAACGGCGTCGAGATGGAGAACTGCTTGTACGTATTGATCCACACGTTGCCCGCCTGCACCGCACGCGCAAAGCGCCACGCGCGCTTGTAGTCGCGCGTCCATACGCCCGCCGCCAGCGCGTACACGCTGTCGTTGGCTTGCGCGATCAGGTCGTCCTCGTCGTCGAAGGCCATTGCCACCAGCACCGGCCCGAAGATTTCCTCCTGGCATACGCGGGCGCTGTTATCCAGCCCCTCGATGATGGTCGGCGTGTAGAAGTAGCCGTTCTCGCAGCCCGCCACCGTGGGGCGGATGCCCCCCGTGCGCAGCTGGCCGCCTTCGGATACGCCAAGCGCCACATACGATTCGATCGAGTCACGATGGCGGTCGCTGATCAGCGGCCCCATCTGGGTGCGCTCGTCGGCCGGATCGCCCACGCGCAGGCGCGCCGCGCCCTCGGCCAGGCGGTCCAGGAAAGGCTCATACAAGGAACGTGCCACGAACAGGCGCGAACCCGCGATGCACGATTCGCCCGAGGAACTGAAGATGCCGTACAGCACGCCGTTGACCGCGTGGTCCAGGTCCGCATCTTCGAACACCATGGTGGGCGACTTGCCGCCCAGCTCCAGCGACACCGGCATCATCTTGTCGGCAGCGATGTGGGCGATATGGCGTCCCGTGGTGGTGCCACCGGTGAAAGACACACGGCGCACCAGCGGGTGCTTGGTAATGGCATCACCGATCACCGAGCCCTTGCCCGGCAGCACGCTGATGAGGCCCTTGGGCACGCCGGCTTCCTCGCAGATGGCGGCGAGTTCCAGCGCCATCAGCGGCGTGATCTCGGCGGGCTTGATCACCACCGCGTTGCCGGCGGCCAGCGCGGGCGCCAGCTTCTGCGCCTCGCTGGCGATGGGCGAATTCCACGGCGTGATCGCCGCCACCACGCCCATGGCTTCGTGCACGCTCATGGTGAGGAAATCACCACGCGCGGGCGTGAGCGTCTCCTCCAGGGTTTCGCAGGCCGCAGCGAAGAACTGGAACGTACCGGCGGCGCTGGCCACCAGCGCGCGCGTCTCGCTGATGGGCTTGCCATTGTCCAGGCGCTGGCGCTGGGCGAGGGGCTCGGCGCGCGCGCGGATCAGGTCGGCCACGCGATGCAGCACGGCTGCGCGCTCGTGCGGCTTGCGTTGCGCCCAGCCGCTGGTGAGGAACGCGCGATGCGCGCCCTGCACGGCCTCTTCCACGTCGTCCCGGCTGGCCGCGTTCAGCTCCGCGACGACCTCGCCGGTGGCCGGGTAGCGCGTGGCGTAGCGCTCGCCGCCGCCCAGGCGCCACTGGCCCGCGATACAGATGGGGAGAATCTCTTGCTTCATGATGATTGCCTTGCTGCCTGCTTAAATCGACATGGCGTGGGCACGGTTGCCCAGCGCACGCACCACGCTGAACACCGTCAGCGCCGAAGTCTTGGGGTTCGCCGCCAGCGGCTTGCCGCGCATGGTCAGCTCGAAACCACCGAAGGCGCCGCGCGCTTCCACGTGGTGCACGTTCTCATCCACGCCCGGATCCGCCAGCAGCTTGACCTGCGTGTGGTCCAGCCCGAGGCCGGCCATCGACAGCGTGGCCGCCACGTTGGCGTTCTTGGGGTAGAGCCGCGCGGCTTCGCGGGCGGTGCCCTCGAAGATCACCGTGGCTTCGGTCAGCGCATCGAGGTCAAACAGCGCCTCGGCCGGCGTGTCCTTCCACGCGCCAGGCGGCTTGCGCCCGGTGTAGACCACCGAGTCCAGCCCGCCCACGCGCGCTGCCGCCAGTGCGTCGATGGCACCGATGGCGCCGGAGAGCAGCTGCACCTGCGTGCCGCCGCGCCGTGCCGCGGCTTCCAGCCGCTCGGCCAGCCCCGGCTCGGAAAGCGCGCCCACCGACACCACCATGCAGGCGATGCCGCGCTCCAGCGCCGGCACGATGTGCTCTTCCAGCGCATGGTGGCCGGCGCACTCCACCAGCAGGTCGGGCCGTCCGTCGGCCTGGCTCAGGCAGGTGGCAACCCGTGCGTGCGGCGCCAGCGCGGAAACGTCATGGCGGGCCTGGTCCATCTGCGCCTCGGGCACCACCACCACGTCGAACACCACGTCCGGATCGCTCTTGAGCAGCTCGAGCACACCGCGCCCGATCGCTCCGCATCCCACCATCGACACGTGCAGCATGTTGCGTCTCCCTCAGGCGGTCACAGTGCTGCGTTCGGCCGCGCGTGCGGTCTTCTCGGCGTCGACATCGGCCTCCTTGTTGACCGGCGGCCCTGCGAACGCGGTCTTGAAAGTGCCGATGGACAGCATGTCGATCTCCAGCAGGAACGGGCCGGATTCGATGGTGGCTTCTTCCAGTGCGGCACCCACGTCGGCCAGGTTGCTGACTCGGCGATGGCGCAGGGCCAGCGATTGCGACAGTTGCGCGTAATCCGGCGTGTGCAGGTCCACGTAGTGGCGCCGTCCGCCGTATTGCGCGTCCTGGATGTTCTTGATCACGCCATAGCCCTTGTCATTCATCAGCACGAAGACCACGTCGGCGCGTTCCTGCACGGCGGTAGCCAGTTCACCCAGGTTCAGGATGAAGCCGCCATCGCCGGCCAGGCAGAACGTCTTCTTGCCGGAAGCCGTCACTGCCGCGCCCACGGCCGCGCCGATGCCCATTGCCAGGCCTTGTCCGATGCCGCCGCCCAGCGCATGCACGCCGGCACGGGAGTCGAAAATGCGCAGCTGGCGATTGCCCCAGGTGCTGTTGGAGACGGTCACGTCGCGCACCCAGTTGAAGTTGCGGCCGACCGCGCCTTGCAGCGCTTCCACCAGCGCCGAGTACGGGCCCAGGCCATCGATCAGGCCACTCATGGCGACTTCGTGCGCGCTGCGCAGGTCGGCGGCAAAGTTCGGGTCCACCTTGAGCTTGCCTTCCAGGCGGTCGGCCAGGCCATCGAGCGCCAGCGCTGCATCGCCGCTGGCGAAGTAGTCGCTCTGGTAGCAGCGGCCTTCGGCGGATGCGTCGGCATCCACACGGAACAGCGGGCGCGGCAGCTTCAGTTCGTACTTCAGCGTTTCATTGCCACGCAGGCGCGACCCCACCACCAGCATGGCGTCGCAGGTTTGATAGAACTGCTCAACCGGCTTGTGCAGGTTGAAGGCACCCAGCGAGCGGGGATCGTCTTCGGCCACGATGCCGCGGCCTTGCGTGCTGGTGACAACACCAAAGCCCAGCGCCATCAGGCGCTTGACCTGCGCGCCGGCGTGGCGCGCGCCGCCGCCCAGCCACAGCAGCGGGCGCTTTGCCTTGGACAGGCGCTCGGCCAGTTCGTCCAGCGCGTGGGCAGACGGAACATGGGTGGGCACCGCCAGCGGGCGCAGGTCGGTCGGCATCGGGATCAGCGCGGCCTGGATGTCGATGGGGATTTCCACGCTGACGGGGCCGGTCGGCGCGGTCAGCGCGGTTTGCACGGCGAGCTTGATCGTGCTCAGCGCGGTATCGGCGCTGCGGATGCGGAACGCAGCCTTGGAGATGGCCTTCAGCATGGTCAGCTGGTCCGGCGCCTCGTGGATATAGGCCAGGCTCTGGTCCAGGTACGGCGTTTCGATCTGGCCGGTCAGGTGCAGCAGCGGCGTGCCGGCGGTCAGTGCTTCGACCATGGCGCCGGCAGCGTTGCCCGCTGCGGTACCGGTGCTGGTCAGGCACACGCCCAGGCCACCGGTGGTGCGAGCGCAGGCGTCGGCCATATTGGTGCCGCCAGCTTCGCCGCGCGCGGGCACGAAACGGATCTTGCCGCGCTCGCCCATCGCGTCGAGGATGGGCATGTTGTGGATCGAGATCACGCCGAACGCTGCCTTGACGCCGCATTGTTCGAGGAAGGCGGCGATGGCGTAGCCCACCGTGACTTGTTGCTGTTCGTTACGCATGACGGGAAAGTCCTCCGGAAATATCGATGTGGCTGCCCGTGGTGTACGAAGACAACGGCGAGGCAAGGAACAGGATCGCGCGTGCGGCTTCCTGCGGCAGGCCAAGACGGCCAAGTTGAATATGCTTTTGCTGCGCCAGGCGCGCGGTCCACGCAGCCCAGTCGAGGTCGCGCTCGGTGTCCGGGCGCGCTTCGAAACGCCGGCGCCACTGGCCCGACTCGACCAGGCCGAGCAGGATGCCGTTGACGCGGATGCCCTTGGGGGCGAATTCGGTGGCCAGCGAGCGCACCAGGTTATGCACGCCGGCGCGTGCCGCGGACGTCGCCACCATATGCGGCTCGGGTTGCACGGCCAGCAGCGAGTTCACGCAGACGATGGCACCGCTGTGCGAGCGCTCCAGTTGCGCAAGAAACGCACGCGTGGCATGGATCACCGAGAAGAACTTGAGCTGCAGCTCTTCAAGCCAAGCCGCATCCTCGGTGCTCGAGAACGTGGAGACACGGCCCTGCCCTGCGTTGTTGACCAGCATGTCGGCGGGGCCGAGCGCGGCCTCGCTGGCGGCGGCAAAGGCAGCTACCTGCGCGGGGTCCAGCACGTCGCAGGCAGCCGCGTACAGGCGGGCATCGGGGAAGCGTGCGCGCAGATGGCCTTCCGCTTCGCGCAGCCGCGCTTCGTTGCGGCCGCACAGCGCCACGGCGGCGCGCGATTCCAGCAGTTGTTCGACGGTGGCCAGGCCGATGCCCGAGGATCCACCGGTGACGACGGCAACCTTGCCGTCGAGTTCAATCATGGACATCGTCCTCACTCCCGATACAGGTTGACCACCTTGCCGTGCTCGCGCGGGCGGTAGTCCAGCAGGCGTGACAGCTCGCCCGCGGTGTCTCTGACTTTCTCTTCCATCATGTCCAGTTGCTCCGGATCGATGCGCGAGGCCGGGATGGTCACGCCCAGCGCCGCCACCACCTTGCAGGTACGATCCCGCACCGGTGCCGCGATGGTCGAGATGCTGGCCTCAAAGAACGCTTCCTGCAGCACCACGCCGCGCTCGCGGTCGCGCTGCACCATCTCGAACAGTGCTTCGACCGTACGCGGCGTGCTGGGCGTGAACACTTCCAGTTGCGGCTCCGGAAAGAGCTGGCGCAACTCGGCCAGCGTCAAGTCTTCGAGCAGCACGCGTCCGAGCACGGTGGCGTGCGCCGGCAGGCGGGTCCCCACGGTGACGGAACTGCTGAATGGCGTGGGCGCCACCGACTTGGCCACATAGACAATCGAGCGGCCGTCGCGCACTACCAGGTTGCACGGGTAACGAATGTCGTCACGCAGGCGATCCAGCAGCGGGCGCCCCAGCTCGGTGAGTTCCAGCGAAGCCAGGTACTCGAAGCCCAGGCGCAGCACCGCCATGCCAAGGCGATAGTCGCGGCCGCCGTCGGTGCGTTCGACAAAGCCCATCATCTCCAGCGTGGCCAGCAGCCGGAACACCGTGGAGCGGGGCACCTTGAGCCGGCGCGCCAGGTCGGCCGCCGACAAGGTGCGGTCGCGGCGGCTGAACTCGGCCAGCAGGCGCAGGCCGCGTTCCAGCCCGGGCACGATGTACTTGTCCTGGATGTCTTCCGACAGGCGTTCTTGAGTCATGAGATGGCTTGTGTTTCAACTGGGCCGGCACCCGGATTGGCGCGCCGGCCGCGCGCTTTTCAGCGCTTGACCTTGGTGAGCGGATGCTCGGGCGGGTACGTCGGCGTGATCGGCTTCTTGGCGCCGAGCATCACGCACATCAGCGCGTCTTCCTCGCCGATGTTGATTTCCTCGCGGTACACGCCGGGGGGCACCGAGACCAGGTCGCGGTCGGTCAGGATGGTTTCGAAGCGCTCGCCGTCCTTTTCCAGGATCAGCTTGATCTTGCCGCGCATGACGAAGAAGACTTCTTCCACGTCCGTGTGCAGGTGCGACGGGCCTTCGTGGCCGGCCGGGATGATCATGGTCGAGAAGGTGAAGTTCTCGGACGGCACGGTATTGGTGTCGGTGGCCACGCCAGTGCCGCCGGTGCCGAGGTAACGCATCTGCGCACGGCGGTACTTGGGATCGTAGTCAGCCTGGAACTTCAGCGCGTCCCAGTCGTAGCGGCGGGTGGAGAAGCGCGCGACGCGGCTCTCCATCCACTGGTCGAAGGAAGCGCCGGACGGCTGCTCCCAGGAACGCTTGATGTTGTCTTGTTGGGAAAGATCGCTCATTTGGATTCCTTCTAGCTCAGTGCATGACGAAGCCGCCGTTGACGGCCAGCGTCTGGCCCGTCACGAAGCGGGACAGGTCGGAGAGGGCGAACAGCACGGCCCCGGATACATCCTCGGGTAGCTGCTCGCGGGAAATCGCGCGTTGCTCGCGATAGAGGTCGCGCCGCTTCTGGGGCACGTATTCGGTCGCCTCCACCAGGGTCAGCCCCGGTGCGATGGCATTGACGGTGATCTGGTCGTCGCCCAACTCGCGCGCCAGCGAGCGGGTCATGCCGATGATCGCGCTCTTGCTGGCCACGTATGCCAGCAGGTTCGGCGCGCCCCACAGCGGCGTGTCGGATGCCAGGTTGATGATGGCGCCGCGGCCGGAAGCGCGCAGTGCCGGCAGGCAGGCGGTGGTCATCAGCCAGGTGCCGCGCACGTTGATGTTCATCACGCGGTCCCAGGTGGCGATGTCGATGGCGCTGGCGTCGCGCCCGCCGGAGTCGGTCACCGCGGCGTTGTTGACCAGGCCGTCCAGGCCGCCGAGCCCGGCCACCGCAGCGGTGGCGCAAGCGCTCACCGATTCGGGGTTGCCTAGATCAAGCACGAACGGCAGCACCTTCAGTCCGCGGGCCTGCAGCGCAGTGGCTTGCTCAACCAGACGGTCCGCGAGAATGTCGGCCATGGCGACTGCGCCGCCGGCTTCGGCAATCGCGGTGGCAAAGGCCAGGCCAAGCCCGCGCGCGGCGCCGGTTACCAGCACGCGCCGGCCAGCCAGCAGGTTATGGCGATCGATCTCAGGCATGGCTGGCCACCCCGCCAACCGGCTTCAACATGGCAACGGGCTCGTCGGCGACTTCCTGGTCGGCACGGCGGCGCAGCAGGCGGCGCACGCGGGTGATGCCGACATCGTGCTGGTACAGCGTTTCATGCTCGCGCGCGTTCGGCGCCATCATTTCCAGCACCACGCGGTCTTGCTCCAGCACGTCCCAGTGCAGGCCCTCCAGGCGGTTGCGGTACAGGAAGCGCCAGACATCGCGCTCCCAACCCTGCACGTGACGGGTGCGCCAGAAGAACACCATGCAGTGCTCCTCATCCACCGGCGTGGCGATGCCGACGATGCCGAACGGGCCGCCGGGGCCCACCTTGGCGCGGTAGGGAATCGCGAGGCGCAGCCAGAGGGTGCCGGTTTCGCCGAACTCTACCCAGTCAAAGTTCACGCCGCGCTGCCCGGTTTTCTCGAACACCAGGCCGGTGTCAGTTTCGCGCACGGCCATCACAGCCTGCTTTTCGCCGCTGGCCATCGAGTGCGACACCGCGTGCAGGTAGGCGCCGTGCATCGGGTCCATGACGTTGTCGATGGCGTAGCGGTAGTTGCAGTCCCAGTGCGCCACGCACAGGAAATTGGTGTGCTCGTCGCTTTCCAGTTCTTCCGGCAGGCGCAGCGCATCGGCTTGCGCTGGAGCGCGTTCACCAAACCACAGGAAGATAGCGCCGGCCTTTTCCTGCACGGGGTAGCTGCGCACGCAGGTCTTGCCTTCTAGCGGGCAGCTGTCCACGGCCGGCACGCTCTTGACCTGGCCATCGCCACCCACTTCCACGCCGTGGTACCAGCAAGCCACGCGGTCGCCAAGGTTCCAGCCCATCGACAGGCGCGCGCCGCGGTGCGGGCAGCGATCTTCCAGCGCGTGCACCTGGCCTTCGCCATCGCGCCACAGGACGATGTTCTGGCCCAGGCGCGTAATGCCGACCGGTGCATGCGTGACCGCCCATGCGGCCGATACCGGATACCAATAGTTGTGCAGGCCGGTGTTCAGGCGCGCCTCAGCACGCGCTTGCTTGTTCGATTCCATTGTTTGCTCTCTTGCGGGTACCGGGTCGGATCGCTCTTTCGAGGGGCGCCTGATTGCACTGCCCTTCGCGACGCAATCGCTTTGATGTTTTGAACTGCGTGGTGCCTCGTTCAGGCGCCCAGGCGACGCATTTCGGCGAGGAAACGCTCTTCGGTCCAGGCCTGGCCATCCGCGCCCAGCAAGCCCGCCTGGTTGAACGAACGCACGATGTCTTCCGGGCTTTTCGCACCGGCTTCGAAGGCGGCCTCCAGCGCATCGCCCAGCGCGTCTTCGTAGGCGGTGGGCATGGCGGCGCGGGTCTGCCACACGATGTTGGCGACCTTGCCGGGCTGCTCGATGTGGCCTTTGCCGGCGACATTGTTCGGAGCCGGACGCTCCCAGGGCGCCAGATTCGGGTTGTATGCGAGGTTTTCCATTGCGCTACTCCTTTCCCTTATTGCCAACCGGCTAACCGAGCGTTTTGTTTCACCTATAAAACGCTGATTTAAATATTGAACACAGACACCACTATAGACAACGAAACTTCAAAAATTGACTGGGGTTTACCCTTTTGATTTACCAATGCCACGAGAACGTGGCATCGGCATCGGCGCGGCGGCCTGGGGCGGGTGGGTACGAAGGAACAGGACGAGGAAGGGGAAGGGGGAAGAGGAAGAGGAAGGCTAAGCCGCGGCAAGCCCGTGGCGAATCCAGCGCGCGACCCGGCTGGCCTGCTCCACGTAGCAGGCATGCCCGGCATCCGGGATCAGCTCGAACGGCAAGGCAAAGCGCTCCGCCAGCGCCGCGCACCCGGGCGGCGGCGTCACGACATCCAGCGCGCCGCAGCCGACCCGTACCCTGACGCCCTGCCCCCCGCGCCCGAGGTAATCGTCAATGGCATCGCCGCACAGCATCGCCACCGCCTGCCGGTAACCGTCCGGATCCAGCCGGCGCATATTCCAGCGCACCCAGGCTTGCACATCGGCGCCGGCCGCGGCGCTCAGCAGGCGGCCGGGCCCCCGCTCGGCCAGGCCTTCCACGCCCACCGCTGCGAGCGCTTCGAGCCGCTGGCGCGCCACGTCCCTTGCCTTGTCCTCCTTGCCAGGGCCGCCGTATCCCTGCGCCGGGCTAAGCAGCAGCAACTGCGCGGGCAGCAGCGCCGGGCTAGCCTCGGCCACATAGGCGGCCGCCATCAGCGCACCGAGCGAGTGCCCCACGATCACATCGGGCCGTACGTCCAGGGCGCGCATCAGGTCCTGCAGGCGCAGCGCGTAATCGGCAGCCTTGGGCGCCGCGACGGGCAGGGCCTGCGAATTGCCATAGCCGGGCGCGTCCCACGCAATCACGCGCGCGTGCGCCGCCAGCAGGCTAGCGCACGACAGCCAGGAGGCCGCGCCGGAACTGATGCCATGCAGCAGCACCACCACAGGCCCGTGGCTGCCGCCGCACCGGTAAGCGAGCGGCGCGCCGTCGTGGCCTGCGGCTATGCGCCGCTCGCTGAAGCCGCTATCGAGTGCGCGGAGCAACGCTTCATCCGGCTGGGCTAGCGGCGCTGGGTTAATTTGTTCCATATATGAAACCATAGTTTGCAAATAAAACCTAAGAAATATAGACCGCCTGAATCTGGAAATAGATCCGGGTTAACCCCCTGCAAAAAAAATTTCGCCGGGCCCGGCGCTCCGCCGGTGTTGAGGCGCCCGTAAATCCCCTTTTTGGCGCAACGGCCTTGCACAGCCTTGCATACCAATTCGGGCGCGGCTCCCCGGCCTGGCGGCAGCGCGCCGCCCTCCTCCCCGTTGCGCAGCATGGTGCGCAACAGCGCCGTGCTGGTGCAGGCCACTCGTCGCTTCTCCGCATCACTAGGGATTACCCACCCATGCGTTTCCCGAAATGACCAGCTATATTTTGCTCGTTGTTTCTTATGTAATCTGATGTTTTACCTATAAAACGAAAGAAGTTGGAAAGTGCTCATTACGGTATGCACAGACCCAGCTCGACGATGGCCCGACGAAGCGCTGCAACGCCAACCAACCGACATGGCGGAAAAGGAAAAGGAAGAGGAAACGAACGATGAAACTTGGACGGATTGCACTGGCTGCCCTTGCAGCCGCAGTACCCATGCTGGCCTCGGCCCAATCGACGGTGACGCTGTATGGCGTCGTCGATACCGGTATTGAGTATGTGAACAATGTTGGCGCGGCGAAGGACAGCGTGGCCCGCGTGAACACCCTGACGGGTACGGTGCCGTCGCGCTGGGGCATCCGCGGCACGGAGGATCTTGGTGGCGGGCTCAAGAGCCTGTTTGTGCTCGAATCCGGATTCGCCCCCGATTCCGGCACCTCCAACCAGGGCGCGCGCCTGTTCGGCCGGCAGGCATTGGTGGGACTCTCCGGCCCCTGGGGCCAGGTCGCCCTGGGCCGCCAGTACACCATGCTGTTCTGGGCCACGCTGGACCCGGACATCCTCGGCCCCAACGTGTACGGCTCGGGCTCGCTCGACAGCTATCTGCCGAACGCGCGCGCCGACAATGCCGTTTCCTACAAGGGCACGTTTGGCGGCTTCACGGTGGGTGCCACCTATAGCTTCGGCCGCGACACGGTGAACGCGGGCCCGAGCCCGGCCGGCACCAACTGCGCGGGCGAGAACGCGGCCGACAGCAAGCAATGCCGCGAATGGTCGGCCCTGCTCCAGTACGACAACAAATGGTGGGGCGTGGCCGCGGCCTATGACTCGCTGCGCGGCGGGCCTGGCGCGTTTGGCGGCCTGACCAAGAGCAACCTGACGGACGACCGGCTCTCGCTCAACGGCTACGTGCTGCTGTCCAAGACCAAGATGGGCCTGGGCGTGATCCGCCGCGACAATGACGGCAGCCCCACGCCGCGTAGCGACCTCTGGTATGCGGGCCTGGCATATGACATCACGCCAGCCTTCACGCTGGCCGGCCAGGTCTATTACCTCAAGTACCACAACAGCGACAACAAGGCGATGCTGTACGCGTTGCGTGGTACCTACGCCTTCTCCAAGCGCACCTCCGTGTACGCCACGGCTGGCTTCATCGACAACGGCGGCCAACTCGCCCTGTCGGTCAGCGGTGCCCAGACGGGTTCCAACCCGAAGCCCGGTGGCAACCAGCTGGGCACGATGATCGGCATCAAGCACACGTTCTAAGCGCCGGCGCATCGCTGCGCGGCACTGGCGGGCGTGCGGCGCGCAACGCGCTGCATGCCCGCACGAACTCAATCTAGAGGCGTTTCCCCATGAAGCTCGTAACTCGCATTCTGTTTGCTGCCATCGCGGCCACGACTGCCATGATGGCAGGCAGCGCCGGGGCGCAGGCCTACCCCACCAAACCCATCACGCTGGTCGTTGCCTACCCGGCCGGCGGCGACACCGACGTACTGGCCCGCCTGCTGGCCGAAAAACTCTCGGGGCGCCTGCGCCAGTCCGTGGTGGTCGAGAACCGCACCGGCGCGGCCGGCACGATCGGCAGCGCATACGTCGCCAAATCCGCCGCCGATGGCTACACCTTGCTGGTCGCGCCCAACACCGTTGCCATCGCGCCGCTGGTGCTCAAGAACGGCACGGGCGCCAGCTACGACGTGCGTGGCGATTTCACGCCGGTCGCCCAGCTTGGCGTGCAGTCGCTGTTCGTGGTGGTCAACAAAGGCACGGGCATCACCAAGCTGCCCGAACTGGTCGCGCGCGCCAAGGCGGGTACGGTGCAGACCTACGCCACGCCCGGCAACGGATCGCCCATGCACATCCTTGGCGAGCTGTTCAACAAGGCCGCGGGCGTGAACATCTCACAGGTGCCGTATCGCGGCACCGCGCCGGCGGTGGTCGACGTGCTCGGCGGGCAAGTGCCGATGACGTACTCCACGCTGGGCGCGGTGGCGCAGTACATCGGGACGGGCGCCATCGTGCCGCTGGCCGTCGCGGACATGAAGCGCTCGCCGTTCGCGCCGAATGTGCCGACGCTCGCGGAGCTGGGCTACAAGGATGTGGAGGTGGGCGCGTGGCAAGCGCTGCTGGCACCCAAGGGACTGCCGCCGGAGTTGGTGAAAACGCTGAATACGCACGTCAACGACATCCTGAAAATGCCTGACGTGGTGGCACGCATGGCAACCATCGCCATCACGCCGGTCGGCGGCGAGCCCGCTACGCTAAGCAAGCTGATCGCATCGGACTCGGCACGCTACGCCAGGATCGTCAAGGAGTTCGGCATCCAGGCCGATTGATGGATCGACTGGCTGAGCCTGTGCAAGGCGACGGCGTCCGGCTTGCCCCGCGCAAACCGGACGCCGTTTGCTTTCCGGCGCAGCCTAGCGCTGCCCGAAACTGGCATCAATGAACAGGTCCTTGTACTCGCGCGGCTGCGAGCGCCAGTATTGCTTCGGCGCATGCACCTGCGCGCCAAGCTTGGCCGCCGCATGCCATGCCCAGCGCGGATCGTAGAGCATGGCGCGCGCCAGCGACACCGCGTCGGCTTCGCCGTTGGCGATGATGGCTTCCGCCTGCTCGGGCTCGGTGATGAGCCCAACCGCGATGGTCGGCAAGCCCACCTCCGCCTTGACCCGCTGCGCGTAAGGCACCTGGTAGCCCGGCCCCAGCTTGATCGCCTGCAACGGCGAAACGCCGCCGGTGGTCACATGGATGGCCGCGCAGCCACGTGCCTTGAGTGCATTCGACAGCGCGATCGTGCCTTCGATATCCCACCCGCCTGGCACCCAGTCGGTGGCCGAGATGCGAGCCCACACCGGCTTGTCCGCGGGAAAAGCCGCGCGCACGGCGTCGAACACCTCGATCGGGAACCGCATGCGGTTCTCCAGGCTGCCGCCGTATTCGTCATCGCGCTTGTTCGCCAGCGGCGACAGGAACTGATGCAGCAGGTAGCCATGCGCCATGTGGAGCTCGATGCCATCGAGCCCCAGGCGGGCCGCGCGCTGGGCCGCGGCCACGAAATCGTCCCGCACCTTGTCCATGCCCGCGCGATCGAGCGCCAACGGCGCGTCCTCGCCCTCGGCGTGCGGCACGGCGGATGGCGCCAGGGTCTTCCAGCCCAGCGGCTGGTCCGGGCGGATCTGGCTGCCGCCCTCCCAGGGTGCGTGGCTCGATGCCTTGCGCCCGGCATGCGCCAGCTGTATCGCCAGCGCGATCGGCGAATGCGCCCTGATGGCCTTGATCACCTTGCCGAGCGCCGCCTCGTTCGCATCCGAGTACAAGCCGAGATCCCCCGGCGTAATGCGCCCCTCCGGCGACACGGCCGACGCCTCGATGATCAGCATCGCGGCGCCCGACAGCGCGAGCTGGCCGAGGTGGATCATGTGCCAGTCGGCGGCCGAGCCTTCCTCGGCCGAGTACTGGCACATGGGCGCGATCACGATGCGGTTTTCCAGCCGTAGATTGCCAATCGAAAAAGGTTGGAACAACTGACTATCACTCATGGGGGAGACTCCTTGCTGTCTGTGGCACCGGCTTGCGGCAGGCATGGCATGTCATTCTAGAGCGCCTGGGGTTTTTGCGTCGTCGCGCCATTTCAGTGCGCAGCCACCGCGAGCGGCGCGCGCCGGGTGGCGAGATCGGCGACCAACGCCACGCCCAGCGCCGTGGCGCCGCACAGGAAGATCAGCGCGTAATTGTTGTGGGACACCGTGAACAGGTACGAGTAGCCGTAGCCGCCCAGCGCCTGGAACAGCGCGAAAGCGGTGGTGGCGCGGCTCCACGCGGCGCGCTGCTCGGCATGGTCATGCGGCACCATCTCGTGGATGCGCCCAAGCACGAGCGGCACGATGCCGGGCGTGAACAGACCCAGGACCACAGTGGCAACGCCGACCAGCACCGGGCTGCCCGACAACGCGAGCGTACCCACGGCAATCGCCTGCAACAGCAACGCAAGGCGATAGGCAGGGCCAAAGCCGATGCGGTCGGCCACGTTGCCGCACACCAGGGGACCGGCGATGGCAGCAACACCGTACAAGACCCAGTAGCCTGCGCCAATCTCCGCGCCTCGGCCGAGGCCGCGCGCCACGTAGTCGACCAGCAGCACCATGGCAGGCACGAGACCCAGCGCGTTCGCGGCGTACTGGCCGTACAGCACGCGCATGGCGGTGCTCGCGCGCCGAGCCGGACTTGCGTTCACGCTGGACGCCGCTACCGCCGGTGCAGCGCCCGGCCAACCGAACCAGCTCACGGCGGTGAGGATCGCCGCGAACACGCCCAGGCCGATCCAGGTGTCCTTCAAACCCAGGCGCAGCAATTCCGGAATGATGGTGCCCGAGGCGGCGATGCCCAGCCCGAGCCCCAGGAAGATCATGCCGCTGGCAAAGCCGCGCCGCGCGGCTGGGATATGCGGCAGGATCGTGGTGGCGACCAGCACCATGATGGCGCCGCCGGACACGCCGGAAGCAAAGCGCCAGACAAAGAACCAGCTTACCGACAACGGATACGCGCAGGCAAAGAACGCGGCGGTGGCAATCACCATCAGCAGTCGCAGCGCATTACGGTTCGACAGCGCCGTGGCAATCGGACGGCCCAGCAGCGCGCCGGCCAGGTAGCCCGCGAAGTTTGCCGCGCCCAGCGTCACCGCCTGCGACGACGTGAACCAGTGCGCCTGGATCAGCGGCGGAATCAGCGGCGTGTAGGCGAAGCGCGCCAGGCCGATGGCCACCAGGCTGGCGCACAACCCTGCCAGGGTGGCGAACAGCGCGCGGGCATCGAGTGTCGATGCCGTGGGACCGGGGATGGTGGCAATGTGCTCGGACATGATGCATTCCTACGGGTATGGTGCGGTGTTTGTTGCGCTCATGCTGGCTTATGCAGGCTCATGCCGTGCGCAGTCCGGCGGGCAGCGGCGGCAGGCCTAGCAGGCTAAGTGCCGGGGCAACGGCCCCTGTCAGCAACGCCCGATCCGGCCTGACCCGGGCCAGCACGCGCACGCCGAGCAGCACCGCCAGCAGATGCGCAGCCGCATCCGCCGCCGGCATGGCCGCGGGAATCTCGCCGCTCGCCTGCCCCGCTACCATGCAGCGCTGGAAGAAATCCTGGATCTTGGCGAGTTCGTCGGCGATGCCTTTGCGGCAGGCTTCGTCGCCGGGCGTGGACTCCACCGCGGCATTGACCAGCATGCAGCCGCGGTGCTGCACGTCCGCGACCGAGCGCTCGACTATCTCGCCAAAGAACGCGGCAATGGCATGCGCGGGCGATTGCGAAGACTCCAGCCGGCCGATGCGCTCGCGCAGGGTACGGTCGAGGTAGTGCTCCAGCGCGCGCAGGAACAACCCGCGCTTGTCGCCGAAGGCGTTGTACAGGCTGGGCTGCGTCAAGCCCGTGCACTTCACGAGATCGCGCGTGGAGGTGGCCTCGAAGCCATTCGCCCAGAATGCGTCTCCCGCTGCCTCCAGCACCTGCTGCTCATCGAATTCGCGTGGTCGCGCCATGGTGGCTCCGGCTTGCCTGACTTGGGTCGGCTGGGGTGGATATATTCTGTATCACACGATACAGAACGCATTGTATATCGGTCGATATAGAACGCAAGGCAAAAATGCAGGCAAGCGTGGGCAACGCAGGCGGCCGCCCGGATGGACGGCCTGCATTACGTGATGAACAAGACAAGGGGAGCGGCGCGGGCGCCGGGAACTGCCGGTGCCGCGCAAGTGGACAGGACGCCCCGCCGTTGCAGCGGCGCGGGCGACGATCAGCCCTGGCTGGCGGCCACCAGTTGCGGCCTGGACTGGCCGCCCGTGACCTGGCCGATCGCGTCGAGCACATCCGCAATCTCCGGCACCACGCCACGCGCGCCAACGGAGACGGACTGCCCGGGCGTGTTGATGCCGAAGTGCTGGCTGTCGGTGACCGTGAACAGCATCACCGACGGCTTGCCCAGCGCATCCGCCAGATGCACGAAGCCGGTATCGGTGCCAACCACGAGCGCGGCGGCATCCACCCGTTGCGCGCATTCGGTAATGGTCATGCGCGGCAGGACCTCGGCACCAGGGATCTCCGCTGCCAGGGCTTCGGATTGCTCGCGCTCCGCGGGCGAGCCCCAGGGCAACTGGATCCGGTAGCCGCGCTCGGTGAGCGTCCTGCCGACCGAGACCCAGCGCTGCGCGGGCCATTTCTTGGCCTCGACGGAAGTCGCATGGAACAGCATCGCGCGCGGCACGCCATCGGCATTGAGCGGTGCCGCGGGCGCGGGCACGCGCAGCGCGTAATGCTCAACGGGATCCAGCGGATAGCCAAGCGCATTGGCCACCACCATGCGCATCTTGTGGCGCGCGGTAGCGTCGCCATGCGGCCCGAAGATCTGCGTGTAGGCAAACACGGCGCGCGCCTCGCCAAGGTACTCGGCGGCGTAGCCCAGGCGCCGGCTGGAGCGCGCCAGCCAGGCCACGATGGCGCTCTTGTACACGCCGTGCACATCCACCACCACATCGTACTTCTCGCGGCGCAGGGCCCACAGCGCGCCGATGATGGCACGCAGGTCGGCCCAGCTGCGGGATTTCTTGAAGCCGCGCAGCGGCGGCGCGATCACGCGATCCACGCCCACGGCCCAGCGCGGAATATCGGCACACGACGCATCGGCCACCCAGTCGATCTTGGCCTCGGGATAGGCGCGCCGCAGGTCGGACACCAACGGCAGCGTGTGCACCATATCGCCCAAAGAGGTGATCTTGATGAGGAGAATGCGTTTCATGGAAATGGAAAATCGGGTTGCGGACGGATCTCGCTGGCTGGCAGCGAGGCCGTAGTATGCACCAGCCCCATGGGCGGCGCACCAATTTGCAAGCCCTGCGACGGCCCCGCATGGGGTTCGCGCGGCACCCGGCGCCCGCCAGCGGCATGCCGCGCTCGCCTTTGACTCAGCTGGCCCTGCGCGCCCCTTTTCCGGCCAGCTCAGGCCCAGGCGCCAGGGCCAGCCACCACCGTGGCAAAGCGATCATGCAGCGCCGCCAGCGAGTGACGGTGAATTTCCGCCGCCGAGAGCGGCGCCCCGCCCAGCGGGTCAGGCAGGTCGCGCGTGGCGCAGGCCGATGCCACCACCGTGCTGCGATAGCCATGATCGAGCGCTGAGCGCACCGTGGCGCTGATGCACATATGCGTCTGGAAGCCCGCCACGATCAATTCCTTGCGCCCTAGCTTGTCCAGCATGGCGGCCAGTGTGGTGCCGGCAAAGCTGTTGGGCAGGCCCTTGACCACGGTATGCTCGCCGCCAAGCGGCTCCAGCCCTTGGATGACGCCCGCATATGGGCCCTCGGGATCGAAGGCGCCGCCGCTGCCGGCCCGCCCGTGATGCACCACGTGCACCACCGGGCTGCCATGGCGGCGCGCCAGCGCCAGGAGCTCGCCGCAGGCCGCGATGGCAGCGGGCATGCCCACCAGCGGCAGCTTGCCGTCGACATACTCGCGCTGGTGGTCGATCAGCACCAGCGTGGCAGCCTCCCACGCCGAAGGCAGACGGCTGGCGCCGGCGAGGTCGAGCAGGGTAAAGGGTGTGGTCATCATGGCTCCTTTTGCTTGTGCGTCAGTTGTTGGAAACAGCGTGGGGATACACGGGCAGGCACTACAAGGGCGACTGCCATGCAAGCGATGATAAGCCGCGTTATTCTGTTCGCCAATTCTCAACGGGCTCACATCCATTGTGCAAAAACGTTCACTCCACTGGGATGACCTGCTCACCCTGTCCACGCTGATCCGCACCGGCAACTACTCGGCCTGCGCCCGCGAGCTTGAGGTCACGCACGCAACAGCGATCCGCCGCATCCGGCGGCTGGAGACGGCGCTCGGCAAGCCCGTGGCAACACGCACCGATGGCGCGTTCGCGCTCTCGGCGGCCGGCCGTTCGGCGCTGGCCGCGGCGCAGCAGATGGAGAGTTCGGCGCAGCGCCTGCTGCGCGAAGTGGAGGACGCCGGCAGTGGCGTCTCCGGCGTGGTCAGCATCGCCTGCACCGCCGCGCTCGGCAGCCACTTCCTGACACCACGCATGTTCGGGCTCTATCGCGCGCACCCGCAACTCGAGGTCAGGCTGGAAACGGACAACCGCATCGCCAGCCTGGCGCGGCGCCGCGCCCACATCGCGGTGCGGCTGGCGCGGCCGCAGGAAAGCGATGCCATCGCGCAGCGCGCGGGCAGCATGGGCTTTGGCCTGTATGCGCCGGTACGGCCCGACAACGCCGGCCCATGGCGCGAGCAGGATCTCGCCGGCGCGCCATTGTGTGGCCTGCTGGACGAAGGCCTGGCGTTGCCGGAATCCGAATGGACGCGCACGCTGGCGGCACGCACGGGATTCCAGTCGAACAACCTGCTGGCGGTGCGCGAGGCCATTCGCAACGGCTTGGGCATCGGCCTGCTGCCGCACTACCTGGCGCGGGACGATGCCCGGCTGGCGCTGGTGCGCGAGGTGCCGGAGGTGGTACGGGAAATCTGGCTGGCCTATCCGCAGGAGTTTCGCGGCGCTTCCCGGTTCCGGCCCGTGATCGACTGGCTGGCCGGGGAACTGCGGCAATGCCCGTGAGCCACGGAAGCGGTTGAAAACGCGGGGGCAGGCAGTATAGTTGCCTGAAGCATGCCCGCCCCCACGGGCTCGCGCAGGGTGCTGTCGGCAGGCCGCCACCGGCCACCAATGGCACGGGGAGCTTCGCCATGGATCGGAATTCACCGGCAACGCTGGACGCAGGCGCACTCGGGCTGGGCGAATCCGTCGTCATGGGCGTGGCGGGCACGGCGCCCGCCTTCAGCCTGGCAGCCACCACCGCCACCCTGGTCGCGACGGTGGGAGGCCTGGCGCCGGCCAGCCTGCTGTATTGCGGCCTGATCATGTTCGGCGTGACGCTGTCCTACCAGCAACTCAACCGGCTGCAGCCCAGCGCGGGCGCCTGCTACACCTGGGTCTGCGAGATATTTCATCCGGTGCTCGGCTTTTTCGCGGGCTGGACGCTGTTGGTGGCCTCGGCGGTATTCATGGTGTCCGGCACCATTCCAGCCGCCACCGCCACCCTGCTCCTGTTCGACCCGGCGCTGGCGGAGCGCCCGCCCGTGGTGACCCTGGTCGCCGCAGGCTGGCTGCTGGTGGTAAGCGTGGTCGTGGTCAAGGGCGTCAAGCTGACCAGCTACACCCAGGTGGCGATGACGCTGGTCGAGGTCGGGGTGCTGGCGGCGATCGTGCTCGCTGCCCTGCTGCGCGCGCCGCTGCCGCTTGCCCACCCGCCCTCGCTGGCCATGCTGTCGCCATTTGGCTTTACCCCGCAGCTGTTTGCCAATGGGGCGCTGGTGGCGTTGTTCTTCTTCTGGGGCTGGGACGTGACGGCGAACCTGACCGAGGAAACGCGCGATCCGGCGCATGCGCCCGGGCGCGGTGCATTGATGGCGATGGTCATCGTGCTGGCACTGTTCATGGCCTTCGTCATCGCCAGCCAGGCCCTGCTGAGTGACCAGGAGATCCGTCGAGCCGGCACCAACGTGGTGTTTGCGCTCGCCGCGCGGCTGTTCCCGCGCCCGTGGGACTACCTGGCCGTGCTGGCCGTCATGCTCAGCACCGTGGGCACGCTGGAAACCTCGATCCTGCAGTTCACCCGCACACTCTACGCCAAAGGCCGCGATGGCCTGCTGCACCCGCGCTATGCCGAGCTGCACCGCACCTGGCGCACGCCGTGGGTGGCCACCGCGGTGATCGCCTCGTTCGGCTTGCTGCTGCTGGCGCTGTCCGCGTGTTTCAACAGCGTGGGCCAGATCATCCAGGACTCGGTCAATGCCATCGGCTTCCAGGTGGCGTTCTACTACGGGCTAGCCGGCTTCGCCTGTGCCTGGCACTGTCGGCGCGGTGCCGTCCGCGCGCCCGTCAGGCTGTTGCTGCTAGTGCTTTGGCCCGCTTGCAGCGCGGCGTTCCTGTGGTTCATCGGGCTGTACAGCATCCCCAGCTTCGACCTGGCCACGCGCGTGGTGGCCCTGGGCGGCATCGCGGTTGGCGCGGTGCCGCTCTGGCTCAACCGGCGCCGGCGGCTCGCCGCGCGCGGAGCGCTCGGGGCCCCGGGCCCGTGACACGCTCCCGGGCCGCCTAGGCGGATACCGATGCCGTCAACAGGTCCGCCGCCGCCTCGATACGCTGCGGCGCGCCGAACAGCCGCGCAACCACCAGCCCGCTTTGCAGCGCGCCAAACACGGCTTGCGCCAGCGCCTGCGGCGGGATCGGCAAGGCCTTGTGCTGCACAGCCTGCGCGGTTTCCAGCAGGCGCGTGAGCCAGGCCTCGTGCAGGCGGTAGAAATCCTTGAGGATGCGATGCACCGCTTCCGGCAGGAACACGGCATCCGTGGACAGCATGCCCACCAGGCAGATGACGTCGCCGCCCGCGGTGGCTAGCCAGGGCGCGAGGTAAGCGCGAGCCTGCTCGTCTACCGGCAGGCTGGTGTCGATGCCGCGCACGCGCTCCGAGTTGCGGGCGCTGTACTCCGTCACCGCCGCCTGCACCAGGTCCTCCTTGGAGGGGAAGTGGTAATGGATGCTGGAGGTCTTGACGCCTACCCGCTCGGCAAGGTCCCGATAACTGAATCCATTGAACCCCCGCTGCCGCACCAGCACCAGGGTGTGCTCCAGCAGTTGATCACGTACGGACGGAGTCGTCATGGCATGCATCCACCTTTCGGCAGACCCTCGAGGCGCCGGCAATGGCAAAGAGCCGGGGTTACCGGCTCTTTGCATGTATCACCGCATTCATTGGATTACCGATTGATTCACAACATGCTCAGGCATCGCGCGTGGCTCAGGCGTTGGCGCCTTCCGTGAACACATCGAACTTGCCGGTACGGGCACCGTCGGTATAGGCGTCCACGCTACGGGCCGGGGTAGCCGACACGCCGGTGCGATCCAGGCCGGCGACGATACGCGCGCCATCGGTGTACGGGTCGAACTTGCCTACGCGGGCACCATCGGTGAAGGCATCCACGCTGCGAGCCGGGCTGGCCTACACGCCACTACGATCCAGGCCGGCAACGATACGTGCGCCATCGGTGTACGGGTCGAACTTGCCAGCACGGGCGCCGTCGGTGAACTGGTCAACGGTACGCGACGGCGAGGCCGAGACGCCGCTGCGATCCAGGCCGGCCACGATGCGGGCACCGTCCGTGTACGGGTCAGCCTTGCCGACGCGTGCGCCTTCGGTGAACGGGTCGAACTTGCCGCTGCGCGCGCCGTCGGTGAAGGCGTCGGGCGTGGTGGTGCGGAACACGTAGCCGTACTTGTCACCCGAGAACGTGCTGTCCTTCGGGCCCGAAGCCTGGGCGGTGCCGGCAACGAACGCGGCAGCCAGGGCGGCGGCGGTGATCAGGCTCTTGGCGAAGAGGTTCGAGGTCATGATGTTCTCCATTTGCATTTGAGGACCCGCGCTTGGGCGGAATCGAATCGGTACGCTTTGGAACCCTTCGCTTCTCTTGCCTGTTATCTACTAGTAGATAGATAAGCCGGCCAAAAAAAACGGGGATTCCCCGGGTGATGCGCTGGATCCTCTTTCCTGCTTCAGCTTTCTTGCTGGGGCGGAGCAGCGGCTTCCATGTCGTGAATATTATCTACTGGTAGATAGATAGTCAAGGGGATTTTGGGGAGGTTGCCTTTGTCGATAACGCATCACAAACCCCGAAAAGAAAAACGGTGGCGCGAGGCCACCGTCCGTTACACCATCAAGGATGACGCTTACCGCACCTTCCCTTCCTTCCACGCCTGCAACAACTTGTCATAGGCGATGGTCTCCCCCTTCGGCTTCTCGTTGGCCAGCTTCTTCCAGGGCGCGTGGT
The DNA here is from genome assembly GCF_014170355.1 of Cupriavidus sp. UME77. Classification (NCBI taxonomy): domain Bacteria; kingdom Pseudomonadati; phylum Pseudomonadota; class Betaproteobacteria; order Burkholderiales; family Burkholderiaceae; genus Cupriavidus; species Cupriavidus sp. UME77. The sequence goes on from NZ_LZZU01000060.1 coordinate 236,345, forward strand.
CGTCGGACAGCCACTTGGCGGGATCGCTCTTGGGGTTGAGCTTGGGCGCGCAGTTTGTCATGCCGGCGCGTTGCAGCCGCCCCATCACCTGGTCCATTTCCTCGGCCAGATTGTCCATCGCGGCCTGCGGCGTCTTCTCGCCGGTCACAGCGGTCGCCACGTTCTTCCACCACAACTGGGCCAGCTTGGGGTAGTCGGGCACGTTGGTGCCGGTGGGCGTCCACGCCACCCGCGCCGGGCTGCGATAGAACTCGATCAGGCCGCCGTACTGGGCCGCGTTCTTGGTAAGGTACTCATGATGAATGTCGCTGTCGCGGATAAAGGTCAGGCCGGTGAGCGACTTCTTCAGCGATACCGTCTTGGACGTCACGAACTGCGCATAGAGCCAGGCCGCCGCGAGGCGATTGGGATCGGTGTTCTTGAAGAAGGTCCAGGAGCCCACGTCCTGGTAGCCGTTCTGCATGCCCTGCTTCCAGTACGGGCCATAAGGCGACGGCGCCATGCGCCACTTGGGACTGCCGTCGGCATTGACCACCGGCAAGCCCTTCTTGGTCATGTCAGCGGTGAAGGCGGTGTACCAGAACACCTGCTGCGCGATCTGCCCTTGCGCCGGGACCGGACCGGCTTCCGAGAAGGTCATGCCCATGGCCTGCGGCGGCGCGTATTTCTTCATCCAGTCGATGTACTTGGTGAGCGCATAGACCGCGGCCGGGCTGTTGGCAGCACCGCCGCGCGCCACCGACGCGCCCTCCGGCGTGCACTTGTCGGCGCCAACGCGGATGCCCCATTCGTCGACCGGCATGCCGTTGGGCAGGCCCTTGTCGGCGGCGCCGGCCATCGACAGCCAGGCATCGGTAAAGCGCCAGCCAAGCGACGGGTCCTTCTTGCCGTAGTCCATATGGCCGTAGACCTTCTTGCCGTCGAGTTCCTTGACGTCGTTGGAGAAGAAGTTGGCGATGTCTTCGTAGGCCGACCAGTTGGTGGGCACGCCCAGGTCATAGCCGTACTTGGCCTTGAACTTGTCCTGCAGGTCCTTGCGCGCGAACCAGTCGGCGCGGAACCAGTACAGGTTGGCGAACTGCTGATCGGGCAGCTGGTAGAGCTTGCCGTCCGGCGCGGTGGTGAACTTGGTGCCGATGAAGTCCTTCACGTCCAGCCCCGGATTGGTCCATTCCTTGCCGGCGCCGCTCATGTAGTCGGACAGCGGCAGGATGGCGCCATAGCGGTAGTGCGTGCCGATCAGGTCGGAGTCGGAGATCCAGCCGTCATAGATCGACTTGCCCGACTGCATCGAGGTCTGCAGTTTCTCCACCACATCGCCTTCCTGGATGATGTCGTGGTTGACCTTGATGCCGGTAATTTCCTCGAACGCCTTGGCCAGCGTCTTGGATTCGTATTCGTGGGTGGTGAGCGTCTCGGACACCACGCTGATCTGCGTCACGCCCTTGGCCTTGAGCTTGGCGGCAGCGTCCATGAACCACTTCATTTCAGCGAGCTGCTTGTCCTTGGCGAGCGACGACGGCTGGAACTCGCTGTCGACCCACTTCTTGGCCTCGGCCTCGCCTGCCCAAGCGGCGTGGCCGCAAGCGAGCGCCGCTGCGCAGGCCAACGCCGTCATGCCCAATTTCACGTGCACCTTCATGAACGTCTCCTCGAGAATCCCCCTCCCTGCTCTTTGTCTGGGTCGCGGTCCGGGGAAGGTGCAGGCCGCTATGCCCATTGACGAAAAATCCGTCGCTTTATTCTTGTCGGCTCGGGTGCGCGATCCGCATGCCGCTCAGCCTTTGCGCATCACCAGGCCCAGCGCAAGCATGGACAGCACCAGGCTGATCCAGATCGAAGGTTCCTCCGCCAGCGAGAACCACGCCATCATCTTCTCGCCCAGGCCCACCCACGCGAGGTTGATCCAGGCCGCGCACATCAGGCCGATGAACAGGCGGTCGCCGCGGGTGGTGGCGATGGGCAGGAAGCCCTTGCGTTCCATGGTGGGGGCGCGCGTTTCCCACATCGTCATGCCAACCAGCATCACCGCGATGCTGATGAAGAACACGGCCACCGGGGTGGTCCATACCATCCAGCTGAACATGGCATCCTCTCCTTACACGCGGCCCATCGCGAAGCCTTTCGCGATGTAGTGCCGCACAAACCAGATCACGATGCCGCCGGGCACGATGGTGAGCACGCCGGCCGCGGCCAGCACGCCCCAGTCCATGCCGGAGGCCGACACCGTGCGCGTCATGGTGGCAACGATCGGCTTGGCGTTGACCGAGGTCAGCGTGCGCGCCAGCAGCAGCTCCACCCAGCTGAACATGAAGCAGAAGAAAGCGGCCACGCCCACGCCGGCCTTGATCAGCGGCAGGAAGATGGTGATGAAGAAGCGCGGAAAGGAGTAGCCATCCACATACGCCGTCTCGTCGATTTCGCGCGGCACGCCGGACATGAAGCCCTCCAGGATCCACACCGCCAGCGGCACGTTGAACACCAGGTGCGCCAGCGCCACGCCCAGGTGCGTGTCCATCAGGCCGATGGTCGTGTAGAGCTGGAAGAATGGCAGCAGGAACACTGCCGGCGGCGTCATGCGATTGGTCAGCAGCCAGAAAAAGACGTGCTTGTCGCCGATAAACCGGTAGCGCGAGAAAGCATAGGCCGCGGGCAGCGCCACTGTGATCGAGATCACCGTGTTCATCGCCACGTAGATCATCGAGTTGATGTAGCCCGAGTACCAGGACGGATCGGTGAAAATGGTCTTGTAGTGCTCCAGCGTGAAATCGTTTGGCCACAGCGACAGCGTGGAAACGATCTCCTCGTTGGACTTGAACGACATGTTCAGCATCCAGTAGATCGGCAGGATGGCGAAGACCAGGTACACCACCAGGAAGACGGCACGCCAGTAGGTGGCGCTTTGCTTGGCATCACGTTTGGCTTCACGCATTGGGCATGTCCTCGCTGCCGGCGGTGCCCGCGCGCTGCATCCAGTTGTAGAGAATGAAACACATGAGCAGGATGATCAGGAAGTAGACGATCGAGAATGCCGCGGCCGGGCCCAGGTCGAACTGGCCCACGGCCTTCTGCGTGAGGTATTGCGACAGGAACGTGGTCGCGTTGCCAGGCCCGCCGCCAGTCAGCACGAAGGGCTCGGTGTAGATCATGAAGCTGTCCATGAAGCGCAGCAGCACCGCGATCATCAGCACGCCGCGCAGCTTGGGCAGCTGGATGTAGCGGAACACCGCCAGGCGCGAGGCGCCGTCGATCTGCGCGGCCTGGTAGTACGCGTCGGGAATCGCGCGCAAGCCGGCGTAGCACAGCAGCGCCACCAGCGGCGTCCAGTGCCACACGTCCATCACCAGCACCGTGAACCAGGCGTCCACCGCGCTGCCGGTGTAGTTGTAGGCAAAGCCCATGCCGGCAAGCGCCGCGCCCAGCAAGCCGATATCGGTGCGCCCGAAGATCTGCCAGATCGTGCCCACGACGTTCCATGGAATCAGCAGCGACAGCGCGATCACCACCAGCACCGCCGACGCCTTTACCCCCTTGGCCGGCATCGACAGCGCCAGCAGGATGCCCAGCGGGATCTCCACCGCCAGCACCGCCAGCGAAAAACCAAGCTGACGCAGCAGCGCGTCGTGCAGCTCGCCGTCGCGCAGCACGGTGCGGAACCATTCGGTGCCGACGAACACGCGCCGCTCGGGCGAGATGATGTCCTGCACGGAGTAATTGACGATGGTCATCAGCGGCAGGATGGCGGAAAACGCCACGCACAGGACCACCGGGATGACCAGCAGCCAGGCCTTCTGGTTGACGGGCTTCAGCGTGCTCATGCCACCAGCTCCTCGTTGACGTAGTAACAGGTATGACGGTTGAAGACGGATAGCCACACGGTCTCGCCCGCCCGCAGCGCCGCGCCCTCGTTGCCGAGCCGGCCGCGCACGGTAGCAGCGTTGCCGCTGGCATCCTGCACGGTGGCGGTGACGAGCCAGTAGGTGCCGATGTCCTGCGCGCGCTCCACGCGTGCGGGCACGGCCTGCGGATCGGTGCTTGCGGCCAGGCGCAGGTACTCGGGGCGCACGCCGACCTTGAAGCTGCCGGCCGCCTGCAAAGCCGTGGCGACGGTGGGCGCGAATTCCGGCATATAGCGCCGCCCGGCAATTTCGATGGCGCCATCGCGCCATGCCCCTGCCAGGAAGTTCATGCCCGGCGAGCCGATAAAGTTGCCAACGAAGGTATGTGCCGGGCGCTCGAACAGCGCATCGGCCGGCCCCACCTGCACCGCCCTGCCGCGCGACATCACCACCACCTGGTCGGCAAAGGTGAGCGCCTCGGTCTGGTCATGCGTGACGTAGATCAGCGTCAGCCGGAACTCGTGGTGAATCTCCTTGAGCTTGCGGCGCAACTGCCATTTCAGGTGCGGATCGATCACGGTCAGCGGCTCGTCGAACAGGATGGCCGACACGTCCTGGCGCACCAGGCCACGCCCGAGCGAGATCTTCTGCTTGGCGTCGGCCGCCAGCCCGCTGGCGCGCCGGTCCAGCGACGCGGACAGGTCCAGCATCTCGGCCACCCGGCCCACGCGCTCCTTCACCTGGGCCGCGGGCACGCCGCGGTTGCGCAGCGGGAAGGCCAGGTTTTCGCCCACCGTCATGGTGTCGTAGATCACCGGGAACTGGAACACCTGGGCGATGTTGCGCGCCTGCGGCGTGGCTGCGGTCACGTCGCGGCCATCGAAGGAGACGGTGCCGTGCGATGGCCGCTGCAAGCCGGAAATGCAATTGAGCAAGGTGGTCTTGCCGCAGCCCGAGGGCCCGAGCAAGGCGTAGGCGCCGCCGTCATTGAACGTGAACTTCAGCGGCAGCAGCGCGTAGTCCTCATCCGCTTGCGGATCGGGACGGTATGAATGGGACAGGTCGAGGTCGATGCGTGTCATCTCAGGCTCCCAGCTCGGCAGTGGCGGGAGCGACCTTCAACGGCCGGCTGGGCGCGTGAATGCGCATGCCGTCGGCGTCGAACAGGTAGAGCTGCGCGGGATCCAGGTGCAGCGTGAGCGGCGCGCCCAGTTCCAGGTCGACCACCCCCGGAAACTGCGCCACCAGGTTGCCGACCGGGGAATCCATGTGCACGAAGGTGTCCGACCCGGACAGCTCGGCCAGCGCCACCCGGCCCGCCACCGGCACCGAGCCGGGCACGGCGTCCAGGCGCAGCGCACCGGCCCGCACCCCGACCGTTACCGTGCCGCCTTGTTCCACTGCCCCGGGCAGCGGGACCACGACGCCGCCGGGCAACGTGACCGCGCCGGCCAGCAGGTTACCGGCCATCAGGTTCATGGGGGGATCGCTGAAAGCACGCGCCACGCGCAGCGAGGCGGGATAGTGGAAGACCTCTGGCGTGGGCCCGTACTGCAACAGCTCGCCGGCATCCAGCACCGCGGTATAGCCGCCCAGCAACAGCGCTTCGGCCGGCTCCGTGGTGGCATAGATCACGGTGGCATTGCCATGCGCGAAAAGCTGGGTCAGTTCCTCGCGCAGCTCTTCGCGCAGCTTGTAGTCGAGGTTGACCAGGGGCTCGTCGAGCAACATCAGCGGCGCGCCCTTGGCCAGCGCGCGTGCCAGCGCCACGCGCTGCTGCTGCCCGCCGGAGAGCTCGGCGGGAAAGCGCTCGAGCAGGTGCTCGATATGCAGGCGGGTGGCCAGCGCCCTCACCTGTCCATCGATATCCTTGGAGCGCCGCAGTTTGAGCGGCGAAGCAATATTGTCGAAGACGGTCATCGACGGGTAGTTGATGAACTGCTGGTAGACCATCGAGACGTTGCGCTCGCGCACCGGCATGCCGGTCACGTCGATGCCGTCCACCTCGACACGGCCGGCACTAGGCCGGTCCAACCCCGCCATGACCCGCATCAGCGAAGTCTTGCCGGCCTGGGTGGCACCTAGCAGGATGGTCACCGCGCCCGGCACGGGCGTCAGCGACATGGGATATAGATACGCCTGCGAGCCTGCTTGCTGGGCGATGCCTTCCAATCTGAGCTGCATCGAGTCTCCGATTCCGAATGCCACATACATCACATATAACGCAATGATGCAAACGCACAAATCCTTGCTTCCCGCTCGTTTTAGATCAAAAACGAAAATAAAACAATCATGCACTGCATCATTTGTTTTCGTTTGTGTTTGAACTAGAATGCCGGCATGACGCTAAATCCACGCCAGACCGCCCTGCTGGAAGAAGTTCGCAGCCAGGGCTTCGCTTCCATCGACGAACTTGCCCGCAAGTTCGGGGTGACCCTGCAGACCGTGCGCCGGGACGTCAACCTGCTGGCTGAAGGCGGCATGCTGGCGCGCTTTCACGGCGGCGTGCGGGTGGAGGGCTCCACGGTGGAGAACATCGCCTATCGGCAGCGCCAGGGGCTCAATGCCGAGGGCAAGGCCCGCATTGCGCGCGCAGTGGCCAGCGCCGTGCCCGAGGGTTGCTCGCTGATCCTGAATATCGGCACCACGGTCGAGGAAATCGCGCGCGAGCTCATGCATCACCGCGGCCTGCGCGTGATCACCAACAACCTGAACGTGGCGAGCATCCTGGCCGACAACCCCGATTGCGAAGTGATCGTCGCCGGCGGCGTGCTGCGCTCGCGCGACCGCGGCATCGTGGGCGAGGCCACGGTGGAGTTCATCAGCCAGTTCAAGGTGGATATCGGCCTGATCGGCATCTCGGGCATCGAGGCCGACGGCACGCTGCGCGATTACGATTTTCGCGAAGTGAAGGTAGCGCGGACCATCATCGAGCATTCGCGCGAAGTCTGGCTGGCGGCGGACGCCAGCAAGTTCAACCGGCAGGCCATGGTGGAACTGGCGCACGTCTCGGAGATCGACCGGCTCTTCACCGATGAGCCGTTGAAGCCGCCATTCGAGAGCATGCTGGAAGAAAGCGGAGTGCGCTGTGTGGTCGCGCAGGCCTGAGTGTGGCCAGCCACGGCGCCGGCTCCCCTGCGGGCGAGGCGGTGCCGGCGCGGCTGGCGCCGGGCACCTGGTGAAGGGCTTGCCCGGTGGCTTGCTTAGTGGCTTGCTTAGGGACTTGCCGGAGGTCTTACTTGAAGACGACGGTCTTGTGTCCGTTGAGCAGGATGCGGTGCTCGGCATGCCATTTGACGGCACGCGCCAGCGCCACGCATTCCACGTCACGCCCCACCGCGGTGAGCTGCTCGGGATCCATGCTGTGGTCCACGCGCTCGATTTCCTGCTCGATGATCGGGCCTTCGTCCAGCGCCGCGGTCACGTAGTGGGCGGTCGCGCCGATCAGCTTCACGCCACGGTCGTGCGCCTGATAGTAAGGCTTGGCGCCCTTGAAGCTGGGCAGGAACGAGTGATGGATATTGATGGCGCGGCCGGCCAGCTTGCGGCACAGGTCGTCGGACAGCACCTGCATGTAGCGCGCCAGCACCACCAGGTCGATGTTCTGCTCGCGCACGATCTCGAACACCTTGTTCTCCTGCGCGGCCTTCTGCTCAGCCGAGGCGTTCATCATCGGCAGGTGAAAGAAGGGGATATCGTACGACGCGGCAAGCTGGTAGAAATCGCGGTGGTTCGACACGATGGCGGCAATCTCCACCGGCAGGCCGCTGGCCTTGGCGCGGAACAGCAGATCGTTCAGGCAATGGCCGATCTTCGACACCATGATCATCACGCGCGGCTTGACGCTGGCATCGAACAGGTCCCACTGCATGGCGAACTGATCGCCGATCGGCGCGAACGCAGTTTTCAGCGTGGCCAGGTCAGGGCCGCCGGCGGCCGGCGTGAAATGCACACGCATGAAGAAGCGGCCGGTGAACTCGTCACCGTACTGGTCGGAGTCGACGATATTGCAGCCGTGCTGGAACAGCAGGCCCGATACGGCGTGGACGATGCCCGGCTGATCCGGGCAGGAAATGGTGAGAATGAATCCGGTATTGCTCATCGTGTGTGGTTTTGTCTAGTGCGCGCCGATCAAGGGCGGGGGATGCCGGGGGCGCTCCAGCCACGGCGATTGAGCGCATCCAGCGTCACCAGGGTCGCGTCGACCGTCATGGCGCCATCCGCCATGATAGCAAGCAATGCCTCCGGCTCGATACGGCGGTGCTCGGCCACCTCCCCGTCGCGGTTATGCGGCACGAAATCCGGCGGCAGCAACAGGTCGTACACGTACACGGCCTCCCACTGCACGCCCTCGGGGATTTCACGCAGCACTTCGATCACGCCATGCGCCTCGGCGCGCTGCGCCAGCACGGGCGCAATGCCTGACTCCTCGTCGCACTCGCGCACCAGCGTGGCAAGCGGATCACTGCCGTGCGGCATGCCGCCAGCCACCAGGTTGTCCCACATGCCGGGGTCGACCGCCTTGGTGGCGCTGCGCCGTGAAATCCACAGCGCGCGCTCGCCGGCAATGACGCCGTTCATGTGCGAGGCAAAGGTCAGCAGCCCGAGAAAGCGCGCGGCCGCGCGCTCGATCACCGCGAAGGCCGGCGCCGCGAGTTCCGGCGTGACGGCGAACAGCTCGTCGCGCCAGCCGCGCACATGGCCGGCATCCGCCAGCCAGTGCGCCAGCACCTTCAGCGCCGCGCTGCGCGTGCAGGCATCGTCGCAGTCCGGCAGCAGCGCCACGCTGCCATCGCGCGGCTCGCCCAGCACGCCCGGCACCGTATCCTGCGCGCGCAGGATCTGCGCATGCGCGCGCGGCAGCCAGCCCACCTGGCGCCCTGCCACGGTCAGCCGCAAATGCGCGCCGGCATCGAAACGGCTGCGCGCCGCCAGCGACGCGGCAACGCGGGACACGACGGGGTTCTGGCTGGTGCTAGCGGGCAAGGTATCGGACATGAAGGATCCCGGCGGCCGGCAAGGCGCGCCTGCAATGGTTAAAGCAATGGTTAATGTAGTGGTAACAGCAGCCAATCCAGGACAAGACGCATGAAGCAAACCCAGCCTTCGGGCCTGCCGCAATTCGTGCTGGCGCTCGACCAGGGCACCAGCAGCTCGCGCGCGATCCTGTTCGATCACGCCGGCAACGTGGCGCGGGTCGCGCAGCGCGAATTCCGCCAATATTACCCGCACCCCGGCCACGTCGAGCACGATCCCTACGAGATCTGGCAGTCGCAGCTGGCGGTGGCGCACGAGGTGCTGAACGACGCCGGCGTCGCGGCCAGCCAGGTGAGCGCCATCGGCATCACCAACCAGCGCGAGACCACCGTGCTGTGGGACCGCCAGACCGGCGAGCCCATCGGCCGCGCGCTGGTCTGGCAGGACCGCCGCACCGCGCCGATGTGCGAGGCGCTTCAGGCCGACGGCCACGGCGAGCTGTTCCGCGACAAGACCGGCCTGATCATCGACGCCTACTTCTCCGGCACCAAGCTGCGCTGGATGCTCGACAACACCGAGGGCGCGCGCGAACGCGCGGCGCGCGGCGAGCTGGCGTTCGGCACGGTCGACAGCTGGCTGATCTGGCAGCTGACGGACGGCAAGCGCCATGTCACCGATGTCTCCAACGCGTCGCGCACGATGCTGTTCAACATCCACACCTTCCAGTGGGATGATGAACTGCTCGACCTGCTGGACATCCCGCGCAGCTTGTTGCCCGAGGTGGTGCCCTCCAGCGGCGAGGTGGCGCGCACGGCGTTGCGGCTATTTGGCGCGGAAATCCCCATTGCCGGCATCGCCGGGGACCAGCAGGCCGCCACCTACGGCCAAGCCTGCCTGTCCCCGGGCATGGCCAAGAATACCTACGGCACGGGCTGCTTCCTGCTGATGAACACGGGAACGCAGCCGGTCACTTCGCACAATCGCCTGCTCACCACCATTGGCTGGCAACTGGGCGGCACCACGCCGCCCGCCAGCCGCACGCAGTATTGCCTGGAAGGCGGCGTGTTCATGGGCGGCGCCACCATCCAGTGGCTGCGCGACGGGCTGCAGATCATCAACAGCGCGCCCGAGGTGGAGCCGCTGGCGCGCCAGTGCGACGACACCGAAGGCGTGGTGCTGGTGCCGGCCTTTGCCGGCCTGGGCGCGCCGCACTGGGATCCGTTCGCGCGCGGCACGCTGGTTGGCCTGACCCGCGGCACCGGACGAGCGCACATTGCCCGCGCCGCGCTGGAGTCGATCGCGCTGCAAAGCGTGGACGTGCTGGACGCCATGCAGAAGGATGCCGGCATCTCGCTGGCCGAGCTGCGCGTGGACGGCGGCGCGTCACGCAGCGACCTGCTGATGCAGATGCAGGCCGACCTGCTTGGCACGGCCGTGGTTCGCCCGCGCGTGACCGAGACCACCGCGCTTGGCGCCGCCTACCTGGCGGGACTGGCCACCGGCTACTGGAGCGGCGAGGACGAGATCGCCAGCCAGTGGCAGGTGGAGCATCGCTTCGAGCCCAACCTTAGCGCCGACGCGCGCGCGTACCGGCTCTGGCGCTGGCATCGCGCGGTAGAGCGCGCACGCGACTGGGCGCGGGAAGATGGCGCGCCACCGCACTCGACAAACTGAGCGCGGGCCGAGCGCAGCGCACGAGCCACACAAGGCCAGTACAAAAGCACAGACAAGCAACACCGCGACACGCATTCGCACCAAACAAGGAATCATGCAGACACTGCACACCCCCATCCTGCCGCCCGACCGCGCCACCCTGCTCGCCACCCTCGAGCGCGAGCCGAAGTGGGATGTCATCGTCATCGGCGGCGGCGCCACCGGCCTGGGCACGGCGGTGGATGCCGCCTCGCGCGGCTACCGCACGCTGCTGGTGGAGGCCGCGGACTTCGCCAAGGGCACCTCAAGCAAGGCCACCAAGCTGGTTCACGGCGGCGTGCGCTACCTCGCGCAGGGCAATATCAGCCTGGTGCGCGAGGCGCTGCATGAGCGTGGCCTGCTGGCCCGCAACGCGCCGCACCTGGTATGGCCGCTCGGCTTCGTGGTGCCGGCCTACCAGTTGTTCGACCAGCCCTTCTACGGCATCGGCCTGAAGCTATACGACATGCTGGCCGGCGGCCTCAACCTGTCCGGCAGCCGCTGGCTCAACCACCGCGAAACCCTGGCGGCGGCGCCGACCCTGGCCGAGCATGTGGGCGGGCGGCCCCTGCGTGGCGGCAACCTGTATTTCGACGGGCAGTTCGACGACGCCCGCCTGGCCATCGCCCTGATGCGCACGCTCTTCGACGTGGGCGGCACGGCCATCAACTACCTGCGCGTGAGCGGGCTGTCGCAGCGCAACGGGGTGATTGACGGCGTGACAGTGAAGGACGTGCTGGGCGACGCCAGCTTCGACCTGAAGGCGTCCTGCGTGATCAACGCCACCGGCGTGTGGGTCGATGCCGTGCGCCAGATGGAAGACGGCCAGGCCCGCAGCATGGTGGCCCCCAGCCAGGGCGTGCACCTGACCTTGCCGCGCAGCTTCCTGCCCGGCGACCGTGCCATCCTGATCCCCAAGACCGATGACGGCCGTGTGCTCTTCGTCGTGCCCTGGAACGGCCACACCATCATCGGCACCACCGATACGCCGCGCAAGGACCTGCCGCTGGAGCCGCGCGCCGGCGCCGACGATGTCGATTTCATCCTGGAGACCGCCACGCGCTACCTGTCGCGCGCGCCAACCCGTGCCGACGTGACCAGCGTCTGGGCCGGCTTGCGCCCGCTGGTCAAGGCCACCGGCGAAGCCTCCACCGCCTCGCTCTCGCGCGAGCACACCATCCTGGTGTCCAAGGCCGGCCTGATCACCGTCACCGGCGGCAAGTGGACCACCTACCGCAAGATGGCCGAGGACGTGGTGGGCACGGCCATCCAGCGCCAGATGCTGCCGGCCGCGCCCTGCGTGACAGCGGATCTGCCGCTGCACGGCGCGCAAGGCTTGCCCGCTAACCTGCCCGCGCCGGGCAGCGGCTCGCCGGACCGTTACTACGGCAACGAGGTCGGCATTCTGCACACGCTGCCCGGCAACGACGAAATGCTGGTGCCCGGCGCCGGGTTGACCGCCGCCCATGTGCGCTTTGCCGCGCGTTTCGAACTGGCTCGGCGAGTCGAGGACGTGTTGGCGCGCCGCAATCGCGCCCTGTTCCTGGAAGCCAGCGCCGCGAGCGCGGCAGCGCCACGGGTGGCCGAGATCCTGGCCGAGGAACACGGCCACGACGCCGCCTGGCAAGCGGCCGAGGTAGCCAGCTTCCGGGAGCTCGCAAGCGGCTATATGCTGGCCTGACACCCCGCCCCGCGGCAGGGATGCCACCCGGCCGCGCATCCCGCGGGGAATGCGCCAGCCACGACCTGGGCCGCCTCATCGGCGTCTTGCTACCGCGCTAGCTAACAAGGAAACCAGATGCCTCTTCGTTCGCCCGTGCCTCGCTTCACGACCTGCGCCATCGCCATCGCCGCCGCCATCGGCCTGGCCGTTGCCCCCGCCATGGCCAAGCCCGGCATCGACGGCGTGCGCTTCGACCCGCCCCGTACCGTGCGCTACCAGTGCGACGACGGCAAGCAGGTCACGGCGCGCTATTTCAACAGCACCGACAACCAGATCGCCATCCTGCGGCTGGATGGCAAGCCGCTGCTCTTTGTCAGCGTGCTGGCCGGCTCGGGCGCCCGCTATGCGCATGGCGCCTATCTGTGGATCACCAAGGGCGACGAAGGCTTGCTGCAGGACCTGACCAAGGGCGAGAGCGCGCCACCGGCCTACGCCAACTGCCACGCGGCGAAATAGGGCTCCGGAGCGGCGCCCAGGCGGCGCCCGAGCAGGTCATCGCCAGAACATTTTGGTGCTTGTGCCCTGGCCGAGCGATAATGCGGGTTATCGAATCAGGGAGAACACCATGGACGAGATTGATGATCTGTCCGATCTGCCGATGCCCCGCTTTATCTGGGGCTTCGCGATCTTTACGCCCAAGGGCGGCGAGGTCATGCATGACGAATTTGAATATCTGACCCACACCCGCGCGCCCCGCTTCACCTGCCGGGTGGTCGAACTGGAAGACATGCCGGTCGACAGCGAGGAAAGCGGCATCGACGGGCGCATCGTGCATTACGACGAGCCCGGCCGCCTGTTCTACATCTCCGACGCCGGCATCGCGCTGGTGAACTTTGAGCTGTTCGACAAAGTGCCGGAGAAGCAAAAGCTCAAGAAAATCTGCGATGAAGCCATCGAAAACTGGATGCTTCGCCGCGATTTCCTCGACTCGGAAGAGGGCGAAGAGGACTGAGCGCCCTTTGCTCCACCCCGTGGGGATGACGACCAGAAGGTTGTGATCCCCTGGAGCGGTCCCGGCGGCCGCTCCGTTCCCTCCGCCCTGGCATGCCTCGCCGCGGGCAACCACACTGCCCCGAGTCTTTCCCCCCTCCCCCCGTCAGCCCAGTCCTACACCGCAAGCGGAAACCGCCGGACACCGTGCCAAAACGGCCGTGCCTATAGTGGAACCGTGGAAAACAGATAGGAAAGGAAGGAAATCATGCCCTACATTCTCGCCTGGCTGCTCGGTGTCCCTGCCTTTGTATTGCTGCTGATCTGGCTGTTCGTGCATTGAGGTTTTGCCCTCGCTCACACAGGAACGGCATCCGGCAAACCACCCCTGAATCCCCCCCTTCAAAAGCAAAGACAAAAGCAAAACGCCCGCTGAAACCCAGCGGGCGTTTTGCTTGCTTCTGTTTGCTTCTATCTGCTACGGTCTTGCCTACCACACCGTTCGCGTGGACAAAAAGGCACAAACCAGTGCTTCATGCCCACTCGGCCCGGCGCGCCGCAATCAGGCTGCCGCGTCTTCCTGCGGCAGGCCGCGTTCCAGCGCTTCTTTCAGCAGGCCGCTCATGCCACCAGCATGTGCCGGTGCCAGTGCCTGCAGGCGCTTCACCAGCTCGGCATCCAGCTTGCACGCAAACGGCACCAGGCCTTGCTCCTGGTCGAGCCGGCGCTGTTCGCGGCGATCGACCTTGGCCGGGCCGGTATCACGGCCGGCACGGACTGCGGCGGACAGCTTCAGGCTGTTTGCGAGCTTCAACGCTTTGTTCTTTTCGAGGTCGGTCTTTTTCACGGCTTGTTCCGCTAGAGTCTGTCTGGGGCGGTATTGTACGCAGGTCGGCGGGAGCGCCGGCCTTTCCGTCGTGCACATGACGCGATGCATGCCTGGCCGGCACTGCATCGCGCCACCACGCCAGCCCCTACCGCGCCTGCCTCACCTCGATCAAATCCGCCGCCACCCGCTCGATCTCCGCATAGACGGGAAGCGCCTCGTCGGGTCCGGTGCACCCGACACCGGTCGCGCTGGCTTCGTCCGCGCCCAGCGGATGAAAGACAAAGGCCATGCCTGGCTTCCACCTCGGGTCGTTCTTCAGGCTTTCATTGAGGATGGCCAGGTACTGGCTGCGAGTGAACACGTGTTTTGACATCTTCACCTCCAATAATTTGTCGGGATCCTAGCATGGCACGCGGCCCGATTCGGGTGAGCCTCGATTCACGCGCGCCAACCCGCATGCCATGATCGTCTTGCTTTTGCCGCAATCGAGCCCTTCCCGATGCCACATCGGTGCCACACCGAGGCTGCATCGATAAGACATTGCCAAGACAACGATAAGACAAAGGATGAGACAAATGATACGTAGCACTTTGCCAGCGCTGGCGGTCGCACTGCTGGCCGCCTGCGCGGCCCCGGCCAACACGCAAAATACCGCACCGCTCACGACCGGCTTCTCCGCCACGCAACTAGACAGCATGAGCGCACGCGTGCGTGCCGATGTCGCGCAGGGGCGCATTCCCGGAGCCGTCTACCTGGTGGCCCGCAACGGCAGCATCGTCAACACGCAGACCATTGGCTGGCAGGACGCGGCAGCCAAGGTGCCGATGCGCCCGGACTCGATTTTCCGCATCTACTCGATGAGCAAGCCGATCGTTTCGGTGGCAGTCATGATGATGGTCGAGGACGGCCGCATCCAGCTGGCCGACCCGGTGTCGAAGTACCTGCCCGAGCTCAAGGACCTGCGCGTTGGCGTGGAGAAGACCGACGCTGCCGGCAAGCCCGTGCTGGAACTGGTACCCGCCCAGCGCGAAATGACCGTGCAGGACCTGCTGCGCCACACGTCTGGCCTGACCTACGGCGTGTTCGGCAAGTCGCTTGTCAAGGAGGAATACAAGCGGCTGGACGTGGATGCCACCGAGCAAAGCAATACCGAGTTCATCGCGCGTCTCGCCAAGGTGCCGCTGCAGTTCCAGCCCGGCACCACTTGGGAATACAGCCGCTCCACCGATGTCTTGGGCGCCCTGCTCGAACGCGTGTCGGGCCAGACGCTGGCCACGCATCTGCAGCAGCGGATCTTTACGCCATTGCAGATGAAAGACACCGGTTTCTGGGTTCCGCCGGCACAGCAAGGCCGCATTGCTGAGCCCTTTGCGGTCGATCCCGACAGCAAGGTGCCGGTCGGGCTGATCGACGTACGCCGCGCCCCGAAGCTTGAATCGGGCGGCGGTGGCCTGGTGTCGACCGCGGCCGACTACTTCCGCTTTGCCCAGATGCTGCTCAATGGCGGCGAGATCGACGGGGTGCGCCTGCTATCGCCCAAGACGGTCGCCTACATGACGGCCGACCACCTTGGCGTCGTGGGTGCCCGTTCCCTGGCGCGCGGCGCGGCCTACCTGCCGGGGCCGGGCTATGGCTTTGGCCTGGGTTTCGGCACGCGCACGGGCATCGGCGAATCGGCCACGCCGGGATCGGTCGGGGACTACTACTGGGGCGGGGTCGGGGGCACCTACTTCTGGGTCGACCCGAAGGAGAAGACCGTGGCGATCTGGATGATGCAGGCGCCGGGGCAGCGCGAGTATTACCGCGCGTGGTTCAGGAACACGGTGTACAGCGCCATGACGCCATAACGTCATAGCGCCGTGATGAAGCGCCGCGGTGGCCGCCCGCTGCCACCGCGGCTGGCGTGCCTGCCGTGCCTGACCGCCCCCCCAAAGGCGCCTTACAGCACCCTACAGCGCAGCAACGGACTCGCCCGGCACCAGGCCGTTGATGATGTCCTCGCCGAACTTCACGGCGCCGCGGCGCGCGGTGCCGATATTGTCCCAGGGCGCGGCGCTGAGGCGAAACACGCGCGAGCGCTCGGTCCCCGGCTCATGCCCTTCGCGGCAGATCACCACCGACGCGTTGAAGCTGCGATCCGGCCGGCGCTCGGGCCAGGTACGTTCCGCCTGGTGACGATAGATCAGCGGGTAGAGATCGAAGCCTTTGTAGCGGGTGAAAGGTCCAGTGTCCAACTTGCGCTCCCCTGTCGATGATGGATGGGTGGATGCGGCCGGCGCCGCGCCTCCACGGATTCGCCCCGCCCTGTTGCCAGGCGGTGGCGGGAATGCTTTTCGGGCAAATCGGGCCGCGTCAGTCTGCGGGCTGTATCGACCAACCCGGCCCCTTGCCGTTCTTGTCGCTCTCATGGCGCCAGCGGCAGCCGCAATCGGCACAGGTGTAGGTGGCAAAGGTGATCGCGGGCTGGCCACGCGGCTTGATGCGCTGCGTATCCGTCAGAAGCAGCCGGGGATGCCCCGTGCCACCGGTCGAGCCGGGCCGTATCTGCGCACAGGCCTCGCACATGCTCATCATCGCTCCCGCGCCTTGCGCATGCAGTCAGCGAGCGGGCCGCTGCGCGCCGGCAGTGTCAATGCTGCGCTTTCCCATGGCGCGCGACGCGGCTACTTATCCGCCGCCATCGCCTTGAGCTGCGCGTCGCCAGCCACGCGCGCCGCGTCCGAGGTGGTGAAGGTATCGTCCGAAACAATGGTGCGCTTGACCATCTGCGCAGCGAAGTCGACCAGCGTGATCACCCACACATAGCGCCCGGCCTGCGGCGCTGTCTGGACAATTGCCTGAAGATGCGGCGTGGAATCCTTAGCCATGATGCTCCTCCGGAGAATCGGATCAGGCCACTGTAGCACGAGTTGCGCATGAGGCTGCCGCAGCGCCGGCACGCCGCGCCTTTCAGACTACATGCAGTTCGCGCAGCGTTTCCAGATCGGCCGGCGTCAGGCCAAGCTCGGCGTAAAACGCCGCGTTATGCTCGCCCACCGCGGGGCCGCTGCGGGGTGCCGGTGGCGCATAGCCGGAAAGCCTCGGCACCATGCAGGGTGCGGGAATCGAGCCGAGATCGGGGTCGGGGTCGGGCAGGCGGACGACCGCGCCGCGTGCCTGGAAATGCGGGTTCTCCAGGATATCGACAATGGTGAAGATCTTGCTGAACGGGATCTCGTGCGCGCCCAGCGCCCGCGCCACGGCTTCGTAAGCATGCGCGGCAAACCAGGCCTTGACGATGGCGTCGAGCGCATCGAGATGGCGCACGCGCGCCGGGTTGCTGGCATAGCGCGGATCGTCGGCCAAGGCTGGTTCGCCGATGGCATGGCAGAGCCGGCGGAAGATCGGGTCCGATGACGCCGCGAGCGACACCCAGTGCCCATCCGCGGTCGCGTACATATTCGACGGCGCGGTGTAGGTGGCGCGATTGCCCGCGCGCTGGCGCACCTGCCCCAGTTGCTCGTACTCCACAGCCAGCGGCTCCAGCAAGCGGAACAGTGCCTCGGTGGCCGACAGGTCGATCTCGCGGCCGCGCGCCGGCTGTCGGCCACGGCGCCCGCGATCGAGAACGCGCCGAACAGGCCGGCCACCATGTCGCCCATCGGATAGTTCATGTGCATCGGCGAGCCCGACGGATCGCCCGCCAGGTTGGTGAACCCGCTCATCGCCTCGAACACGCGCGCAAAGCCGGCTCGCCCCGCATACGGCCCGGTCTGGCCAAAGCCGGTCAGGCGCAGGATCGTCAGGCGCGGATTGGCCGCGCGCAAGGTCTCGGCGTCGAGCCCCCATCGGTCCAGCGTGCCGGTGCGGAAATTCTCTACCAGCACATCGAACCGCGGCAGCATCTTGAGGAACAGCGCGCGTCCTTCGGGCTTGCGCACATCCAGCGCGATGCCGCGCTTGCCGCGATTGGTGACCTTCCAGTACAGCGGCAGCTTGCCCTTCACCGGCGCAAGCCCGCGCAGCGGATCGGTGCCATCGGGCAACTCGAGCTTGACGACTTCCGCGCCCATGTCCGCGCACAGCGTGCTGGCAAATGGCGCGGCGACTACCGTGGCCATGTCGAGGATGCGCACGCCGGCAAGCGGTCCGTTCTGCTGCGCGGCGCACGCGTCTTGATCTATGTGGTTCATGCGGGTCCCGGGGCAATATGCTGGTGTGATGGAAATGGCCTCTTAGTCGAGCGTGGTGCCGGTCGACTTCACCAGCGCGGCCCACCACGCCGTATCACTGCGGATCAATGCGGATCAATGCGGCGAACTGCTCGGGCGAGTTGCCTACCGGCTCCGCGCCCAGGTCCACCAGGTGTTTGCGAATCTGCGGCTTGGCCAGTATCTTCACGGTCGCATCATGCAGCTTGGCAATGATCGGGCGCGGCGTGCCCGCCGGCGCCATCAGCCCCTTCCACGCGGTCACCACATAGCCCTTGAGCCCCGCCTCCTCGACCGTCGGCACATCGGGCAAGGCGCTGGCGCGCTTGTCGCTGGCCACCGCCAGGGCACGCAGGCGGCCCGATTGCACAAACGGCAGCAACGCCGGCATGTTGTCGATCATCAACGTGATATGCCGAGTTCTTCCTTCAATTGCTCGGCCAGCAAGCGCGCCAGCGTGCCGGTGGACCCACCCGGCGGGAACGGCACGACCAGGCGGATCACTTTGACGGGATAGCTTGCCTCGGCCAGCGCCGGTTGCGCAAGCCCAAGCAGGGTCAGCAGGACGGAGCCCGCGGCAAGCAAGGTTTTCAACATGGGGTCTCCTCGACGCAATGACGCAATGACGCAACGACGCCGCCTGGCAAATCGGCCGGCGGCTGTTCTGCACTTTCTTGATCAGCTCGCCGCGGCCTGCGCCAGCGTGCGCTTGGCGATATTGAGCTGGTGGATCTGGCTGGTGCCTTCGTACAGGCGGAACAAGCGTACGTCGCGATAGAAGCGCTCGATGCCGAAGTCCGCGATATATCCATAGCCGCCAAACATCTGTACGCAGCGATCCGCCACGCGCCCGCACATCTCGGAGGCGAAGTACTTGCACATCGAGGCCTGCATGGTCACGTCCTCGCCGCGATCGCGCTGGCGCGCCGTTTCCATGATCAGCGCGCGCGCTGCAAAGATCTCGGTCTGGCAATCGGCGATCATCGCCTGCACCAGCTGAAATTCCGACAGCGGCTGGCCGAACTGCTGGCGCCCGGTGACAAAGCGGATCGTTTCGTCCAGCATGCGGATGGCCGGCCCGGTGCACAGCGCCGCCAGATGGATGCGCTGTTTGTTGAGCACCTTCATCGCCGTGCGAAATCCCTGCCCTTCCTCGCCCCCGATCAGGTTGGCGCCGGGCACGCGGCAATCGTTGAAGTGCACCTCCGAGACCGGCGAGCCCTCTTGCCCCATCTTGCGATACGGCTGCCCCGTGGTCAGGCCCGGCGTGCCGCGCTCAACAATAAACGCCGAGATGCCGGCGGCCCCGCTACGCGCGGGATCGGTACGCGCCATCACGGTGAACAAGCCCGCAATGGGCGCATTGGTGATGAAGCACTTGGTGCCGTTGAGCACATAGTGGTCGCCGTCGCGCCGCGCGCAAGTCGTCGTGCGGCCGGGATCGGCTGCGTGGAAATCAGCGTAGCAACCCGTGCCTGAAAAGCGGATCGAAGTTTCGCTATCTTGAACGCGAGGCGTGCCCGGAATACCCGGCAATAGCTATGATGGATGCGTACTCCGCCCCTGCGATGCAGCCATGCGCCGCCTTTGAACCGCTTTTCTCTCACGCCAGATGCCGCCCCGCCCCCATCATCCGGACCCCGCCTTCGCCAACACGCTGGCGCACGGCCTGGCACTGCTGCAGTGCTTTCGCGTGGGAGAACCGGTCATGAGCAACAAGCAACTGGCAGAGCGCACCGGGCTGTCCAAGGCCACCATCAGCCGCCTGACATACACGCTGGCGGCACGCGGCCTGTTGCTCTACGACACCGATCTGCGCCGCTACCGGCTGGGCTCCACTGCGCTCTCGCTTGGCTACCCGCTGCTAGCCAGCCTCAAGGTCAGGCAGCTTGCGCGCCCGCTGATGAAGCAGCTCGCCGACAAAGTGGGCGGCTCGGTCTCGCTCGGCCTGCGCGACCGGCTGCAAATGGTCTACGTGGAAACCAGCCGCGGGCACGACGCCATCGCCTTCCGGCCCGATATCGGCGCATCGCTGCCCATGCTCCCCACCGCCATTGGACGCGCCTGGCTGTGCCAGGCATCCCCCGACGAG
The DNA here is from genome assembly GCF_014170355.1 of Cupriavidus sp. UME77. Taxonomy (NCBI): domain Bacteria; kingdom Pseudomonadati; phylum Pseudomonadota; class Betaproteobacteria; order Burkholderiales; family Burkholderiaceae; genus Cupriavidus; species Cupriavidus sp. UME77. Next base: position 256,617 of record NZ_LZZU01000060.1, read on the forward strand.
CGCGAGCCGGTGCTGGCGGCGCTACGCGCCAGCGACGCCGCGCAATGGCAGGCGCACGCCGCCGCGCTGGAAGCCGCGGCGCACGATTTCGCTACGCTCGGCTTTTGCCTGTCGCGCGGGGAATGGCAGCGCGACGTGCATGCCGTGGCCGTGCCGATGCGTGCCGCGATCGACGGCGAGGTGCTGGTCTTCAATTGCGGGGCGCCAGGCGGCAGGATGACGCCACGAAAGCTCGAACGCGAAATGGGGCCGCGCCTGCTGCGGATGGACCGACAGCCTTGTCGTGACGCCGGACATCGGCGCCGCGCTGCCCATGCTCACCACCGCCATCGGCAAGGCCTGGCTATGCAAGGCGCCTGCCGAAGAGCGCGAAAGCATGCTCAATCGCCTGCGCCTCCAAGACCCCGATGCCTTCCTGCGCTTCCAGCCACTGCTCTTGCGCCTGCGGCAGGATTTCGAGGCCAAGGGCTACTGCGTGAACCGTGGCGAATGGCGCAGCGATGTCCATGCCGTTGCCGTGCCGCTGTTCCGGCCGGTGGATTCGCAATGGCTGATCTTCAACTGCGGGGTATCGGCGCAAGCCAGGCCATTCGCCGCGCGCGAGCGGGAAGTCGCGCCGGGGCTGATGGACCTGGTGCGAAACGTGGAGAGGCTGCTGGGGATGCGGTGAGAACGCCCGAACAACTCAAGCTCAGCCTCAATGCTCGAAATCCAGCCCGCCAAGCAGCACGGTAGGGTCCGCCTGCGAGCGCGTCCCGAAATCGATCTGCCGGGGCGTTTGCCACGCGCGCATCTTGCCCGGCAGGGCCGCGAGATAGTGCTCGAATTTTTCCGCGCCACCTGCGGCGAACAGCGCTTCCACCTCGAGGCCGTCCCACGACAGGTAGACGTTCAATGGCTGCGTGAACCGCTGCGGCGCATCGAATGGCTCGCCGCAGAGGCGGACGCGCGCTGCGCGGCCAGGCCTCTCGTCCGGCACCACCTCGACGTGAATGCGGCGCTTGAACAAATCCGCGATCGTCTGCGCAATCCGCGGGGCGAACTCCGCATTGAAACGCGCTGCAATGTCTTGGCTCACTGTGTGTCTCATCCCGGTTTTTTATCGATCGTAGCACGGCGCGTTTGCCGCGACGGCATTGGGAATACCCATGGATCGCCACGTGCAGCAGAACTCACAAGCACGATGAACCACCGGCAAAAACCGTCCATGAGAGCCACCAGCAACCCGCCAGTAAACTCAGGTTGACCTCGACTTCTGCTGACCTATACTGGAGTCCTGCCGACTGAGACACGCAGTAGCAAAGCGAAGGTAAGTGGCAGATGATCCTCTGGCCAACATGGCAGTGAGATCGAGCAAGCCGATTAGGCTTGCAAGTCCGAACCGGATCCCAATGAGTTTGCCGACCCGGTTCGGTCCCCTCCCTCTTCCCCTTCCCCCATTCAACCGCGGGAAATAAAAAAGCACCTGCTACAGGTGCTTTTTTTTATGTGTGGAGAGTTCGCGCATGCCAGCGCGCAAGACACGCGCACCGCTCCTGAATCTTCCCCGGAAATAGAAAAAGCCCTTGAATATCAAGGGCTTTTTCCGTTGTTCTGGCGGAGAGACGGGGATTCGAACCCCGGATAGGTATTAACCTATACACGCTTTCCAGGCGTGCGACTTAAACCACTCATCCATCTCTCCAGCAAGTCCGCGAGTATATCAGAGTGTTGTTTCGCAAATCTAGTGTTTCGTGATCGAAGGCACTATCCGCGTCGCAAGTACGTCACGAGACGGTCGATCACCGGGGCGTTGCGCGGCGTCAGCAGGCTGACCAGGATGGCCACGGCAAAGCCGGCGGGCACGCCGAATGCGCCGGAAGCGATCGGGTCCACGCCGAACCAGCGATTGCCGAAAATGCCGGTCATGCGGGTAAAGAACGGGTAGTTGACGAAGATATAGTAGACCGCCACACCGAGTCCGGCCACCATGCCTGCCACCGCGCCCGCGGCCGTGGTGCGACGCCAGAAGATCGCCAGCACCAGCACCGGGAAGAAACTGGACGCGGCCAGCGAGAAGGCCGCGCCAACCAGAAAGAGAATATTGCCGGGGCGCAGCGAGGTGACGTAAGAGGCAAACAGGGCCACGCCCAGCAGCACGATCTTGGCCGTGGTGACGCGCCGCTGGTGACTCGCGGTGCGATCGACCATGTGATAGAAAACGTCGTGCGACAGCGCGTTGGCAATGGTGAGCAGCAAGCCGTCGGCGGTGGATAGCGCGGCCGCCAGCGCGCCCGCGGCAACCAGACCCGAGATCACGTAAGGCAAGCCCGCGATTTCCGGTGCGGCCAGCACGATCATGTCGGGCTGGATGAGGATCTCCGCCCACTGCACGATGCCGTCGCCGTTCACATCGCGAATGCCGAACACCGGCGGATCGACCTTGCGCCATTGCACCACCCACTGCGGCAGTTCCGCGTATGGCGTGCCGACCAGGTGCTGGAAGAACTCGTACTTGACCAGCGCCGCCAGCGCGGGGGCGGAGACGTAGAGCAGCGCGATGAAGAACACCGCCCACGCCACCGAGTTGCGCGACTCCTTCACCGAGGGCGTGGTGTAGAGCCGCGTCAGGATGTGTGGCAGGCTGGCGGTGCCCAGCATCAGGCAGAACACCAGCAACACGAAGTTCAGCCGTTTGGTCTTGCGCTCCGCCTCCGAGGGCGACGGATAGGGCTCGGTCGACGGCGTGGAAGGCTGGCTGCGCGCCAGGGCTTCTTCGCGCTGCTGGTTCCATTGCTGCTGGGCCGCCGCAATGTCACGCGGAAACTCGACCCGCTCGCGCTCCACCGTCTTGATCTCGCGCAGCGGTGCATTACGCAAGCGCAGCTCCTGCAAGCGCGCGGACAGCGCATTGCGCTCCTCATCGAACGATTGCGGCAGCCGCGAGATGCGGTCCTGCATCTGTACGGCCTGCTGGCGGTAGTACTCGCGCACGGCCTGCTCGGCCGGGTCGCGCTCGATGCTGCGCTCGCGCGTGTCAAGCTGCTGCAGCAGCGTGCCGTAGCTCAGTTGCGGCAGCGCCTGGTGATGGTGCTTCCACGCGATCATCGAGACCGTGACCAGGAAGGCCGCAATCAGCATGATGTATTGCGCGACCTGGGTCCAGGTCACCGCGCGCATGCCGCCAAGGAAGGAGCACACCAGGATGCCGGCCAGGCCGAAGAACACGCCGACGGCGAACTCCACGCCGATAAAGCGCGTGACGATCAGCCCGACCCCCTGGATCTGCGCCACCAGATAGACGAAGGAACATAGCGAAGCCGCCAGCACGGCGATCGCGCGCACCGGCATGTTGCCGCCGGGCTTGCCATTGCCATAGCGCGCCGCGAGGAAGTCGGGAATGGTGTAGCCGCCGTACTTGCGCAGGTAGGGCGCGAGCAGGAACGCGACCAGGCAATAGCCGCCGGTCCAGCCCATCACGTAGGCCAGGCCTTCGTAGCCCGACGCGAACAGGATGCCGGCCAGGCCGATGAAGGATGCCGCGCTCATCCAGTCGGCCGCGATCGCCATGCCGTTGAACAGCGCGGGCACGCGCCGGCCAGCTACATAGTATTCATTGAGGTCGGAGGTGCGGCAGATCAGCCCGATGCACGCATAGATGGCGATGGTGACGAACAGGAAGACGTAACCGAGCCAGAGGGCATCGCCGCTGGAATGCTCCAGCAGGCCCATCATGCCGATAAAGACAAATAGGCCTATCGTGAACAAGCCGTAGTACAGCAGCAGCCGTCGGCGAAAGCGCGACTGTTCATCAGGCATGGGAGCAGTGGTTGGGCAGCCGGGGTGGGCAAGCAAGCAACCTGCCGGCACGCGCAAGGCGTGCCGGCAGGGGCGGATGACCGCGCTATCGCGCTATCACGTTATTGTGCCTGCTTCAACTGCTCCAGGATGGCGGGGTTTTCCAGGGTGGACGTGTCCTGGGTGATTTCTTCGTTCTTGGCCAGCGAGCGCAACAGGCGCCGCATGATCTTGCCGGAACGCGTCTTGGGCAGGTTGTCGCCAAAGCGGATGTCGCGGGGCTTGGCGATCGGGCCAATCTCCTTGCCCACCCAGTTGCGCAGTTCGGCGGCGATCTGTTTGGCTTCTTCCTCGTTCGGGCGGGAGCGCTTGAGCACCACGAAGGCGCAGATGGCCTCGCCAGTCATGTCGTCCGGGCGGCCCACCACGGCGGCTTCCGCCACCATCGGGTTGGAGACCAGCGCGGACTCGATTTCCATCGTGCCCATGCGGTGGCCCGAGACGTTGAGCACGTCGTCGATACGGCCCATGATGGTGAAGTAGCCGGTCTCCTTGTCGCGGATCGAGCCGTCGCCGGCAAGGTACAGCTTGCCGCCGAGTTCTTCCGGGAAGTAGCTCTTCTTGAAGCGCTCCGGGTCACCCCAGATGGTGCGGATCATCGAGGGCCAGGGCCGCTTGACCACCAGGATGCCACCGCTGCCATTCGGCACGTCCTGCCCTGTCTCGTCGACGATGGCCGCGATGATGCCCGGCAGCGGCAAGGTGCACGAGCCCGGCACCAGCGGCGTGGCGCCCGGCAGCGGGGTGATCATGTGCCCGCCGGTCTCGGTCTGCCAGAAGGTGTCGACCACCGGGCAGCGCTCGCCGCCGATATTCTGGTAGTACCACATCCACGCTTCGGGGTTGATGGGCTCGCCCACCGTGCCCAGCAGGCGCAGGCTGGACAGGTCGTATTGCCTGGGATGGATCTTCTCGTCGGCCTCGGCCGCCTTGATCAGCGAGCGGATCGCGGTCGGCGCGGTGTAGAAGATGCTGACCTTGTGGCGCGCGATCATGTCCCAGAAACGGCCGGCGTTGGGATAGGTAGGCACCCCTTCGAACACCACCTGCGTGGCGCCGGCGGCCAGCGGGCCGTAGGCGATGTAGGTGTGCCCGGTGACCCAGCCGATATCGGCGGTACACCAGAACATGTCGTCGGGCTTGATGTCGAAGCTCCATTTCATCGTCATCAGCGCCCACAGCAGGTAGCCGCCGGTGCTGTGCTGCACGCCCTTGGGCTTGCCGGTTGAGCCCGAGGTGTAGAGCACGAACAGCGGATGCTCGGCGCTGACGGGCTCGGCTTCGCAGGTCTGCGGCTGGCCGGCGGCGACATCGTCCATCCAGCGGTCGCGGCCCTCGGCCCAGTTGACCTTGCCGCCGGTGCGGCGGTACACGATCACGCTCTTCACGGCTTCGCAGCCGCCCAGCGCCAGCGCTTCATCGGCGATGGCCTTGAGTGGCAGCGCCTTGCCGCCGCGCATCTGCTCGTCGGCGGTGATCAGCGCCACCGCGCCCACGTCGACCAGCCGCTCTTGCAGCGACTTGGCGGAGAAGCCGCCGAACACCACCGAGTGCGTGGCGCCAAGGCGCGCGCAGGCTTGCATGGCGACGACACCCTCGACGGACATGGGCATGTAGATGACGACGCGGTCGCCCTTCCTGATGCCCAGCGCCTTGAGGCCGTTGGCAAACTGGCACACCTTGGCATGCAACTGGCGATAGGTGACCTTGGTAACGGTGCCCTCGTCGGCCTCGAAGACAATGGCTACCTTCTCGGCATTGCCGTTGTCCAGGTTGCGGTCCAGGCAGTTAAAGGAGGCATTGAGCTCGCCGTCCTCGAACCACTTGTAAAACGGCGCATTGCTCTCGTCCAGCACCTTGGTGAAGGGCTTGGTCCAGTGCAGTTGCTCGCGGGCGTGGCGCGCCCAGAAACCCTCGTAGTCGCGCTCGGCTTCGTCGCACAAGGCACGGTAAGCCTCCATGCTTGGGATCGCGGCTTGCTTGGCGAACGACTCCGGGGGATTGAAAATACGATGCTCCTGCATCACGGACTCGATGGCGGACATTTGTTTGTCTCCTGATATAGCGTGGCTGCCTGGCTGCGAACTTACGCTCGACGGCTTACTTAAACCTGACGCTGCCAAACCCGACCCGCTCGCATGCCGGTACCCGTGCGCCGGCTGCTGCGGCGCACCATGGATAACGGCAGGACACGGGTACGGATGTGCAGCCTTCTCCATTAGGCTAGCACAGCTATAATGCCGCGAGCCCTATCCCGAACACGGCGCTGCGGCATTGCGGACCTTCGCCGGCAGACATGCTCAGCGCAACGCGCCACCGCGAGCCGCCTGCCATCGCTCGCCAAATCCGCGCCAAACCGTCGCCAAAGCGCGGCCAGTATCGTGCCAGAACCAGGCCAGAAGCCGGCCGGAACCCGACCAAACAGCGCCGCCACCCAGACCCCGTGCCCATCTACGCCCTCTTCCTGATTGCCTCAATGGCCCTGGTCGGCAGCAATGTCGGGCTGGGCAAGGCAATCGTCGCCTACGTACCCATCCTGCTGTTCGCGCTGCTGCGCTTCGCCATCGCCATTGTGTGCCTGGCACCCTGGTACCGCCCCGCGCGCATGCGCGCCGTCTCGCGGGGCGAATGGTTCAACCTCTTCCTGCAAGCCTTTTTCGGCACGTTCCTGTTCACGCTGCTGATGCTGGGCGGCGTGCGGCTGACCAGCGCCATGGCCGCAGGCGTGATCACCAGCACCATCCCGGCGACCGTGGCCCTGCTCTCGTGGCTGATCCTGCGCGAGCGGCTATCACGGCGCACCGTGTTCTCGGTCTTGCTGGCGGTGGCGGGCATCGCGGTGCTGAATGTGGCGCGGGGCACGGACCGCGGCGGCGGCGGCGCTGCCGACATCGGCGGCGAGCATGCGCTGCTCGGCAACCTGATGATCATGGGCGCGGTGATCTGCGAATCGATCTACGTGATCCTCTCGCGGCGCCTGGCACAAACCCTGGCGGCCATCGAGATCTGCGCCTATACGCACTTGATCGGCGGGCTGCTGATGCTGCCACTGGGCCTGATGCCACTGCTGCATTTCGACATGGCATCGGTTCCGGCGAGCATATGGTGGATGGTGCTCTGGTATGCGCTGTCGGCCAGCATCTTCTCGTTCTGGCTGTGGATGAAAGGCGTGCGCCATGTGCCGGCACAGATGGCGGGCGTGTTCACTGCGGTGCTGCCGATCGCGGCCGCCACCTACGGCATCGTGTTCCTCGGGGAGACGCCGGGCTGGCCGCACGGCGTGGCGCTCGCCTGTGTGCTGGCCGGCATCGCGCTGGCGAGCTGGCCCGGACCGCTGGCCCGCCGCGCGTGGCGCGCCAGCAGGACAGAGGCGCGCAACGCCGACTAGCCGCACGCGGGCAAGGCGCCAGGGCCTGCCCATTGAGAGGCTTCGGCCCGATGCCGGCATTACGAAACCGCAGCCAGGGCTGCGGTTTTTTTCGCCGGAAGCCAGCGCTTCATGCCACCGGATGCTCTAGTGGTTTCGGAGCGGGCAGCACGAGGCAGACCTGGAAACCGCCCCCCGGCGCATTGCGAGCGAGGCATTTCCCCCCCATGCGTTCCACCAGGCGGCTTACAATTGCCAGCCCAAGGCCACAATGGCCGTCGCCGCCGCGCGAGGTGTCTAGCCGCACGAATGGACGCATCGCCACCTCGACCTGCGCATCCGGCATGCCCTCGCCATGGTCGCGTATCACGATATGCCAGTGCTCGCCGTCCAGCCGGGTTTCGATCTGGATCGGCGGCATGCCATACTCCAGCGCGTTGTCCACCAGGTTGGTGACCATCCGGTCCACCAGCGTGCGCGGCAACACGAACCGCGGCCCGGCGTCCAGGCGCAACTGGAACAACGCGCCGGAAAACTGCTGGCGCAGGAAGGCATCGACTTCGATGGCCGGACCGGGATCGGGACTCTCGTTCGCGTACTCCAGGAACTGGTTGACGATATGCGTGATCGAATCGATGTCCTGCACAAAGCCACCGCGCTCAGCGGTGTCCGCGAGCACGTCGGCGCGCAGGCGCAGCCGGGTCAGCGGCGACTTCAGGTCGTGCGCCACGCCGGCGAGCATGACCGCCTGGTTCTCGCGGCTCTCCGCCTGCCTGCGCATCATGTCGTTGAAGGACTCGGCCAGATAGCGCAACTCGGACGGGCCCGTCACCGGAATCAGCGCCGCGCTCCCGCTATTGCCAAGCTCGCGCGCGGCACCGGCCACACGGGCGATCGGGCGCTGCATCTGCCATGCGACGAACAGGGACAGCAGGATCGCCGCGACCAGCATGCCCGTGGTTTCAAAGACGAACGGCGGCAGTGGCGGCGGCCGCATGTCCAGTGCCATGACCGCCCAGCGGGACTGCCCGGGAAGGCGCGCCCACAGGTGCGGCGGCCACGCCTGGTCCACGCGCAGCTCCGACCCCGCTGGGAGCCCTTGCCGAAGGTCGCGCAGCAGATGGCGCAAGGGCCCATGCTCTGGCAACGGGCCGGCGGCGGGCTCGGTACCAAGGGCGGCAAGCCGGATGGCGGCGCCTGGCTTGCGCTCCGCGCCGGCACCCGGCCTCGCGTCGAGCGTGCCCAGCGCCAGCACGATGCCCCGTGCCATGCCGTCCGCCTGGCCATGCGGGCGCAGGTGAAACATCAGCGCGGTCCAGCCCAGATGGACAATGACGAGCACGGAGACCGATAGCACCGCCATGCGCCCAAACAGCGTATTGAACGGATTTTTCATGTGTCCGGCGCTTCGTCGAGGTCGTCGGCTTCGTCGGCGCAGAACGCGTCGAGCCCGGGGACAAAGACGTAGCCGCGGCCCCGCACGGTCTGGATGTAACGAGGCACGGATGGATCCTCCTCGATCACGCGGCGCAAGCGCCAGACCGGCACATCCAGGCTGCGGTCGCGGAAATGCATGTCGGAGCCATAGAGACGGTCGTGCAGCCGGGCGCGCGAAAGCACCTTCATCGGGTGGCCGGTGAAGACCTTGAGCATGGCGAATTCGGTATCGCGCAAAGGCAGGCGCTCGCCGTCGCGCGTCAGGATGCGGGCGGAAAAGTCGACGTCGAACGGACCAAAACTGTAAGAGAGACGCTGCTCCGGCGCGCTCCCCGGGGCCTGCGGGCGGCGGCGCAGGACCGCGTGGATCCGCGCCAGCAATTCGCGCGAGCAAAATGGCTTGGGCAGGTAATCGTCGGCGCCAAGCTCCAGGCCCGCGGCACGGTCGGCGGCCTCGCCGCGCGCCGACAGGAAAATCATGGGCACATCGTCACCGGCAGCGCGCACTTCCTGCAACGCGCTCAGCCCATCCTTGCGCGGCATCATGATATCGAGCAGCACCACCGATGGCCGCTCTTGCGTGAGGCGGCGCGACAAATCGTAGCCGTCATGCAGCACCGACACCGTCATGCCGCTGGATAGCAGGATGCGTGACAGCAGGTCACAGGCGACGGGGTCGTCGTCGACGAGAAGCACGTGAGGAGTCATGAATGTAAAGGCGCGCGCACGCTGCCGGGGCAGCGTGCGCAGGGCGTGCCGGGAACAGCAGCACGCCCTTGCGGGTGGTTCTTTATGCCTGCGTGGTAACGAAGTTACCAACGGTGCTCATCGTACCTTTGCCGCTGCTCAGGTTGGCCGAGAGCGTCTGCAGGAACGACTGCAAGGATACCGTCGATCCCGAGCTACCGGATTGCTGAAGCGCGGAAAAATCCGTCTCGAGGGTCGCGAGCGTTGCTGAGGCCGGGTTGCTGGCGCTATCCGAACCGGCACCACTCGATGAAGTGCTGCTGGCGCCAGCTTCTTGCGCCAGGCTGGACAGATCCGCGCTGACGCTCTGGTAGTGGTGATGGTGGTGGTGATGGCCGGTGGCGGCAGCCGGCGATTGGGTCGTCTGCGTCGCATCGGTGCCGGTCGCGCTGGCTACGGTGCTGTCGGTCGAGCTGGCGGCGGTGGTAGCGGTGGTAGCAGCGCTCGTGCCCTGGCTCGCGGTGGTGCCGGCAGCCTGGGCGGCAAGTGCCTGGAACAGCGCGCCGACGAACGCCTGCACCGCGTTGCCGGACGCATCGGCGCTGTCCGTTGCGCTGGACGCGGTGCTGCTGCTGGCGGCGGCGCCCGAAGCGCTGCTGGCAGAGGTGGCGGAAGTGGCAGACGAGGCGGACGCCGCGGTCGTCGAACTGTCCGTGCTGGACGACGAGGTCGTGATGCCCAACTGCGCCAGCGTTTGCTGAAGTGCCTGCATCAGCGCATCGGCCGGATTGCTGGCCGAGTTGCTGGTGTCGCTGCCACCGGACGCATCCTGGCCACCGCAGCTTTTGCCGGTGGGCTGCGTCTGAAAGAGGCTGGACAGCGACGTGTTGCTGCCAATTGCGCTCAAGGTCATGGTCACATCTCCGTTATTGAGGAGATGCCAAGATAACCGCCGGCCCACCGTGAACATGCGCCAAGGAGAAAACGGAATCGGGGCCTTTTCACCCGCCCGTAAGGCCCTGTAAGGCATGCGTCGCAGGCAGGCGACGAACTTCGCGGCAGGAAGCGCGCATCGGCCGGCCGTGCGCAGCGAAGCGCACCTGCGGCCCTGTCGACAGGCGCATGCAGTCAGGCACCTACCCCTCGCTAGGTGTATGATTTCGGGCTGAATTTCCCCTCGACTGTCCTCCCCACAAAAATGACTGTCATCAAACAAGAAGACCTCATCCAGAGCGTCGCCGACTCCCTGCAATACATCAGCTATTACCACCCGATGGACTACATCACCAGCCTGGGCCGTGCCTATGAGCTGGAGCAGAGTCCCGCGGCCAAGGATGCGATCGCGCAGATCCTGACCAATAGCCGCATGTGCGCTGAAGGCAAGCGCCCGATCTGCCAGGACACCGGCATCGTGACCATCTTCGTCAAGGTCGGCATGGATGTGCGCTGGGATGGCGCCACCATGGGCCTGTCGGACATGATCAACGAAGGCGTGCGCCGCGGCTACACCAACCCGGACAACGTGCTGCGCGCGTCCATCGTGAGCCCGCCCGAAGGCGGCCGCAAGAACACCAAGGACAACACCCCTGCCGTGATCCACTACGAAGTGGTGCCGGGCAATACCGTGGACATCCAGGTGGCGGCCAAGGGCGGCGGCTCGGAGAACAAGTCGAAGTTCGTCATGCTCAACCCGTCCGACTCCATCGTCGACTGGGTGCTCAAGACCGTGCCGACCATGGGCGCTGGCTGGTGCCCGCCGGGCATGCTGGGCATCGGCATCGGCGGCACCGCCGAGAAGGCCATGGTCATGGCCAAGGAATCGCTGATGGACCCGATCGACATCCAGGACGTGATCGCTCGCGGCCCGCAGGACTGGATCGAGGAAATGCGCGTCGAGCTGTACGAGAAGGTCAATGCGCTGGGCATCGGCGCGCAAGGCCTGGGCGGCCTGGCCACCGTGCTGGACGTCAAGATCATGGGCTACCCCACCCACGCTGCCTCCAAGCCGGTCGCGATGATCCCGAACTGTGCGGCCACCCGCCACGTGCACTTCACGCTGGACGGCAGCGGCCCGGCCAAGCTCGAAGCGCCTGACCTGTCGGCCTGGCCGAAGGTCGAGTGGGCACCGAACACCGAGACCTCCAAGCGCGTCGACCTGAACACGCTGACGCCGGCAGAAGTCGCCTCGTGGAAGCCGGGCCAGACCCTGCTGCTCAACGGCAAGATGCTGACCGGCCGCGACGCCGCGCACAAGCGCATCGCCGACATGCTGGCCAAGGGCGAGAAGCTGCCGGTGGACTTCACCAACCGCGTGATCTACTACGTGGGCCCGGTCGATCCGGTGCGCGACGAGGCCGTCGGCCCGGCAGGTCCCACCACCGCTACCCGCATGGACAAGTTCACCGAGATGATGCTGGCCGAAACCGGCCTGATCTCGATGATCGGCAAGGCCGAGCGCGGCCCTGTGGCGATCGAGGCCATCAAGAAGCACAAGTCTGCCTACCTGATGGCAGTCGGCGGCGCGGCCTACCTGGTGGCCAAGGCTATCCGGCACGCCAAGGTGGTCGGCTTCGAAGACCTGGGCATGGAAGCCATCTACGAGTTCGACGTCAAGGACATGCCCGTGACGGTGGCCGTGGACAGCGAAGGCACCTCGGTGCACAAGACCGGCCCCGCCGAATGGCAAGCCAAGATCGGCAAGATCCCGGTCGCTGCGCTGTAACACGCGCCACGCCGTGACAGCGATGCTGTGCGCAGAAGCCGGGTCATCCGACCCGGCTTTTTGCTACCTAAACTCTTGATTGCCTCGATCCTTCCTGTGAACAACGCACCCATCGGCATCTTTGATTCCGGCCTCGGCGGCCTGTCCGTATTGCGCGAAATCCGTGCCCTGCTCCCGCAGGAATCGCTGATTTACGTAGCCGATTCGAAGTACGCGCCCTATGGCGAGAAGCCCGAGCAATTTGTCGAGGCGCGCACGCTGCAGGTTTGCGAATGGCTGGTGGCACAAGGCTGCAAGGCCCTGGTGATCGCCTGCAACACGGCGACCATGCATGCGGTGCAAACGCTGCGCGAAAAGCTCGCGTTGCCGATCATCGGCGTTGAGCCTGGCCTGAAACCCGCCGCCGCCGCCAGCCGCAGCAAAGTGGTTGGCGTGCTGGCCACGGGCAACACATTGAAGAGCGCAAAGTTCGGCCGGCTGCTTGCCTCCCTGGAAGGCGAGAGCCGCTTCCTCTGCGAGGCTGGCGTCGGGCTGGTGCCGCTGATCGAGCAAGGCGATGTGGATGGCCCGGCCGTGCGCGAGAAACTCACCACCTACCTGTCGCCCATGCTCGAGGCCGGCGCCGATACGCTGGTACTTGGCTGCACCCACTACCCCTTCCTGTCGGACACCGTGCGTGAACTGGTGGGCGATCGCTTGAAGCTGGTCGATACCGGTGACGCGATCGCGCGGCAACTTCAGCGCAAGCTGGCCGAGCACGACATGGCTGCAAACGCCGACGCGGTGCCCAAGGACCGCTACACCTCAACCAAGGATGCCGCCCATCTGCGCGCCATGGCCGCGGCGCTTCTGCATGTGGACGCGCCCGCGGAAACCCTGGTGATCGAGCCCGCGCCGGCATTCGACTGAGGCATCGGCTCCCGCTTCCCGCTTCAGGTCACTGCAGGAACCCCAGCGGCCGGCGCTGCCGCACGTCCGGCTTGACGGCATGTTCCTGGCGCAACTGCGCCAGGAACTCGTCTGGCGTCAGCGTCTCGCCGAGCAGCACGCACTGACGCTTGACCGTGGCAAAGTCGCCCGGCGTCAGGCAATCCATCTTCGCCAGTTCCTCGCGCATGGTGGCGTCCATGCGCTGCGGATCGGCATCCAGCGCTTCCTCGACGAACATCGCCGTGCGTTGCTCGGGCTTGAGCGGCAGGAAACGGATCTTGAACGAGAAGCGGCGCAGCGCCGCCTCGTCGATCCGCTCGAACAGGTTGGTGGTGCAAACGAAGATGCCGTTGAAGCGCTCCATGCCCTGAAGCATCTCGTTGACCTCGGACACCTCGTAATTGCGCACGGCGTTCTGCCGGCTTTGCATGAAGCTGTCGGCTTCGTCGAGCAACAGGATGGCGCCGTCTTCCTCCGCGCGCGCGAACATCGCCGCGATCTGCTGCTCGGTTTCCCCCACATACTTGCTCATCAGGTCGGAGGCACGCCGGATCATCAGCGGCTGCTCGAGCGCGGCCGCGATGTGCTCGGCCAGCGCGGTCTTGCCGGTGCCCGGGGGGCCATAGAAACACAAGGTGCCGCGCTGCCTTGCCTTGAGTGCCTGCACGATCTTGCCGACCTCGTAGCGCGTCTCCAGGTTCAGGTAATCCAGGCGGTAGTGCGTCACCACCGGGCGCCCTTCCACTTCCGGGCGCAAGCCCATGGCGCGGTCGGCATGGTCAAGCTGGCGCAAGATCAGCGCCTCCACCGGCTCGGCCACGCCCGAGCCCGCCAGTTGCACGAAGCGCGCGGCCGATTGCACCTGCGCCGGCGTCAAGGTCTTGCGCGCGGCCAGCGATGCGATAAAGGCGTCGCTCACGTCCAGCGTGCCCAGGTGCTTGCGAATGATGTTCTCGCGCACCAGCGGGGGCGGGATCTTCAGCTCAAGGTGAAACTGGAAACGGCGCAGATAGGCCGGGTCGATCTGGCGAATCGAGTTGGAGATCCAGATCACCGGGACCGGGTTCTGCTCCAGCGTCTGGTTGACCCAGGCCTTGCCGTTCACCGAGCCGCGCGGGTCCTCCTGGCCGAACAGGCTGGTGAGCTCGCGCGCGCTGCCCGGGAACACATCCTCGACTTCATCGAACAGCAGGGCCGTGCGCGGGCGGCCACGCAGGAACGCCTGCGACACCTGCAGCGAGCGATAGCGATCCTTGCCTGACAAGCTGTTGCCGTCGCGGTCCAGGCAGTCCACTTCGTACAACTCGCAGCCAGCCTCGCGCGCCAGCAGCCGCGCGAACTCGGTCTTGCCGGTGCCGGGTGGGCCGTAGATCAACACGTTGACGCCGCAGGCATGCTGCTGCGTGGCGTTGGCCAGCAGCGCCGACAGGTAGCGCGCATCGGTCTCGACGTGCGGATAGTCGCCGGTGCCAAGCGTGGGGGCTGCCGCCGGGCGCGTGAACACCGCCATCATCTCGGCTTCGTTCGCGTAGTTGCCAAGCAGGACATGCAGCAGCCGGTCCGACAGGCGCATCAGGTCGCCCAGGTCGGTCACGCTGTTCTCGGGCAGGGGCTGCTCGATCAGGTTGAGCGTCTCCAGGCGCGAACCGGGCCGCAGCGAAGCCGCCACCGCGGCCGGACTTGCGCCGGTCAAGCCGGCGAGGATCTGGAAGGCTTCCTGGCTGTGCGCCACCTTGCAGTCCACCATCACCGCGCGCAGGTCCCGCTTGTACTTTGCGAGCGCCGCGTACAGCAACAGCTTGCGCTCGTGCTCGGGCAAATCCAGCACATGGCTGAGCATGTCGATGTTACGCACCAGCAGCACGCGCTCGCCATCCAGCCGCGCTGCCAGCGCGGCCGCCGACGCATCGAACACGGCGAACATATCCTTGGCGTGATGCTTGACGTACTCATCCAGGTAGTAAAACAGCGCGCTCTCGTCGAACGCGCTGTTCCATTGCCCGTGACGCTCCAGGAATTCTTCGGGCGTGAGGCGCGCGGCGCCTTTCCAGGCAGGCATATCGGCGCAGCGCGCGGCAAGGAAACGCTGGACGCGCAACACCACGCCGTACGGCCACACCATCTCCTGGGCGCTGACTGTCAGGATGTCGTTGATATTGCTGCGCAGGTTGAATCTGGGCCCCAGCGAGCACACGACCCGCAGGGCGAACTGGGCGCACATCCAGTCGAGCGCGGAGGTGCATGGCGAGCCGGTCGCGGCACGCAGGAGGGTCGAGCGGTCGTCTTCGGCGAAACGGGTGAAATCCATGGCCTGGTCCTCTCGCACGGGGGGCGCCGCGGCCGGCGCGGCGAAATGCTCGAATGGCTCGAATGACTCGTCTATTTCCTATGCTAGCGCGCTTTGTGGCAGATCGGGCATTGCCGGCAACCCTGTGCCGTGTGAGAGCGCGCATTTTGTCGCAGCCCCGGGAAGGTATCGCCAAATCGGCGTATAAAGACGGCTGCGCGGCAGCGATTCAACGCATCGCACAAAATGCCACCAAATAAGAATCATTATCGTTTATACTGTCAGCCTGACACGCTGCCTCGAGAGCGGCGCTCCCACCGGCATCACTGTTGAAGGAGCGTTTATCATGGAATTGCTGCTTAGCTTGCTGGTCGGTTGTGGCATCTCGCTGATCCTGTTCTATCGCAAATAGGCCCTATCGCTAATAAAGCCGGCGCCGCGCCAATTCGCCGACATCTGCTGTTTTCTCATGTTCGATCAACGTTTTTTCAAGATCACGCTTGCCGTCCTGCTGTTCCACGTCGGCCTGCTTTACCTGATCCAGAGCGGGCTGGGGCGCAAGATCACGGAGGCCGTGATCTCGCCAGAAGTCGTCGCCCGCATCATCCCGCTCGAGCCACCCCAAAAGCCCGCCGTCGAGACGCCACAGCCCAACGTGGAACAGCAGGACGGCAAGCGTGATCTTGAAAAAACGTTGATCGAACATGAGAAAACAGCAGATGTCGGCGAATTGGCGCGGCGCCGGCTTTATTAGCGATAGGGCCTATTTGCGATAGAACAGGATCAGCGAGATGCC